>NZ_JBAPLU010000020.1:0-88366 GCF_037083825.1 Klenkia sesuvii
GAAGGCCTGTCGACCAAGGAGATCATCCGCTGCCTCAAGCGTCTGATCGCCCGCGAGCTCTACTACCTGATCATCAACCCGACATCGGTCGCTGCAACCACTTGACGATCCATAGGAGCATCCCCGGGCACGCCACCGCCCCGCAGCCGAGGGGGCTGCGGGGCGGTGGCGCGGTGGCGCGGTGGCTCAGAGCGTCTCGGCGCAGAAGACCTGGCCCTCGTCGCCGGTGTTGCCGTACCAGAGCGAGACGCCGTCGGTGATGTTCGACTGCGTGGCGGCCTCGAGGCAGACGTCCTGGGCAGCGCTGAACTCGGACTCGGTCATGTCGTCGTCGGTGCCGAAGATGCGGAACTGGGCGTCGTCGGAGTCGCAGTCGACGACGTCGTAGGAGGACCCGTCCTGCTGGACGCAGTCGCCGACCTCGGGGGCGCCGCCGCCGAGGAAGCTGCGCACCAGGACGCCGACCACGATCACGGCCACGACGCCGGCGATGATCGGCAGGACGCGGGCCAGGCCCGACTTCTTGGCCGGCTGCTGCGGCTGGGCGCCGGGGGCACCCCACGGCTGCTGACCGGGCTGGCCGAACTGCTGGGGCTGGCCGTACTGACCGGGCTGGCCAGGCTGCTGGGGCTGGCCGTACTGACCGGGCTGGCCCGGCTGCTGGGGCTGGCCACCGGGAGGCGCCCACTGCTGCCCCGACTGCGCGGACTGGTCGGGGCCGGACGAGCCGGACGGCGGCTGCTGCCCCCAGCCCTGGCCGGAGTTCGGGCCGGGGTTCTGCGGCTGGTCGCCTGAGCCGGGCGTGGTCACGAAGGTCCTCCAGGGGTTCGACGGGCCCGCCGATCATGCCTGCCGGACCGTCCAGTCCGCACACCGGGGCCGCACAGCATCACCCGTCTGCGGGAACGGTCCCGGGTCGCCGCACGTGGTCAGTGGTGTGGACGGACTCCGGCTCCTGCTCAACCTCGTCTGGCTGGTGTTCCAGGGCTGGGTCCTGGCGCTGGCCTACCTCGTCGCGGGCGCGCTGGCCTGCCTCACCGTGGTGGGCATCCCGTTCGGCATCGCCGCCTTCCGGTTGGCGTTCTTCGTCGTCCTGCCCTTCGGGCGCACCACCGTCGCCGACCCGCACGCGGGGCTCGCCTCGGCGCTGGGCAACCTCGCCTGGTTCGTCGTCGCGGGGTGGTGGCTGGCGCTGCTGCACATCCTGTCGGGCATCGCGTTCTGCCTGACGATCATCGGCATCCCGTTCGGAGTGGCGTCGTTCAAGCTCGCCCTGGTGGGGCTGTTCCCGCTGGGCAAGCGGGTGGTCGAGACCCGGGCGCCGCACTCGTGGTTCGGCGCCGGCCAGGCGGTGGCCGCGCCCCGTTGACCGGCTGCGCGGCGGGGCCGGGGCGCGGATGATCGACGGCATGACCACCGCAACCTGGAACGGCACCGTCATCGCCGAGTCCGACGACATCGTCACCGTCGAGGGCAACGCCTACTTCCCGCTGAGCTCGGTGCGCGAGGGCGTGCTGACCCCGACCGACACCACCAGCCACTGCCCCTGGAAGGGCGACGCCAGCTACTTCTCGGTCGAGGCGGGCGGGCAGACCAACACCGACGCCGCGTGGACCTACCGCGAGCCCAAGGAGGCCGCGAAGCAGATCACCGACCGCGTCGCGTTCTGGAAGGGCGTCACGGTCAGCTGAGCGGGGTCAGCTGACCGTCTCGCGCCGGGCATCCGCCCACACGGACGGGACGTCCGGCGTGAGCCCGGCCAGCTCGGCCGCCGTCGGGCCGTCGTCGTGGGTCTCGACCACCTCGCCCTGCCACGGGGAGGGCTGGTCGATGAGCACGAGCGCGTGCTGGGCCATGGCCAGCGAGGGTGCCGCCTCGGCGATCACTGCCAGGTCGGCGTGCAGCTGCCGATGCACCGTGGTCAGCCGTCGCAGCGCCGCCCGGCAGGAGGCCCGGTCGCCGGTCTCGGTCCACACGAGCTGGTCGACCAGCACGCGCTGGTCGGCCACCGCGTCGACGAACTCGGCGCCGCCGGCGAGCCGGTTGAGCAGGTCGAGGTGGGCCTGGTGCCGGAACCCGGCGGGTTCCCGGCCCGGCTCGCGCTTGGTGCCCACCCATGCCTTGTGCGCGGCCAGCCCGTGCTGGGCGAACCGGCGTTCGGCCTTGGCGGCGAACCGCTGGTCGCGCAGCTCCCAGGTGGCGTGCGAGTCGTCGATGCGGAAGAAGAGCAGGGCGAAGCCGCGGCGGTTCAGCTCGCGCATGCGGGCGAAGGGCAACGGGACGACGTCACCGCCCACCGTGCAGCAGTAGAGCGCGCGGTCGGTCAGGACGGCGGTGCGGGCGTCGTCGCCGACGGGGACGTCGAGGGAGTCCGACAGCGGGACGCACTCGCTGACCGCCAGGACCGACTCGCCGTCGGCCAGCGCGGACACCAGCCGTGTCGGCGCGCGTCGTGTTCCCCAGCTCACCCCTCCGTTGTCGGCCGACACGCCGGGTCATCAAGCCGAAACGGCCCTCCTGGGTGACGGAGTCCAGCCGCCCGGGGGACGCCGGGAAAACCAGGAGCGCGGAGCGTCACGAGCGGGTTGACTCCGTCCCCGGCCGGCGCCGGCCCCCACCCCATCGACCAGGGAAGGACCATGCACACCATCAACGGACGCCTGCTCAGCTGGGCGTCCATCCTGGAGGACACCACCCGCGAGCAGGCGCAGCGCACGGCCACGATGCCGTTCGTCTTCCCGCACGTGGCCCTCATGCCCGACGCCCACCTCGGCCTCGGCGCGACCGTCGGCTCGGTCATCCCGACCGACGGCGCGATCATCCCCGCCGCGGTCGGGGTCGACATCGGCTGCGGCATGGCCGCCGTCCGGACGCAGTTCACCGCCGACGACCTGGCCGGCCGCGAGCTGTCGCCGCTGCACGCGCAGATCAGCCGCTCGGTCCCGCTGTCAGCCGGTGGCCGGAACCAGAAGACCCGCGCGTCGGCCGAGCCGCGCATCGCCGAGCTGCGCGCGATGCCGGGCATCGAGCAGGCCGACGTCGTCGCGAAGCACTGGCCGCAGCAGCTGGGCTCGCTCGGCTCGGGCAACCACTTCATCGAGGTCAGCCTCGACGAGTCCGACCGGGTCTGGGCGTTCCTGCACTCGGGCTCGCGCGGGGTGGGCAACAAGCTCGCCCAGCGGCACATCGCGGTGGCCCGCGAGCAGTGCCGCCGGCGGTTCGTCGAGCTGCCCGACCGGGACCTCGCCTACCTGGTGGAGGGCGAGCCGGAGTTCGACGCCTACCTCGAGGCCCTGCTGTGGGCGCAGCGGTTCGCCTACCTCAACCGCGAGGAGATGATGGACCGGGTGCTCGACCAGCTCGGCCGGTTCCTGCAGGCCGACGTCGAGCGCGTGGAGGCGATCCGGTGCCACCACAACTACACCGCCCGCGAGCGGCACTTCGGGCGCGAGGTGTGGCTGTCCCGCAAGGGCGCGATCTCCGCGCGGCCCGGTGAGCCGGGGCTGATCCCGGGCTCGATGGGTGCGGCGTCCTACGTCGTCGCGGGCAAGGGCGACGTCCGGTCGCTGCACTCGGCCCCGCACGGGGCCGGGCGGAGCCACAGCCGGACGGCGGCGCGGAAGCTGTTCGACCGGGCCGACCTCGACGCGCGCATGGCCGGGGTGGCGTGGGGCGAGTCCGACGCGTTCCTCGACGAGCACCCCGACGCCTACAAGCCGATCGACCAGGTGATGGCCGACGCGGCCGACCTCGTCGAGGTGCGGCACGTGCTGCGCCAGGTCGTGAACGTCAAGGGCAACTGAGCGGCGCCGGGGTGGGAGGTGGTCCTGCACGGTGGGAGGTCATCGGCGACGACCTCCCACCGGCAGGGACCACCTCCCACCCCGGTGTGCGGGCGCGTCAGCTGACGCCGACGGCCTCCTTGGCCAGCGCGGCGAGCTGGGTCTGCGCCGCGGAGACCACGGACGCGCGGTCCTTGTGGGCCTCCTCGTAGCGGATGACCGCCTCGATGTCGGCGGCGTCGTCCAGCTTCTTGACGGCGTCGACGGCCTTGCCGACGGTCAGCTCGTCGTAGGAGGGAATGGGCAGCTCGCCGGCCTCGAGGGCACCGAGCTCGCGACGGGTCCCGTGCAGCGCCTCGGCGGTGTCGCGGGCGCCCTCGCGGCGGGCCTGCTGCTCGGCCTCCTTCAGCGAGGCGTCGCGGCCGACGGCGAGCGACTCGCGCACCGCGCCGGCGAAGGTGGTCGCCCGGGACGCGGCCGCGTTGATCTTGGCCTGGGCGCTGTCGCCGGCCTGCTGGGTGGTGTCGATGACCTTGTTGACCGAGTCGGCGACGTAGCGGGCGGGCAGGGCCGCCAGGCGGGTGGCGCCGCCGGCGACGCGCTGCAGCGGGGTGGCCCGCAGCGCGGCGGGCCCGCCGAGCGCGGTCTCGGCCAGCACGACGGTGAGCCACTCGACGGTGGCGGTGTGCGCGGCCACCAGGCGCTCGGCCAGCCGGGTGATGCGGGGCAGCTCGGCGGTCTCGGCCAGCACCTTGAGGTAGGTGGCGCGGTCGAGCAGCTGGTGCTCCAGCGAGAGGTCGGACAGCAGAGCCTCGTCGAGCGGGCCGGCCTGCTCGACCGTGGCCTTGACGATGGCGCCGAGCCGGCCGAGGGCCGGGGTGACGACGTCGGGCACGCCGCCCAGGTCGCGCAGCGCGCGGGTGATGTCCTCGGCGCGGGCAAATGCGTTGTCGGCGTTCTGCTGCAGTTCGCGACGGACGGCCTCGGTGCGGGCCTGCGCGATGCGGGTGCGGGCGACCTGCTCCTCGGTCTGGGTGAGCAGGAGGAGGGCGCGCAGCTGGGCGGTGAGCGTGGTCGTGTCGGCCATGACATCTCCCTGGGGGTGTGGACTGTGGGCCGACCACAGTCTTCCCTGGTGCTAGCCGCAGCAAGCATGGAGCTAGCGGTGTTCTCCGTCACCCGTTCGTGTGACGGTCGGGACAGGTGGGACGACGGGGCGCGGGGACACGGCGCACCTCCCCGGTGCGCCCGCCGCGCGGGGGCACGCTGGGCGCATGGGGTTCGTCTACGGCACGGCGCGGGCCGAGGTGATGGTCGGTTCGCTGGTCGGTGCCGGCGCGCGGCCGACGCTGATCGGCCCCGTGCACGCCACCATCGGCAGCGCCGCGGGCGGCCGCCGCAACTCCCTCTGCGGCGCCTGGGTCACCCACGACGACGACGTCCCGTGGCCCCCGGACCCGCGCGAGCTCGGCGCCCTGTGCCCCACCTGCGCCGAGCTGGCGCAGTGGTGACCGTCAGGCGCTGACTGTCGCCAGGGCCTCGGCGAGCAGCTGCACCGAGCGCAGCCGCTGCTCCACCGTCGGCGAGGCGTGCCCGACGATCAGCTCGTCGGCGTCGGCGAACCGGCGGAACTCGACCAGCTGCTCGCGCACCTGCGCCGGGGTGCCGACCGCCGAGTGGGTCAGCATCGCGTCGATCTGGCGACCGGCGCCGGACTCCATGAGCAGGTCGGCCTCCTCCTCGCTGAAGTCCTTGCCGCGGCCGAACAGCCGGGTCGCGCGGTCCCGGCGCATGGCCGCGAACTGGGCGCGGGCGTCGTCCTCGGTGTCGGCGGCGACGACGTTGACCCCGGCGATGACGTGCGGAGCGGCCAGCTGCGCCGAGGGCTGGAAGTCGCGGCGGTAGAGCTCGACGGCCGCCTCCAGGGCCTGCGGGGCGAAGTGCGAGGCGTGCCCGTAGGGCAACCCCAGCGCGGCGGCCAGCTGGGCGCCGAAGGTGGAGGACCCGAGGATGTACAGCGGGACGTTGGACCCCTTGCCGGGGAACGCGTCGACGCCGGGCACCCGGGTGGCCCCGGTCAGGTAGGCCTGCAGCTCCAGCACGTCCTGCGGGAAGCGGTCGCTGGAGCGCGGGTCGGTGCGCATCGCGTACATCGTGTTCTGGTCCGAGCCCGGGGCCCGGCCCAGGCCCAGGTCGATGCGGCCGGGGTACATCGCGTCGAGGGTGCCGAACTGCTCGGCGATCACCAGCGGCGAGTGGTTGGGCAGCATGACCCCGCCGGCACCCAGCCGGATCGTCGACGTCTGCGCACCGACGTGGCTGATGAGCACGCTGGTCGCCGAGGAGGCGATGGCGTCCATGTTGTGGTGCTCGGCGTACCAGACCCGGGTGTAGCCGTGCTCCTCCGCGGCCTGCGCCAGGGCGACGCTGTTCGCGATGGACTGCCCCACCGACTCCCCGCGCGCGACGGGGGCGAGGTCGAGGACGGAGAGCGGGAACGACATCGGTACGGCCTTTCGCAGAGGGTGTCTCTGCTGGGGACCAGCGCGCCGCCCCCGCTCCGCATTCCCTACGGGCGGCCGCCGGCGATGTCACGGGCGGTCGCGGCGGACCCGGTGTCCAGGCCCTGGGTGGGGTCCGAGCGGTGCAGTCGGGCCTGGTCGTCGATCCACTGCTGGTGGGCGTCCCAGGCCAGGCCGGCGTCGCCGTCCAGGGCGGTGGCGATGTCGGACCAGGTGGCACCCTCGCGCAGGGCCGCGTGCATGCCCAGGTGCCGGCTGTCGTGGGCCTTGCGGTAGACGACCTCGCCGAGCGCCAGCAGCTCGAGGGCCTCGTGCCGGTCCAGCGAGGTGCCGGTGTTGCGCAGGTCGGCGAGGAAGTCGTCGGCGTCGTCGGGGGCCGTCGCCTCGACCACGCCGGCGTCGCGCCGGGCCAGGAAGTCGATGCGGTTCGCGGCCACCTGCAGGGTGACCTCGTCCTCGAGGTCGCGGGGGCTGATGGTCATGCCGACAGCGTCCCGCACTCGTAGCCTGCCCGCATGGCTGCCCGCACCGCGTCCGGTTCCGTCGTCGTCCCCGCTCCCCCGGCCGAGGTCTTCACCCTGCTGGCCGACCCGCGCCGGCACGCCGAGATCGACGGGTCGGGCACCGTGCAGAGCATCGTGGACGCACCCGAGCGCCTCGAGCTGGGCTCGACGTTCTCGGTGGCCATGCAGATGGGCGCGAAGTACCGGACGACGAACACGGTGGTCGAGTTCGAGCCCGACCGGCGGATCGCCTGGAAGCACTTCGCGCCGCACCGCTGGCGCTACGAACTGGAGCCGGTCGAGGGCGGGACCCGGGTCACCGAGACCTGGGACGCCTCCCGCTACAACGCGGTGACCTTCCTGCCGGTGCGGGCCTTGGGCTTCCCCGCGAAGGCGCAGCAGGGCATCGACGGCACCCTGCAGCGCCTGCGCGAACGGTTCAGCTGACGCCCGAGGTCCCCCTGACCGGTCGTGGGGACTGCGGTTCAGCCCTTGCGGCCCCGCTTGGCCCGGGCGTCGGCGATGAACCGCTTGGCCTTCGCCTGGTTCTCGGGCTTGCGGGCGGCGGCGATGAGCTTCTGCGCCGCGGCGCCCTTGAGCAGTCCGCTGAGCATCCCCACGGGGTGCCTCCTGAGGTCGTGTCGACGATGGAGGTGCTCGGGTGCGCCGGGGGCCGCAGGTGCACACGCCAACCGGTCCGTCGCGCACCGGACCGTCCGCGCCGCCCCTGCGCGCAGGATGTCGTGGGTCACATCTAGGGTCCGGCCATGACGCTCTCGACGTTGCTGACCGGCGGTTCGTTCTTCGAGGGCCCCCGGTGGCACCAGGGCCATTGGTGGGTCTCGGACTTCTACCGCGGCACGGTCAGCCGGGTGACGCCGTCGGGCGAGGAGACCGTCGCCCTGGAGGTGCACACGCAGCCCTCGGGGTCGGGTCGGCTGCCCGACGGCTCGCTGGTGGTCGTCTCGATGACCGACCAGCGGGTCCTGCGGTGGGACAGCAGCACGCTGGCCACCTACGCCGCACTGGCGCCCTACTGCGGCGGGCTGCTGAACGACCTGGTGGTCGACGCCGCCGGGCACGTGTTCGTGGGCGACTTCGGCTTCGACCTCATGGGCGGCGGGGCGCCGGGCCCGGCGTCGCTCAAGCGGGTCGACCCCGACGGCACCGTCACCGTCGTCGCGGAGGACCTGCTGTTCCCCAACGGGATGGCCATCACCGGGGACGGCGGCACGCTGGTGGTCGGGGAGACCTTCGGCAACCGGTGCACCGCCTTCGACCTGGCCGCCGACGGGTCGCTGTCGAACCGCCGGGTGTGGGCGGAGTTCGGCCCGGTGCCCACCGGCGGCACCCTCGACGAGGTGCTCGGGCAGGTCGTGGTCGCCCCCGACGGCTGCACCGGCGACGCCGAGGGCCACCTGTGGGTGGCCGACGCGGTCGGCGGCCGGGCGGTGCGGGTGGCCGAGGGCGGCGAGGTGGTCGACGAGGTCCGCGCCCCCGACGGGCTGGGGGTCTACGCCTGCGCCCTGGGTGGGGACGACGGCCGCACCCTGCTGCTGTGCTGCGCGCCGGACTTCCTCGAGCACAACCGCCGCGCGGCCCGCGAGGCGGTGCTGCTCACCACCCAGGTGGAGGTCCCGCACGCCGGCCGCCCCTGACCTGCGCCCCCCTCCCCCGCCGATGATCACGGACCTGTGCCACCGACACGCCGGGTCGGGGCCGCCCCAGGTCCGTGATCAACGGCGGGTGGGCGGCCCGGCGGCGTCGCGGGCGGTCTGCCAGAACTCCTCGGGGCCGTCGTGCGGGCCGGTCATCACCCGCTGGGTGAGCAGGACGGCGACCAGGTCCGGCGTCGGGTCGACGTAGCCGCTCGTGCCGGTGCCGCCGACCCAGCCGAACCGGCCGGGCGTCGTCCACGGGTCGGTGACCTCGAGGGTGACCTCCAAGTTGCCGGTGGCCCAGGTCCGGCCGGGGCCGAGGAAGGCCTGCGCGGCGGCGCGCTGGCCGTCGGTGAGCCCGTCGCGGAGGACGTCGGCGGCTCGCACCCCGCCGGGCAGCGCGTCGTCGGCGACCGCGCCGAGGAAGGCGCACACGTCCGCGGCGGTGGACACCAGCCCGCCGCCCAGGGAGGGGAACACCGGCGGCCGGGACCACACGCCGTCGGGTGGGTCGAGCACCTCGAGCCCGTCCGGGCCGGGGGTGTACTGCACGGGCAGCGGGTCGGGCGACCAGAAGCCGGTGCCGGTGAGGCCGAGCGGGCCGGTGACCCGCTCGACGAGCAGCTCGGGCAGCGACCGGCCGGTCATCCGGGCGAGCAGGACGCCGAGCAGGTCGCTGCCGGTGTGGTAACGCCAGCCCTCCCCCGGCTGGTCGGACAGCGGCAGCGAGGACAGCCGCTGCACCCAGGTGTCGGGGTCCAGCGCCGGGGGCAGCGGGCCGGGGCTGACGCCCCGCTCCCACATCGCGTGCGCCAGCGGCGAGGTGTCCATCCGCAGGCCGGTGCCGCAGGTCATGTGCAGCAGGTCGCGCACCGTGATCGGCCGCTGCGCCGGGACGGTGTCGGTGAGCTCGGCGTCCGGGTGGCGCAGCACTCGCGGTGCGGCCAGCTCGGGCAGCCAGCGGGCCGCACCGGCGTGCAGGTCCAGGACACCGTCGGCGGCCAGCGCCAGCGCCAACAGGCCGCCGAACGGCTTGCTGAGCGAGGCCAGCCGGAACGGCGTCTGCGGGGTCACCGGGTCGTCCCCGCCGACGGCGAGCGTGCCGGCCGCGTGCACCGTCGTCGTCCTGGCCTGCCGGACGGCGACGACGGCGCCGGGGTACCGACCCTCGGCGACGTGCCGGTCGACGAGGGTGAACAGCGCGGTGGGGTCCATGCGGTGCAGACCGCCCCGGCGGGCGTCGCTCATCGCGGTCTTCGGTGTCGACATGACGCCACGTCGACACAGGGACGTCGCGCCGGTCAGCAGGCGGGCACCACCGGCAGCCCGCGGGACACCGCCCCCAGCCAGGCGCTGAACAGCGGCAGGCTCTGCGGGAGCCCGGTCACGTGCTCGGCGGGCAGCACGTCCAGCCGGGTGGTCGCGCCGGCCGCGCACCAACTCCGGTGGAGTTCCTGCGCCTGGCCCAGGGCCACGATCTCGTCGGCGCCGGCGTGCGACTGGTAGACCGGGACGGTCGGCGCCGGGCGAGCCCCGAGGTCGTTCTCGGCGATGACCGCGGCGATGTCGGGCTCGGCGAGCAGCTGCTCCAGCGTCGACCCGTCGGCGGTGTAGTCGCCCACCGACGTGAACGCAGTGGTGAGGGTGCCTGCACCGCCGACGCACTCACTGCGCAGCTGCGCCACGACCTGGCGTCCGCGGTCGTTCAGCCGCTCGTCGAGCCGGATCGCGTCGGGGTAGGCGGCGTCCAGCCCGATGACGCCCAGCAGCCCGAAGTAGGCCGCGGGACCGCCGTCCAGGCTCTGCGCGAGCGCACCGAGGTCGGCCGGGACGCCGCCGACGGCGGCGCCGGTGACGTGCAGCTCCGGGGCGTACTGCGGCGCGAGCGAGGCCGCCCAGGCCGCGCCCCCGCCGCCCTGCGAGTAGCCCTGCAGCAGCACCGGCGAGGCGTCGGTGCTGCGTGCACCCGGGACGGCGGAGGCGGCGCGGGCCAGGTCGAGGACGGCGTGGGCCATCGACGGGCCGGTCGTGTAGGTCGGCGACCCACCGTTCAGGTAGCCGTCGTAGTCGGTGACGGCGACCGTGAAGCCCTGCGCCAGCCCGGCCGCGACCGCCGCCGACTCGTACTCGGTGCCGGCGACGAACTGCTTGCTCGGCGCGCACTGCGGCCCCAGGCCCTGCGTGCCGGGGGCGATGGTCAGCACCGTGCCGGCGCGGCTGGAGAGGGTGGGGGTGAAGACGGTGCCGGAGACGACCTGCGGGTCCCCGGTCGCCGACGTGGAGGTGTAGAGGACCGTCTGCGCGGTGAAGGGCAGCACGCCGGCCAGCGGGACGGCGGCCGGCCGGGTGCGCAGCACGGTGCCCGGCGCCCCGGTGGGTGCCGGCGGGTCGTAGAAGGGGTCGACCTGCGCGGTGGGCGCCGGGACGGCGGTGGCCGGGGTCAGGTCCCCGACCTCGGGTGCGGCCTGGGCGGGGGTGGCGCCGAGGGCGACGGTGCCGGCGGTGAGCGCGGCGAGGGCGAGGCGACGGGACATGGGGGCGACTCCGGTGTCGGTTGTCCGTGACGGTCACCCGCACCAACGAGCGGGAGTGCTCCAGGTCACGCGCCGGCGAGCTCGGCCAGCCGGTCCAGGAACGGCAGCTGGCCCTTCACCAGCTTGGTGCGCGCGGTGGGCAGGTCAAGCCACGCGGCCCGGTCGAGCTCGGGGAACGTCTGCAACCGGCCCGAGCGCGGTGGCCACTCGAGCTCGAAGGTGTTGCTGACGACCGCGTCGGCGTCCAGGTCGCCCTCGGCTGCCCAGACCGTGAGCACCTTCGAGCCGCGGACGACGCCGAGCGGGATCAGCCCGGCCGGGGCGGGGTGGCCGGTCTCCTCGGCGAACTCGCGGCGGGCGGCGGTCTCGGCGTCCTCCTCCTCGCCGTGCTCGCCCTTGGGGATCGACCAGGCGTGGTCGTCCTTGCGGGCCCAGAACGGCCCACCCATGTGGCCCAGCAGCACCTGCAGCTGGGGCGTCCGGCGGAACAGCAGGATCCCGGCACTGCGGCGAGGAGGCACGCGTCCATCCTCACCGATGAGTCCGGAACCGCCCTACGGTCTCCCCCACCATGACCCACCCGACCACGCACACCCTCGACGCCCCCGGCGCGACGCTCTCCTACGAGGTCCACGGCAGCGGGCCGGTGCTGCTCATGGTCGGGCACCCCATGACCGCCGACGGGTTCCGCGCGCTGGCCGACCAGTTCCCCGACCGCACCGTCGTGCTGCACGACCCGCGCGGCACCGGGGGCAGCCCGATGCCCGATCCGACGCAGCCCCCCGACGTCGACGTGCTGGCCGAGGACCTGTCCCGCGTGCTCGCCGCGGTGGGTCAGGGCCCGGCCGACGTGTTCGGCTCCAGCGGCGGCGCGATCACCGCGCTGGCCCTGGCCGCGGCCCACCCCGACCAGGTGCGCACGGTGGTCGCGCACGAGCCGCCGCTGGTCGAGCACCTGGCCGACGCCGACGCCGTCCGCGCGCAGCTGGCCGAGGTCGCCGCCACCCACCGCGAGCACGGCGCGGGCGCGGCGATGGGTGCCTTCGCCGCGGTCGCCGGGTTCGCGTTGCCCGAGCCCGCCCCCGACGCACCCCCGCCACCGGCGCCCTCGGAGGCCGACCAGCGCGCGATGGCCCGCATGCTGCTGGGCATCGAGAGCGTGTGCACCTACCGGCTCGACGCCGCCGCGCTGCCTCCCGGCCGGGTGCGCATCGGGGTCGGGGCGTGGTCGGGCGAGCAGGTCCTCACCGGGCGCACGTCACGCGCGGAGGCGGCACACGTGGGCGTCCCGCTGGTCGAGTTCCCCGGCGGGCACGGCGGCTTCGTCACCGAGCAGGGCGGCGACGCCGTGGCCTTCGCCGCCGTGCTGCGGGGTCTGCTGGAGTGATCAGCCGGCGGGCTGCCAGCCCAGGGCAGGACCGAGCCGGGTGGCCGTGTCGGTGAGGATCTGCACGTAGTCCTCGTGGTCGAAGCTGAACGGCAGCGCGAACGCGACCTCGGTGACCTGCCGGAAGCCGGCGTGGGCGTGCAGCTGCTCGGCGATCTGCTCCGACGTCCCCACGAGGTCGGGGGCGAACAACAACTTGCCCGGGCCCTGCGGCTCGCGGGTGCGCGGCAGCCGGGCGGCGGCGTAGGCGGCGTACTTCTCGCGCTGCGCGGCGGTGGCGGTGTCGGTCGGGACGACGACCAGCCCCTGGGACACCCGCCCGTCGGGGTTCCGGTCGAGGTAGGCAGCGATCTGCTCGCCCTGGATGGCGGCGAAGTCGGTGCCGGTCGCCCCGGTGACGACGCTGGAGGTCAGCAGGTTCAGGCCCTGCTCGGCGGCCCAGGTGGCCGAGCGCAGGCTGCCCGCGCCGTACCAGACCCGTTCCCGCAGACCAGGGCTGTGCGGCTGCACCCGGTCGGAGAACACCTCGATGCCCTGGGTGCCGGCCGTCGCCACCGGCTCACCCCCCACCGCGCGCAGGAAGCGGTCGACGCGGGTGTAGCTGAAGTCCTCGACGTCGGCGGTGTCGGGGTAGAGCACGTCCTTGACGTCGTCCCAGCGCATGGGCGGGCCGACGCTGATGCCGGGGTTGACCCGCCCGCCGCTCAGCAGGTCGACGGTGGCGAGGTCCTCGGCCAGCCGCAGCGGGTTCTCCCACGCCAGCGGGGTGACCGCCGTCCCCAGCTCGATGCGGGAGGTGCGCTGCGACGCCGCGGCCATGATCGCGACGGGTGAGGAGACGCCGTGCTGCAGGTGCCGGTGCCGCAGCCACGCCGAGTCGAAGCCGAGGTCCTCCCCCAGCTGGATCTGGGTGAGCAGGGCCTCCATGCCCGGGCGCGGGTCGTCGCCGTCGAAGGTCCCGATGGTGAGGAAGCCGAGCTTGCGCAGGGGCACGTCAGCGGTGGGCACGCCGGGTGAACCCCGGAGGGGCGCAGTGCCTTCCCGGGGTCCGCCGCGCCGAGTGGCGGCTGAGGGTCCCAGATCGGCGCGACCTGGACCCTGAGACGCCACTCGACCGCATTCGGGGTCTCGGCCTCCCGGCGCCCCCGGCCACCCGGCCTCCCCCGGCGCCCCCGGCCACCCCCGGCATGGGAGCCCCTGCACCCGGCCACGGGCCCCATCACCGGGTGCATGGGCTCCCATGCCAGCTTCGGGGCGGGGCGGGGCGGGCGGCGGGGCGGGCGCGGGCGGGCGGCGGGCGGCGCGGGCGGGGCGTCAGCTCCAGCGGGGGTCGGGGGGCAGCCGGGGGTTGAGGAGGTGGGCGACCAGCGCCGTCCAGCCGGTCTGGTGGGTGGCGCCCAGGCCCTCGCCGGTGTCGCCGTCGAAGAACTCGCTGAACGTCGGGTGCTCGCGCCACAGCGGGGAGTCCGAGGACTCGATGCGGTCGCCGTCGGCGGGGCGTTTGCCGTCGACCGGGCGGAACAAGGCGGTCAGCCCGTTGTCGATGAGGTCGGCGGCGTCGACCAGCGTGCACTGGTTGCCCGAGCCGGTGGGCAGCTCGATGGTGAACGAGTCGCCGTAGAACCGGCCCAGCGTGCGCAGCTTGTCGGCCAGCAGCACGTTCACCGGGAACCAGACCGGCCCGCGCCAGTTGGAGTTGCCGCCGAACAGCGCGGTGCGCGACTCCCCCGGCTCGTACTCGATGCGGGCGTCGCGGCCACCGACCTTGGCGATGACCTCACCGGTGGACTTCGACAGCGACCGGATGCCGAACGGGGACAGGAACTCCTCGGTGTCGAACATCCGGGTCAGGATGCGGCGCAGCCGGTCCTTGTCCACCAGCGAGAGCAGCATCTTGCGGCCGTCGGGGGCCGAGCGGCTGCGCAGCGGGGCGACCAGCTCGGGACGGCGACGCTGCAGCCAGCGCAGCCGTTCGGTGACGTCGGGGACCTCGTGGGTGATCCAGTGCGGCACCTCGGTCACGCCCAGGATGGGCAGCAGGCCGACCATCGAGCGCACCCTCAGCGGCTGGCCCTCGCCGTCGGGGGCCACGAGGACGTCGTAGAAGAAGCCGTCCTCCTCGTCCCACAGCGACACCTCGTTGGAGCCGAAGGCGTTCATGGCCTCGGCGATCGACAGGAAGTGCTCGAGGAACTTCGTCGCCGTCCCGTCCCAGGCCTTGTCGTACCGCGACAGCTCCAGGGCGATCTTGAACATCTGCTGGCAGTAGAACGCCATCCAGCTCGTGGCGTCGCTCTGCTCCAACCGGTACCCCGGGGGCAGCGGCGCGGAGCGGTCGAACAGCGCGATGTTGTCCATCCCGAGGAAGCCGCCCTCGAAGACGTTGGACCCGTCGGCGTCCTTGCGGTTGACCCACCAGGAGAAGTTGAGCAGCAGCTTGGTGAACACCCGCACGAGGAACTCGCGGTCGCGGTAGCCGTCGATGCGGTAGACGTGCCAGGCGGCCCAGGCGTGCACCGGCGGGTTCACGTCGCCGAAGGCCCACTCGTAGGCCGGCAGCTGGCCGTTGGGGTGCATGGCCCACTCGCGGCACATGAGCACGAGCTGCTCCTTGGCGAAGTCGGGGTCGACGTGCGCCAGGGGGATGGTGTGGAAGGCGGTGTCCCAGGCGGCGAACCAGGGGTACTCCCACTCGTCGGGCATCGAGATCACGTCGGCCAGTGCGACGTGCCGCCACGTGGTGTTCCGCCGTCCCTTCTTCGCCCGGTCGGCGGGCGCGGGGATGTCGGGGTCGCCGTCGAGCCACTGCGAGACGTCGAAGCGGTACAGCTGCTTGGTCCACAGCAGGCCGGCGTAGGCGCGGCGGGCGACATGCCGGTCCTCGTCGGACAGGCCGGGGTGGATGACGGTGGCGTAGAAGGCGTCGGCCTCGGCGCGGCGGTCGGTGACGGTGGCGTCGAAGGACTCGCCGAACATGCCGTCGTAGGGCTCGTCGGTGGTCAGCCGCAGCTTGACGGTGACGGTCTCACCCGGGCCGACTGAGTCCCAGCGGTACCAGAACGCGGCCTTGGTGCCCGAGTCGCTGGGGTTGATGCCGCTCTTGTCGCCGTGCACGACGCGGCGGTTGACGCCGTCCTTGGGGTACTTGCTGTCGTTGCGGGAGGCGCCGAACAGCGTGACCTTGTCGGTCTCGTTGTCGCAGCACAGCACCTTCGGTGCGCCCTCGGCGGCCAGCCAGTACCGGCCGAGGAAGCCGTGCTCGGCCTCGACGGCCTCCAGCCCGGACGCCGTCAGCGTGGGCGCCAGCAGCTGGGTGAGGTGGCCCTGGCGCTTGTCCCCGCCCCAGGACCAGGTGTTGCGGAACCAGACCTGCGGCAGCAGGTGCAGCGGGGCGGGGTCGGGCCCGTGGTTGGTGGCGGTGACGGTGATGCAGATGTCGTCGTGGTCGGCCTTGGCGTAGGTGACCTGGACGTCGAAGAAGCGGTCCTCGTCGAGGACGCCGGTGTCGGCGAGCTCGTACTCCCGCTCCATGCGCGAGCGCTTCCTGTTCTCCTCCCGCAGCTTCGCGTAGGGGTACTCGGCCTGCGGGTAGCGGTAGAGCCACTGCACCCACGAGTGGGTGGGCGTGCCGTCGACGGCCCACCAGTGCTCCTTGGCGTCCTCGCCGTGGTTGCCCTCGTCGTTGGTCAGGCCGAACAGCCGCTCCTTGAGGATCGGGTCCTTGCCGTTCCAGAGCGCGACCGAGAAGTTGAGGAAGCCGTAGCGGTCGCAGAACCCGCCGAGGCCGTCCTCACCCCACCGGTAGGCGCGGGCCACCGCGTGGTCGAACGGGAACCCTGCCCAGGCGTCGCCGTCGGCGGAGTAGTCCTCGCGGACCGTGCCCCACTGCCGGCCGGCCAGGTAGGGGCCCCACATGCGCCACGGCGAGTTCTGGTCGGTGGACTCGGCCAGCCGGGCGTGCTCGGCGCTGCGCGGGTCGACGGCGTCCTGCGGCCCCGGCGGCGGGGCCACCGGGATGTCCTTGACGCTGGGGACACGGGGGCGGGTCGGTGGCACCGGGACACGGTGCCACGTCCGGGACGACGGTCCTACGACCGACGCCACCCCGACGTCCGGACGACGGGGCCAGGACCGCCTCAGCCGACCCGCGCACCTCCGCCGTCACGGCGGGCCGTCCTCGGGTCCACCGCCTGGACGGCGAGCTCGGCCCGTCCCCGACCGGCCTCCTTGGCCGCGTAGAGCGCGCGGTCGGCCCGGCGCATGAGCTGGGCCCCGCTCTCCCGGGGGCCCAGCTGGGCGACCCCGCACGAGGTGCCGACACCCGCGGTCGCGGCGCGCAGCCGGTCCACGAGGGCCAGGGCGCGCGGGCCGGCCCACCCGGGGAGCAGGAGGGCGAACTCGTCCCCGCCGTGCCGGGCGAGCACCGCACCGGGCGGCAGGTCGGCACGCCAGGCCTGGGCGACCCGCCGGAGCAGCTCGTCGCCCGCGGCGTGCCCTCCGGTGTCGTTGACCTGCTTGAAGTGGTCGAGGTCCAGCAGCGCCGCCGAGAGCACGGCGCCGGGGCGGACCAGCTCGCGCAGCGCCTCGTCGAAGCCACGTCGGTTGACCAGCCAGGTCAGCGGGTCCACGGTCGCCCGCGAGGCCTCGGCGACCAGCCGACGGGTGACCAGGCCGACCGTGGTGACCGCCACGAGCACCGCGGCCGCGGTGGTGGGCCGGACGTCGCCGCGCAGCAGCAGTGCCAGCAGCACCAGCAGCTCGGCCCCGACCAGGTGGGCCACCGCCCAGCGCAGCGGGAAGAAGAACACGGCGTCGACGCCGACGAAGGTGATGATGGCGGCGAACACCACCGCCGCGACGTCCCCGGGGGCGAGGAACGCGGCCAGGGCGATCAGCACGGTCGCCGCGGCCACCGGGACGTGGAAGAACGGCCGGGGAATCCGGGCCCCCCACCGGGCCAGCGCCAGGCCGCTCAGGACGGCGGTGGCACCCAGCCCCGCCACGGCCCAGCGGCGGGGTCCGTCGGGCACGCCGCCGGCCACGCCGAGCAGGCCGCACGCCCCGCCGAGCACGTAGAACAGGGCCAGCGTGTCGGCCATGACCCGCGAGGTGGCCACCTCGGGTGCGCGCCCGCTCATGCCGGTGCCCCGGCGGCGAGCTCGACCCGGCCGCGCCCGGCCGACTTCGCCGCGTAGAGCGCACCGTCGGCGCGGCGCAGCGTCTGCGCCACCGTGTCGCCGGGGCGGTGCTCGGCGACCCCGCACGACAGCCCGATGCCGGCCAGGTGGTCGCAGACGCGCCACACGTCGGTCACCGCCTGCTCCCCCGACCGCCCCGGGAGCAGCAGCACGAACTCGTCGCCGCCCTGCCGGGCCAGCACCGCGCCGGCGGGCAGCACCCGGGCCGGCACCGCGGCGACCCGGAGCAGCACCCGGTCACCGGCCTCGTGCCCGGCGAGGTCGTTGACCTCCTTGAAGTGGTCCAGGTCCAGCAGGGCCACCGAGAAGGTGCCGTCGGCGGCCACGAGGTCCTGCAGCCGGTCGTCGGTGCTGCGCCGGTTGGGCAGGCCGGTGAGGGGGTCGCGGCGGGCACCGAGCGCGCGCTCGGACAACCGGGCGGTCACCACCCCGAGGGCGAGCAGGATCGCGTCGAGGGCCAGGACGGTCGCCACGTGGACGTCGCCGCGCAGCAGCAGGGTGACGTTGGACAGCAGCACCAGGGCGGGCATGTGCCGGCGCACCCAGGCCACCGGGAAGAAGTAGCTGACCTCCACCACGACCAGGCCCAGCAGCACCGACACCGCGAGCGCGGCCTGGGGCTGATCGGGCACCAGCTGGGCCAGCCCGAGGCAGACGCCCCCGGTGTGCACGAGCGCACCGAGCACCCGCCGGCGCAACCGGGGACCGACCAGCACGAGCAGGGCGGTGCCGCCGAACCCGACGAGCAGCAGGACACCCATCGCGACGGCCCGGACGAGGTCGTACTCCAGGTCCCAGGCGACGAGGGCCCCGGCGACGGAGGCGCCGGCCCACAGCACGGCCATGGTCTGGGCCATGACCGCGGAGCTGGTGCGCGCCGTCGGTGTCCTCACGCGCGCCCATCGACGTCGTCGTCGGTCGCCTTGACCGGCGGTCACCCGGGCGGGGGAGGCATGCGGCAGGGTGGGCGCGTGCACCACATCGGGATCGACCTGGCCTGGGGCCTGAGCAAGCCGACCGGGTTGGCGGTGCTCGACGACGGCGGCCGGCTGGTGCACGTCAGCGCCGTCCGCACCGATCACCCGTAGAGGACATCGCCGTCGTCGCGCTGGCTGAACTCTGCCCGGTCGACCATGTCGCCCGGGCCAGGCATCGACTTCTCCTCCGTGTCGACCAACGCCTGCGGTGTGACCTCCGCAGGTTCCTCGTCGGGGGCGGACTCTGAACGGTCAGGCTCGGTCACCGGCTCATCTCCTCACGTCAGCCGAGCAGTGCAGGTCAAAACCATCGCCAGCCCCAAGCACCACGTGGCCAACTTCACCCAGTCGGACTTGGCGACCAGGTTGGGTGCGTTCTCGGCGAAGGCTTGCACCTTGGCGCGGAGCACGACATCACTCACCTGTCGCGGCTGCTTGTCGAGCAGTGCGAGCAGCTTGTCCGGGGCGGGGGCGTTGCTCCAGCTGCGTGCAGCCAGTGCAGCTAGGCCCATGATCACCACGCCGGCGTGAGCCACGAGCGCCGCCGCCACCACGAAGCCTGCGGTGTCGGTGGCCAACAGGTAGGAGGCCAGCGCGATGCCGGCTGCGACCAGCCCCGCAGCCTTCGTGTCGAGCTGGGTGATCGTGGCGTGCTGCTGGTCCAGCCGGCGTCCGGCCTCATCACGCAGCAGATCGACGACCTGCGGGTCGGATGCATCGAGCTGCTGGGCCGTCGCGGCGGGCACCTGGTCGACGCGGGTCTCCGTGCAGCGCCTGGGCGGCAGCAAACCGGCCACCCGGTGCCGAACCGGCCCGCGGTCAGCGTCGTCTCCCTGAGCCACGAACCGGACTGTGCCACGGGCCCCCGACATTCCTGACCCTCGGCCACCACCTCCGTTCCCGACAAGGCAGGGTGGGCGCGTGCACCACATCGGGATCGACCTGGCCTGGGGCCTGAGCAAGCCGACCGGGCTGGCGGTACTCGACGACGGCGGCCGGTTGGTGCACGTCAGCGCCGTCCGCACCGACGACGAGGTGCTGGCCGCGTTGGAGCCCTACGTCGCCGGTCCGTGCATCGTCGCGATCGACGCACCGCTGCTGGTGACCAACGAGACCGGCAACCGGCGGGCCGAGCGCGAGCTGAACGCCGACTTCGCGAAGTTCCAGGCCGGGGCGCACCCCACTAACCAGGGCAAGCCCGAGTTCACCGACGGCGACACCCGGGGTGGTCGGCTGGTGCGCAAGCTGGGCCTGGACCCCGACCCGCGCTCGGGTCGCGCGCGGCGCGCGGTCGAGGTCTACCCGCACGCGGCGACGGTGGCGCTGTTCCGGCTGGGCCGGACGCTGAAGTACAAGAACAAGCCCGGGCGCACCGTCGACGGCCTGCGCGCCGAGCTGCTGGTGCTGATGGGCCACCTCGAGGGCGTGCCCGAGCTGCACCTCGGCCCCGCGTGGGTGGCCCTGCGCACCGCGGTGGAGAACGCCACGCGCAAGAGCGAGCTGCGGGTGGTGGAGGACCAGGTCGACGCGGTGGTGTGCGCCTACACGGGGTGGATCGCCGTCCGTCGTCCCGAGGAGGTGACCACCTACGGCAACGCCGCCGAGGGGGCGATCGTGACCCCGACGCTGCCCCCGGACCTGGTGCCCGGGCCGGCGCCGGTCGCGGTCGACCCGGCGCTGGCGGCGATCCAGGCCTACGCCGACGGGTTCGCCGGCACCGCCGCGGCCGCCGAGCAGGCGCTCGCGCTGGTCACCGGGCTGCTCGACGAGGCCGGCATCAACTACCTGTCGATCACCGGGCGGGCCAAGACGGTCGCCTCCTTCGCCGAGAAGGCGACCCGCGAGGTCGACGGCGTGCGGCTGTACCCGGACCCGGCGCGCGACATCGGGGACACCGTCGGCGTGCGGGTGATCCTGTACGTGCAGAGCGACGTGGTCGCCGTCGCCGACCTGCTCGGTGACCAGGTGGTCGTGCACGACGACCGCGACCTGGGCTCGCAGACCGCGCGCGAGGGGCGCTTCGGCTACTCCAGCCGGCACCTGCAGATCGGGCTGGACGCCGCCCGCGCCGCCGAGTGGCCGGCCCTGGTCGACCGGCGGGTGCAGGTGCAGGTGCGCACCGTGCTGCAGCATGCGTGGGCCGAGTTCGAGCACGACATCCGCTACAAGGGCACCGTGCCGGCCGAGCACGCCTCGGAGTTCGACCGCCGGTTCACCCTCGCCGCCGGGTTGCTGGAGCTGGCCGACCAGGAGTTCACCGCCATCCGCGACCGGCTGCGCTCCCCCGTGGCCGCGGCCGCCGAGGACGACCCGGACGACCCGCGCATCGCCCCCCGCGAGCTCGGCGCCTTCCTGGCCGGGCAGTACGCCGACGCCGGGTGGTCGCGCCCCGACCACTACGACTGGATCTCGGGGTTGCTGCTGGAGCTGGGCATCACGTCGCTGGTGGAGCTGGGCGAGGTGCTGCGGACGGCGGACGAGGTCGGCATCGCCGAGCGCATGGGGTACCGCTACCCGCCCGGTGCCGTGCGCCGCCTCGACGACGCCCTGCTGGCCGGCTTCGGGCAGCGCTACGTCGACCTGCACGGCAACGCCCACCGCCGCGCCGCCCTCGCCGCCCGTCTGGACAAGCTCACGGGCTGACCGCGCACTGCTGCCGTTCGGCCCGGGCCGGTGCGGACGGTGTCAGTCGTAGGGGTTCGTGAGGACGGCGCGCGCCTCCACCGCGACCAGCTGGACGACGGGACCGTCGGTGGTGGTCGTGCCGGCCACCTCGACCGGGGCGCTGCCGTCGACGGTGAACGTGCCGCCCCAGGTCACGGTCAGGTAGCTGTCGTAGGTACCCGAGGTGTAGTCGTAGGTGACCGTCTGGTCCGGGTACGGAGCGCCGGGTCCCTCGGAGGTGACGACCGCGCCGCCGTCGCCGGTGTGCCAGGTGAACTCCCGCGCCTCGGCGGTGATGACCACCTGGAAGCCGCGGATGTCGACGGTGAACACCTGCTCCACCGGGGCGTCGGTGAAGAAGATGGTCGGCAGCCCGACCAGGACGGTGCCCCCGGGCGGCTGAACGGACGTCGTCAACTGCGGCAGCGGCAGCGCCTTGAAGTACTGGAACACCTCCGCCGGCGTCGGCGCCGGGTTCAGCTCCGTGACGTCGACGCAGGTTGTCCCCTCTGTCACCCAGGGCCCATACCCCGCCCCGACTGCTACGCCGGGCGGGGGTCCTTGACCGTCCACCGGCCCACCCCCCTCTGTGGCGAGCCGCTGATGCTGAACGACGTACAGGCCGATTGCACGGCCCTCAACTGTCGGACAGGGGTTCGCCCCCGGGGTGCAACCTCCGAGATTTACGTCATCAACCTGACATGGCGTCTGCAGCCTCCACCGATAAGGCGGCGGAGCCGGCGGCGAATTCGACGCGACTCGCACGACGCCCGGGGCCGATACGAACGCAGCCTCAATCCCAATGGAACCCCCAGAAGCGCCGACGTCAACACAGCTCAGATTCGGACAAGGGGCGGCCAGCGCCGGAGCGGCAAAAGCTGGTAGCAACGCCAACGCGACGAGCCCGGCCACGATCGCGCGGCGCATCAGCCGACTGTCAGTTGGGTCATTTGCCATGACGAGGTCTGCGGTGACCACTCGGTCAGGCCGCCGCTGGCCGGGAACTCGGCAGCTGGGGCTGAAAGTGCTTGTTGTACGGCACCGGCCGCATCCAGCACCGTGAACTCGTCCTGCGCCAGCGACACGACGAATTCGGCCTGCGCACCGTCGAGCGTCGGCGGGGCAATGGACACGATCGAAATGGCGCCACCTTGCACGGTGAAGTTTTGCTCGGCCAACGAGCGAAGGCCCTGACTGAGAACAGCGCAAGTCTCACAACCCTGAGAAAAAGAATCCAAGTACTGAACGTCGAGATCACTCTGCGCTCGGTTTATCAGCTGTATGTAGTACCGAACGAAGGCGGCTGCGCCGGCTTCGGTTTGTTCGCGGGCTTCGGGTGGGACGGGGAAGTCGGCGGGGCCGAGGGGTTCCAGCGTGGGCTCGGCAGACGTGCTCGCCGCCGTCGGCAGGGTGTCGCTGGGGGTCCCCGGGTCCGAGCACCCGGTCAGCGCCAGACCAGCCACGGCCACCACCGTCACCCACCCGCTCCGACGCACCGCACGCTCCCGTGATCATCGACCAGTCCGCGGAGTCTATGCAGGTCGAGCGGGGGTCGGAACTCCCTGTGGACGGTGCGGCTTGCCACTCCGCCCCCGGTGCTCCCCCAGCCGGCCGCGCACCAGCGCAGGGACCGCGGGCGGTCCCGGTCGGTCAACAACCCGCGGTCGCGTCGCCCGGCGCCACATCCGAGCGGGGGCGGACGGGGCACGGCTAGGGTCGCGGCCGTGCGCCCGCCCCTCACCGAAGACGACCTCGAGGCCACCGAGGGGCACCGCTCCCCCGCCGCGCACCGCGAGCTGGCCGACACCCTGCTGGGGTGGGCGACCGAGGTGCACCCCGACGACGAGGTATCCACCGCGGAGGTGCTGGCCCAGGCGGGTTGGCACCTGGACCTGGCCGGGGAGACCGACGCCGCGCTCGCCGTCTTCCGCCGGTCGTTGGCCGCCGACGGCACCGTGGAGCCCGACGTCCGCTGCTCGATCGTGGCGGTGCTGCTGGCCTCCGACCGCCCCGACGAGGCACGTGCGGTGGCCGAGGACTTCCGCCGGTCGCGCCCCGCGCCGGCCGAGTGCGCGGCGATGGCGGAGGTGTTCGAGGTGGGCGGTGACCTGGAGCAGGCGGCCCGGTGGACGGCGATCGGGCTGACCCGGCTCGAGCTGACCGTGGACGACGAGCTCGACGACTGGGAGGCGGAGTACCTGCTGCGCACCCGGGCGCGGGTGCGCGCCGCCCAGGGCCTCCCGCTGGACTGACCGTGACCGACGCCGCGCTCCCGCCCCTGCTGCTGCTCGACGTGGACGGCGTCCTCAACGCGGTGGGCGGCACGACCCCGGGCCGCGAGCGGGGGGTGTTCGCCGGCTACACCCTGTCCTGGGACCCGTCGGTGACCGGGCGGCTGGCCGAGTGGCACCGCGACGGCCGGGTGGAGCTGCAGTGGCTGACCACCTGGGCGCGCCACGCCGACGAGCTGCTGGCCGACCCGATGGGCCTGCCGCGCGGGCTGCGGGTGCACGAGCGCCCCGACGGCGCCGGGCCAACCGGGTTCACCGGCACCCTGGCCGGCGCCCCGCGCTGGTGGAAGCTGGCTGCGGCCCGCGCGGTGGTCGACGAGGACCCGAACCGCCGGGTCGTCTGGGTCGACGACGACCTCGCACTGCAGGCCGAGGACACCCAGGCCTGGTTGGCCGAGCACGGCCACGTGCTGGTGGTGGCCCCCGAGCTGGCCGAGGGGCTCACCCACGAGCACCTCGACGCCGTCGAGCGCTGGCTGGACGGCGAGTAGCCGACGACGGACGGTGCGCCCGCGGCGTGTCGCGGGTCGGTCAGCCCCAGCTGCCGGCGCGGGCCGCGGCGGTGTTCGGGTCCTCCAGCGGGCGGTTCCACCAGCGTCCGGGGGCGGTGGGCACCGGCAAGGCGGCGCGCAGCTGCTCGTGGAGGTCGTCGTCCAGGTCGGTGCTGACGTCGTCCTCACCCGGGTCGGCCCGGCGCACGAGCGCACCGACCGCCTGCACGACCAGCGTGCCCAACCCGATGAGCAACCACAGGGTGGCCAGCGCGGACAGCGGGGGGACGAACGAGCCGAGCAGCAGCGGGGCCACGACGCCCCACAGCAGGACGCGGGTCGAGACGGTGTCGGCGGGTCGGTCCACGGGGTGCTCCAGGTGAGGGGTTCCGGTCCCGGTGTGATCGGGGCGGGCGCCACCGCGGTTGAGCGGTCCTCACCCGTTCGCGGGGGGGGCCGCTAGCGTCGGGCCCGTGAGCACGCTCGAGGACTGGCAGCGTCTGGGCGCGGGGCCGCTGGGCCCCCGGTACGACCGGGCGCTGGCGATGGCCGCCGACCACCACCGCACGCAGCTGCGCAAGGGCTCGCAGGTGCCCTACCTCTCGCACCTGCTGTCGGTGAGCGCGCTGGTGCTCGAGCACGGCGGCACCGAGGACCAGGCGATCGCCGGCCTCCTGCACGACGCCGTCGAGGACGCCCCCGCGGGGCAGGGGCCCGCCGTCCTGGCGTCGATCGAGGCCGAGTTCGGCGCGGCGGTGGCCGCGATGGTCGCCGCGTGCAGTGACAACCCGAACGACGGGTCGGCCGAGCTGCCGTGGCGGCGACGCAAGGAGGCCTACGTCGCAACGCTGGTGAACAAGCCCGACGACGCCCTGCTGGTCACCGCCTGCGACAAGGTGCACAACGGGTCGCGCATCGCCGCCGACGCCGCGACCTACGGCCCGCAGTTCTTCACCCGGTTCGCCGGCGGCCGCGACGGGCTGCGCTGGTACTACGCAGCCTGCCGCGACGCGATCGCCGCCCGCATGCCCGGCGCCCCGGTCGTGCGGGCCCTGACCCGGGTGGTCGACGACCTGGCCAGGGTCGGGTAGGTCAGAACTCCTCGTAGCGCGTGGGGTCCTGGTCGTAGGTGCGGCCGTCGGGCCGGCCCAGCGCGGTGATGCGGTCCACCTCGTCGGCGGTGAGGGCCAGGTCGGCCGCGGCGAGGTTCTCGGCCTGCCGCTGCGGCCCGGCCGCCTTCGGCAACGGCAGCGCACCCCGCGCGATCGACCAGGCCAGGGCGACCTGCGCGGGAGTGGCGTCGTGGGCGGCCGCGACCTCGGCGAGCACGGGGTGGTCGAGCAGGTCGTTGCCGCGTCCCAGCGGCGTCCAGGCCTCGGTGATGATGCCGTGCTCGGCGCCGTAGGCCAGCAGCTCGGCCTGCGGGAAGTAGGGGTGCAGCTCGATCTGGTTGACCTGAGGCAGCTCGCCGGTCTCGGCCCGCAGGCGGTCGAGGTGCTCGGGTTCGAAGTTGCAGACGCCGATGGCCTTGACCAGGCCGCGGTCGCGGGCCTCGATGAGCGCGCCCCAGGCCTCGACGTACTGGTCGACGCCGGGGTTGGGCCAGTGGATGAGGTACAGGTCGAGGACGTCGAGGCCGGTGCGCAGCAGGCTCTCCTCGATCGTGGTGATCGCCTCGTCGTGGGCGTGGTGCCGGCCGGGCAGCTTCGAGGTGATGACCAGGTCGTCGCGGCGGCCGGAGTCGCGCACCGCCTTGCCCACGGCGCCCTCGTTCTCGTAGTTGAACGCCGAGTCCAGCAGGGTCCAGCCGCCGTCGATGGCCGTGCGGATCGCCTCGACGCCGTCGGTGCCGTTGAGCCGGTAGGTGCCGAGGCCGAGCGCGGGCAGGGTGAGCCCGCCGTGGGCGGTGAAGGTCTGCATGGCCTCAGTCAACCGGCGGGGTCCGACATCCGCAGAGCCTGTGGACAAGATCACCCCGGTTCGGCGATCTGCGGCACCCTGCCCGCCATGACCGCAATCCCCCGCCCCACCGTCCCCGTCACCGACCATGCCGAGCTCACCGGGCGCTGGCTCGGGCTGCTCGGGTCCGCCGGCCCGGCACCCACCCGCACGCTGCACCTGAGCTGGCTGCTGCCCGACGGCACCTCGGCGCCGCTGCTGGTGCCCATCGACGGCGTGCCCACCGAGCCCGACCGCGTCCTGCTGGAGAACGTGGTCGGCTTCCACACCGCGGTGGCCGAGGCCGAGCACGTCGCACCCGACGAGCTGCACCTCGCGCTGTACCTGGAGCGACCGGGTCCGATCGGCCCCGACGACGACGCCTGGGCTGCCGCCGTCGAGGCGGTGCTGCGCGGCCGCCACGGGGTCGACTGCAGCCTGCACGCCGGTGACGGCCGGTCGGCGACCTCGCTGCTGCCCCGGACGTCGTGGCCGCACCACCCGTGAGGCACACCCCACTTCCCCCTGCCTCACCTGGTGGCTACATTCATCGAGACTTCGTGGCCACCAGGGGGACGGCATGACGAGCATCGGGATCCGCGAGCTGCGCGACGGCCTCAGCCGGCACATCGCCGCGGTGCGGGAGGGCGAGACCATCACCGTGACCGACCACGGCACCCCGGTCGCCAGGATCGTCCCGATCGGCAAGCCCAGCGCGTTCGACCAGCTGGTGGCCGACGGCGTGATCGAGCTGCCGACAGCACCGCGCCGACCCCTGCCCGACCCCATCACGCCGGCCGACCCCACGCTGCGGCTGTCGGAACAGGTCATCGCCGACCGCGGGTGAACATCTACCTCGACACCTCCGCGCTGGTGCCCCTGATCGTCGAAGAGCCGGGCACGGCGGCCTGCCGTGAGCTGTGGGAGCGGGCGGACCTGGCCGTGAGCTCGGCGGTCACCTGGGTGGAGGCCACCGCGGCCCTCGCCCGGGCGGCGCGGCACGGCCGGCTCACGGCCGAGCAGCTGGCCACCGCACTGCAGTCGCTCGACGCCGTCTGGGCACGGGTGGCCGTCGTGCCGGCCGACGAGCAGCGGCTGGACGCGGCGGCGCAGGCCGCGCGCCGGCACGCCCTCCGGGGGTACGACGCGGTGCACTGCGCCTGCGCGGTGTCCGTCTCGGGCGACGACGTCCTCGCCGCCAGCGGGGACCAGGAGTTGCTCACCGCCTGGCGCGCCGAGGGCCTCGCCGTCGTGGACACCACCCGGTGAGCGAGCCGGAGAACCGGCTCGACCTCTACCGCTACGTCGGGTCGGCCGAGCTGAGCGCCGACTACCTGGCGATCATGCGGCTGTTCAGCTCCGGGCTGCTCATCGACCTGTCCGCCGTCGAGATCGCCGAGCGCCTGGACACCCCCGGTCTCGACGCCGACACCGTCGAGGACCGGTGCGGAGCCCTGGTCCGCTGGGGCAACCTGGTCCGTTCGGTGCGCGACGCCCGGGTGCGCACGATCGCCGACTGGAGGCACGCCCGCACCCGCTACCAGATCTCCAAACTGGGTGGCCGGGTGCAGCGCCAGGTCGAGGAGCTGCTGGCCACCACCGAGGGCGCCCGGGAGGTCGCCCGGGAGCTGCTCGCCGGTACCGCCGACCGGCTCGGGGTGATCCGGGACCTCGCCGTTGCCGAGCCCGCCGACCCCGAGCGGTTGGCCGCCGAGGTCACGACCCTGTTCAGCAACCAACGGGTGTTCCTCGACAGCCTGGCCGACTTCTACGCCTACCTGGCCACCGTGCTCTCCCGGTACGACCTGGCCGGCGACGAGTACGCCACCTTCAAGGGCGTGCTGCTGGACTACGTCGAGCTGCTGGGCTCCGACGTCACCCGGCACGCCCCGTTGGTCACCGAGCGGCTGGCCGAGCTCGAGCCCCACCTGCCCGCCGTCCTGCAGCGGCTGGCCCTGCTGCCTGGCCTGTCCGGCACCGCGGTGGAACGGCTGCCCGGCCGCCGGGCACAGGACTGGACCGAGTTCTCCGCCTGGTTCACCGGGGCGCGGTCGGGCCCGGAGCGGTTGCGCGCGGCCGCCGAGCAGGCACTGGGGCAGCTCCTCACCAACGCCAAGCGGATGGTCTCCTCGGGTGGTACCGGCCTCTCCCGCCGCGACGACCTGCTGCGGCTGGCCACGCTCTTCGCCGCACCCGGCACCGACGAGGAGACCGCGCACCGGCTGTGGGCGGCGGCGTTCGGTGCGGCCCCCGCCCGGCACCTGGCCCTCGGGCTGGAGGACGACGACGGCCGCATCCCACCGGCCACCTCCTGGTGGGACGCACCGCCGGTCGACGTCCCGGTCTCCGTGCGCGAGCAGGGTGACCGCGCGGCCCGCGGGCGCTCTGCGCGGGTACCCGACCCCGGGCTGGACCGCGAACGGCTGCTCGCCGAGGCCGCGACCGAGGCGGCCGCCCGGCGCGCCGCCGCCGGTGAGCTGGCCGCGGCCGGTCGGCTCGACGGCGCCACCCTCTCCCCCGCCGCCCGCGACCTGGTGCTCGACCAGCTGGCGCAGGTGCTCGCCGTCGACCAGCTCCTGGTCGAGCCCGCCAGCCGCACGGACGTCGACCTCGGGGTCACCCTGCACGTCGCACCCGGCGGTGCGACCGTGGTCGACTCCGCCGACGGCCGGACGACGGTCCACGGTCTCACCCTCACCGTGGAGCCGGCATGAGCGCTGGTAGGGGCACCGTCACGACCTCGGCGCACGACGCCGCGGAGCGCCGCACCGCCGCCCGGGCGCTGCTGCTCACCCCGGTGCTCACCACCGCGCAGCACCCCGACACGATGCGCCTGGTCCGCCGGCACGCACCCGCGCTGCGATCGCTGTTCGGCGCGCAGCTGGGCTACACGCTGGTCGTCGAGTCGACCTTCGCCCGCCTGCTCAAGACCGCACCCGAGCCGGGCATGCCGGTGCGCCCGGCCCGCCGGGCCGACGGCACCCCGTTCACCGCCCGCGGCTACGTCCACCTGTGCCTGGTGACCGCCGCGCTGCTGGCGCCGACGACCGGGGAGCAGGTGCTGCTGTCGAACCTGGTCGAGCAGGTCCGGGCCGACGCCGCCGGTCTGGGCATCGACATCCCCGACACGCTGACCGAGCGGCGGTCGCTGGTCGCCGCGCTCGACCTCATGGTCCGCTGGGGCGTGATCGCCGAGACCGACGGGACGGCGGCCGGCTGGGCCGAGCGGCAGGACGAAGCCTTGCTGACCGTGCACCGCCCCCTGCTGCCCTACCTGCTCACCGGCCCGCTGCCCAGCGGCGCTGACGCGCGGTCGGTGATCGACGCCGCTCCGGACCCGCAGCCCAGGCGGCGACTGCGCCGGATGCTCGCCGAGCACCCGGTCGTGCTGCGCACCGACCTGGACGCCGAGACCGCCGACGTGCTCTCCCGCGAGCGCACCGCACTCGCCGGCCAGCTGGACGACGCCTTCGGGTTGGTGCTGGAGACCCGCGCCGAGGGGGTGCTCGCGCACGACCCGGAGGCCACCCTCAGCGACGTCACCTTCCCCGGCACCGGCACCGTGCGGCAGGCCGCGCTGCTGCTGGTGGAGCAGCTGGTGATCGAGCACCTGCCCGACCCCGACGCCAAGGCCGCCACCGGCGCGCACCCGCCCTCGGTGCTGGTGCCGTGGCCCGAGGTCGACCGGCTGCTGGCGACGCTGCTGGCCGACTACGGCAAGGGGTGGAAGGCCCAGCTGCGCGACGACCCGACCCGACTCCGCGACGAGGTGCTCGACCTGCTCACGTCCCTGTCCCTGACCACCCCGAGCCCCGACGGCGTGCACGTGCACGCCGTCGCCGCGCGGTACCGCACCGAGGTGACCCACCACCGGGCCACCCCCAAGCCGGTGCCACCCGAGGAACCGGGCCTGTTCGACATCGGGGGCGCACCGTGACCGAGCGCTGGAGGCTGCACCGGGCCGGCATCCAGAACGTCTGGCACTACCTGGACACCGAGTTCGTGCTCACCGGCGGCCGCATGGTGCTGCGCGGCACGAACGGGTCGGGTAAGTCACGCGCCCTGGAGCTGCTGCTGCCCTTCCTGCTGGACGCCGACCGGCGCCGGATGGACTCCAGCGGGTCGGCCGCGGTCAACCTCGACCGGCTGATGCGGGTCGGCGACCCCGGCACCACCAACCGGGTCGGTTACCTGTGGCTGGAGTTGATCCAGGGCATGGACCGCTACCTGACCCTGGGGGCGCACCTGCGCTGGTCGGCCAACACCGGCTCGGTCACCGTCTCGTGGTTCCTCACCGAGCTGCGCGTGGGCCACGAGCTGCGACTGCTCGACCCCGACCGGCACCCACTGCGCCGCGAGGACCTCGCCCAGCTGCTCGGCCCCGATGTGCTCACCACTGTCGCCGACACCCACCGGGAGCGGGTCCGGGAGCGGGTGTTCGGGCTGGTCGACGCGCAGGCCGGCGAACGGTTCGACGGCCTCACCCAGCTGCTGCACACCCTGCGCTCCCCCGACGTCGGCAACCGGATCGACGAGGGCCGGCTGCCCGCGCTGCTGTCGGACGCGTTGCCGCCGCTGTCCCAGGCCACCCTCGACGCTGCCGGGTCCAAGCTCGACGAGATCTCCGAGACCCGCGCGCTGCAGGACCGCCTCGAGCGCAGCGTGGCCGATCTCGAGACCTTCCTCGCCGCCTACCGCCGCTACGCCCAGGGCGAGCTGGGCGCTGCCACCGACCGGACCCGGGTCGCCGTCCGGGAGCTGACCCGGGCCGAGAAGCGCGACGCCGCCACCCGCGCTGCGCTGACCACGGCCGAGTCCGACGACGCCCGGGCCGAGGCACAGCTGGCCCAGTGCCGAGAGCAGCTGGTCGAGGTGCAGGCGACCCTGGTCGGGCTGCAGCAGTCGGCCGACCGGCAGGACCTGCTGGAACGCGCCCGCACGGTGACGGCGCACCGCGGCACGGCCGACCAGGCCGCCGGCCGTGCCGACGACGCCCGCCGCGGCGAGGACGCCGCGGCCGACCGCCTGACCCGCGTGGCCCGCACCGCGATCGAGGTGGCCGGCCGGACGAGCGAGCGGATGGCAGCTCTCGCGGAGCGGGCCCGGGACGCCGGGGTGCCCGACCCGCTGCCGGGCGAGGTCGTCGTCCGGATGGTGGAGGAGGTGGGCGCCGTCGAGGCCGTGCGGCTGCAGCCCGACCTGGACGCCGAGCCGGTGGGTCGACCGACGCTGACAGGCCTGGACCTGGGCGGTGTCGACCTCGACGCCTGGCGGGCCGGTGCCGGGGTGGTCCGGCAAGCCGCGCGGGACCGCCGGCAGCAGCTCGACGCCCGATGGGCCGAGCATCGTCGACTGGCGGGGGCCGAGGGTGTCGTCGTGCAGGCCGAGCGCAGCCGGGACGACGCCGTGGGCCGCGAGCAGGAGGCCGGCCTGCGGCGGGACGATGCGGTTGACGCCGAGAACGCAGCGCGCACGTCGCTGCGGGAGCGGTGGTCCGCCTGGACCCAGGCGCCCGAGACCGTCGCGCAGCTGGGCGGGGTGGACTGGTCGGTGACGCCGGTCGGGGCCTGGCTGGCCGAGGGGCCCGACGACCTGGATGCCCTCGACGGCGCGGCCGCCGACGCCGCCGTCCCGGCGATCGAGGAGCTGCAGATCGAGGCGGCCGAGCTGCGGGTGCGGGTCCAGGAGCGCCGGATGCGGGTCACCGGGCTGGAGGCCGAGCGGACCGCGCTGCTGGCCGAGCGGGACCCCGAACCCGCCCGGCCGCCGTGGAGCGGCCCGGTCGACGGTGTCCCGCTCTGGCGGTCGGTCGACTTCCGAGCGGGCCTGACCACGGAGGTGCAGGCCGGGCTCGAGGCTGCGCTGCTGGCGTCAGGGCTGCTCACCGCGGTCGTGCGGGCCGACGGTGCGGCCGCGGACGGCGAGCTGCTGGTCGACGCCGGTGGTCCGACGGCGGCGCGCCCGCTGTCGCAGGTACTGGTGCCCGACCCCGACGGTGGCCTGCCGAGCGGACAGGTGGCCGCCGTGCTGGACCGGATCGGCTGGGGCGACCGGTCGGGCCCCTGCTGGGTCGATGCCGACGGCAGCTTCCGGCTCGGTGCGCTCACCGGCCGGCACACCGCACCGCACGCCCGGCACATCGGGACGACGGCGCGGGCCCGGCACCGGGCCGAGGAGCTGGCCCGGGTGGACGCCGAGCTGGCCGCGCTGGCCGACGAGCTGGCGAGGCTGGGGACCCGGGCGTCGTCCCTGGCGGCTGCCGTGGACGCCGTGCGGGCCCACGTGCGCACGGCCCCTCGATCGACGGCGCTGCGGGAGACGATCACCCGTCGCGGGGCCGCCGAGGCCGACGTCGCCCGGGAGGCCGCGACCGCGCAGCGGCTGGCCCGAGCGGCCGCGGAACAACGGGCGCGGTGGGACGTCGAGCAGGCCCGGCACGCCGAGCTGTGCGGCCGCCTCGGCGTGCCCGCCGACGAGCAGCGGCTGGCCACCGCCCGTGAACGCGCCGGTCAGACGACGTCCGAGGCCGAGTCCGTGTCGGTGGCGCTCGGGGACCTGGCCCGGGCGGTGCAGGCCGTCGCGGCCGAGGGGGCCGCGCTGGACGAGGCTCGCGGGAGCCGGGTGGCCGCCGAAGCCGCCGCGGAACGGGACCGGGAGCGGTGGCACGTCGCGGCGACCGAGCTGGCCGCCGCAGAGCTGGCCGCCGGCCTGGACGCCGACGCGGCCCGCGCCGAACTGCGCGCGGCCGAGCAAGCGGTGTCCGCGGCGCAGATCGCGGTGCGGGACGCCGATCGGGACCGGCTGGCCGCACTGGGCACCCTGACCCGGGCCCAGGGGGACGCCGCGACCGCGGCTGCCGCGGTGGCGCAGGCCCGGGAGGCGGCCGGGTCGGCGGACGAGCTGTTGCGACGCCGCGCCCAGCTGCCCGGGCTGGCCGAGGCGGCGGGGATCGGCGAGCTGCCGGCCGCGGGGTCGCTGGTCGACGTCCTCACCGCCGGTCTGCCCGACCCCGTGCCCGAGCCGGACCCCGACGCCTACCTCAAGGCGCTGCTGAGGCTGGAGAACCAGCGCGACCCCGGTGACTACGACCTGCTCACCCGGGTCGAGGACGGGGTGAACCTGGTCGAGATCGGTGAAGCGGCCGGACGGCGGCCCCTGCCGGCCGCGGTCGCCGAGCTGGTCCGTCGGCGGGACCTCGGGCGATCGGCGCTGACGGAGCGCGAACAGCGGGTCTTCACGACCTTCGTGCTCGGGTCGGTGGCCGACGAGCTGCGGCACCAGCTGCAGTGGTCGACGCAGCAGGTCGAGCGGATGAACGCCCGGCTGGCCGGGATCCGCACCAGCCACGGGATCGGGGTGGAGATCCGCTGGCCGCTGGCCGACGACGTCGCCGGGTCGGCCGCGCGGATCGAGGAGCTGGTGCTGCAGCGTTCCTCGGCCCGCGCGGCCGACGCGACCGCAGAGCTGACCGCGCTGCTGCGCGCGCGGGTGGAGGAGGAGCTGCGCACCGACCCGGCGCAGGGCTACGCCACGGCACTGCGGGCGGCGCTGGACCACCGGTCGTGGCACGAGGTGCAGGTCTTCATCGTCGGGCCGGGCGACGCGCCCCCCAGGAAGATCAGCCGCCGGGCGCGGCTGTCCCAGGGCGAGACCCGGGTGGTCAGCTACCTGGCCCTGTTCGCCGCGGCCGACGCGTTCTTCACCGGGTTGCCCAGCCCGGAGGCGCTGCGGCTGATCCTGCTCGACGACGCCTTCGCGAAGGTCGACGAGCGCACCATCGGCGAGCTCATGGCTCAGCTGGTGCGGCTGGACCTCGACTTCGTCATGACCGGCCATGCGCTGTGGGGGTTCGGGCCGGACGTGCCGTCGTTGGACGTGTACGAGGTGCGCCGCGCGGAAGGCACGGCGGCGATCACCACCCGGGTGCACTGGGACGGCACCACCCGGCACGTGTTCACGTGACCCTGCTCGACGAACTGGCCCACCCGTCGCTCGGCACGTTCTGGAGCGCGGCCCGGAGGCAGCTGGAGCGCACCGGCCTGGAGCCGGCCGGCACGGTCGTGGTGGAGCTGGACGACGCCGGCGCCGACCTGCTCGGCGGCGTGCTGGGGGTGCGGATGCGGCCGGGTCGCCGGCGCATCGCACTGGCCGACCTGGACGCCGTGCTGCGGGGTTCCCCGGCGGCGGTGTCGCTGGTCGAGGCGGCCATGGCGCTGCACGGGCCCCTGCGCGACCTGCCCGCCGAGCGGGCTGCTCGCGAGTCTGCCCGGGAGACGTCGGCCGCGGACTGGGCTGCGCTCGTGGCGCCGCTGTCCGGGGCGTGGGTACCGGTGTGGACCGAGGGGCTGCGGGCCGCCGGCCTGCTGCGCTCGGCCCCGGCGGCGCTGGCGGCTGCGGTCGCCGCCGTCCGCACGGTGGACGTCGACCCCCTCCCGCGCACGCTCGGTGAGCTCGCAGCCGCCGTGACCGGGGACGCGCACGGCCTCGACCCCGGACGGCGGGCGGGCGCGGTCGCCGTCCGGGGGGTGGCCGCACGGGCCGGGGAGCCCGCACCGACCACGGCGGCCGACCGCGCTCGACTGTGGGCCGAGGTCGGGGTGCGCACCGACGACGTCTCCGGGACGGCGCTCGTGCTGGGGTGGCGGCCGCCGGGGACCTCGGCGTGGGCGGTGTCGATGCGGGCGCGGGCCGACCTCGGGGTGCCGACGCACGTGACGCTGCGGGAGCTGCGGGTGGCTCCCCGGCCGTGGGCGGCACCCGACGACGTCGTGCACGCGTGCGAGAACCCGCAGGTGGTGCAGGCCGCAGCCGACCGGGTGCTGAGTGGGCCGTTGATCTGCCTGCAGGGCAACCCGTCGGCGGCTGGGTCGCTGCTGGTGGAGGGGTTGCTGGCCGACGGTGCCGTCGTCCGTTACCACGGGGACTTCGACTGGCCGGGCGTCGCGATCGCCGGCCGGGTGCTGGCAGTGGGGGCTCGGCCGTGGCGGCTGTCGGTCGTGGACTACCGGGCCGCCGTCCCGGCCGCGGGGGTGCCGCTCACCGGACGGCCCGTGGTCACCCCGTGGGACCCGGAGCTGGCCTCGGCCATGGCCGACACGGGGATCGCCGTGCACGAGGAGGCCGTCATCGACCTCCTGCTCACCGATCTGGGCTGAGGTCAGACGGCCCGGGCGCGGTCGAGGGCGGCGACCAGCTCGGGCAGCGGTACGGGGCGGCCGGCCAGCCAGCCCTGCGCGTAGGTGCACCCGACCCGGCGGACCAGCTCGAGCTGCTCGGCGGTCTCCACGCCCTCGGCGACGACGTCCAGCTCCAGCGCGTGGGCGAGGCCGACGATGCTGCGCAGCATCTGGGCCCGCCGCGGCGCCGTGGTGACGGTGGCGGTGAAGTCGGCGTCGACCTTGAGGATGTCGGCGGGCAGGGTGTCCAGGCGGCTGAGCGAGGAGTAGCCGGTGCCGAAGTCGTCGATGGCGACGAGCACCCCGACGGCCCGCAGCGAGTGCAGCGCCGACACGGCGGCCAGCGAGTCGGCGTCCAGCACGCTCTCGGTGACCTCCAGGACGGTCTCCGATGCCGGCCAGCCGGTCTCGGCCAGCACCGCCCGCACGCGGTCGGGGTAGCAGGGGTCGGCGAGCTCGAGGCCGGAGACGTTGATGCCCAGGCGCAACCGCCGTCCGGTCGAGGCGTGCAGCTCGGCCAGCTGCGTGCAGGCCGAGCGCAGCACCGCCTCCCCCAGGCGGTCGACGAGCCCGTGCTCCTCGGCCACCGCCACGAGGTCCTGGGCGGGCACCGGGCCGTGGCCGGGCCGGTGCCACCGGACGAGCACCTCGACACCGACGACCAGGCCGGTGCCCAGCTGCAGGATGGGCTGGAACTGGGTGCGCAGCTCCCCGGCGTCGAGTGCGGCAGCGAGGTCGCGGACCAGGTCGGGGGTCTCGTCGCCGTCCAGGACGCAGCGGTCCCGACCGGCGGACTTGGCCGCGAACAGCGCCCGCTCGGCCCGGCGGACGACCTGGGCGGAGCTGTCGCCCAGCACGTACTCGGCGATCCCCGCCGACAAGGCCGGTCCCGGCTTCGCGGTGCGCACGCCCTCCACGAGCGACCGGGCCTGCTGCCCGGTCATCCCGGGGAGCAGGACGGCGAACTCGTCGCCGCTGACCCGGGCCACGGCCGCGCCGGGCGGCAGGGCACGGCGCCAGGTGTCGGCGACCAGCCGCAGTGCCCGGTCACCGGCCTCGGGCCCGAGGCTGTCGTTCAGCTCCTCGAAGTGGTCCAGGTCGAGCAGGGCGACCGACAGCCGGCCACCGCTGGCGGGCAGACCGGCGACCTCGGCGTGCAGCGCGAGGTCGAGCCCGCGCCGGTTGAGCAGGTCGGTGAGCGGGTCGCGCTCGGCGGACGAGGCGCGCGCGACGAGGGTGCTGGTGACCACCCCGAGCGCGATGAGGACGGCGTCCAGGCCGACCACGGTCGCGAGCTCGACCCCGTCGCGGGTCACCAGCGCAGCGGTGGCCCCGGACAGGGCCAGCAGGGCGTGCGCGGTGGCCAGCAGCCGGTCGAAGAACAGGTAGGCGTCGAGGACGAGGAAGGACAGGACGGAGGCGGCCACGACCGCGCTCACCGGGTCGGGGGCGACCAGCACCGCACAGCTGACCAGCGCCGAGCCGACGACCAGGGGCACGTGGAAGGCGACCCGCGGCCAGCACCTACCCCACCGGTGCAGGACCGCGGCACCGACGAGGGCGGCGACGCACAGCGCGAGCAGCGCCGGGTGGAACCCCGCGCCCAGGACGACCAGCACGCCGGCGATGCCGCCCACCAGGTAGGACGTCGAGAGGGTGGCCGCCATGGCTCGGGGGGTCGCCACCTCGGGTGTGCGTCGGTGGTCCACGCCCCCAGTATTCGACACCGATCCAGTTCCGCTACAGCTGAACCGGATCCCGTGGTGCGGGCCGCGTCCCCCACTCCGCCCGGACGGCTGTCACCGGGGAGAGGAAGCGGGTGGCCAGGTGGTCGGCCGGGGCCGGGCGGTCGTAGAACCAGCCCTGCGCGAACCGGCAGCCCATCTGCTGCAGCACGGTGTGCTGCTCGGCGGTCTCCACGCCCTCGACGACCACCTCCACCGCGAGTGCGTCGGCCAGGGACAGCAGGCTGCGCAGCACCTGCACGCGGCGGGGTGAGGTGGTCAGGGTGGCGGTGAAGGTGGCGTCGACCTTGAGGTGGTCGACCGGGAGGGTGTCCAGGCGGCTCAGCGAGGAGTAGCCGGTGCCGAAGTCGTCGACGGCGGCGTGCAGGCCGGCTCTCCGGAGGGCGGCCAGGCCGTCGGTGGCCGCCGAGGACTCGGCGTCCAGGACGCTCTCGGTGATCTCCAGGACCAGCCACTCGGCGGGCCAGTCGCGCTCGGCGAGCACGGCCAGGACACGCTGGGGGTACGCCGGGTCGGTGAGCTCGCAGCCCGAGACGTTCACGCCCAGGACCAGCTGGGTCCCGGTGGTGTCGCGGATGCGGGCCAGGTCGGCGACCGCGGTGCGCAGCACGTGCTGCCCGAGTGCGCCGACCAGGCCGTGCTGCTCGGCGACCGGGACGAACACATCGGGCCCGATCGGGCCGTGCACGGGGTGGGTCCACCGGGCCAGTGCCTCCACCCCGACGCAGGCACCGGACGAGACGTCGACGACGCCCTGGTAGACGACCTGCACGTCTCCGGCGTCCAGGGCGGCCGCGAGGTCGGCGGCGAGCTCCGCGCCGGGGCCGCCGTCCAGCTCGACCCGCCCCCGCCCGGCGCGCTTGGCGTCGTAAAGAGCCCGGTCGGCGCGGCGCACGAGGTCGGCGGGGCCGTCGGCGGCCGCCAGCTCGGCGACGCCGACGGACAGCTGCCCGGCCGCGCCGACCGCGGCGCCCCGGACCAGGTCGAGGGCGTCGGTGCCGGTCACCCCGGGCAACAGCAGCGCGAACTCGTCACCGCCGTGCCGGGCGAGCACCGCCGAGCGGGGCAGCGCGCGCTGCCAGTGCTCGGCCACCGCGCACAGCAGCGCGTCGCCGGCGGCGTGGCCGGAGGTGTCGTTGACCTGCTTGAAGTGGTCGAGGTCGAGCAGCGCCGCCGACAGGGGCGTGCCGGTGCGCCGGCAGGTGTCGATCAGCTCGTCGAGCGCGTCGTCGAAGCCGCGGCGGTTGCGCAGCCCCGTGAGGGCGTCGCGGCTGGCGCTGGATGCCCGGCTGACCAGCTGTGCGGTGACCAGGGCCAGCGCGAGGACGACGACGTCGAGGGCGAGGACGGTGCCGGGGTGGACCGCCCCCTGCACGACCAGCCCCACGCTGACCGCGGTGACGGCGACGACCACGTGCGCGACGGCGACCGGTCGGGCGAAGAAGAAGTGCGCGTCGACCGCGACGAACGCCGTCATGGCGGCGACCACCACAGCGGTGGTGGGGTCGGGGGCGACGGCGGCGACCGCGGCGAGCAGGACGGCCGCCCCGCTGACCGGGACGTGGAAGACCCCGCGCGGCCAGCGGGGCAGCCACCGCGCCAGCACCCCGGCCGCGAGGAGGGCGGCGGTGCCGAAGACGACGAGGACGCCCCTGCCCGGCCCGGCCGACGACGCGCCGGCAGCCGCCCCGTAGGAGGCCACGGCGCCGAGCACGTAGAAGGTGGTGAGGGTGCGCGCGATGACGCGCGGGGTCGCCACCTCGGGCGCCTGCCACCTGCTCACACCCCGACGTTCGACCTCCGCGCCCCGCGGGACGAGCGGGATCGGCCGATCCCCTCCGTGCGGGTGAGGCTCAGCGCTGGAAGGCGTGCCAGACCGCGGAGACGTCCTCGTCGCCGTGCCCGGCGTCGGCCGCGCCGGAGTACAGGCTGGCGAGGGCGTCGAGCAGCGTGCTGTCGACACCGGGCACCTGCGCGGCGAGCCGGACGTCCTTGAGCAACCCGGTCACCTCGAAGGACGGCGTGAAGTCGCGGTCGATCACCGCCTTGCCCTTCATCTGCAGGTAGGGCGTGTCGACGGCGCTGCCCTCGATGGCCGCCAGCAGGTCGGCGGGGTCGACGCCGAGCTTGTCGGCGAGGGTCAGCGACTGGCCGATGCCGGCGGTGACGGTGGCGATCCAGGCGTTGGCGGCGATCTTCAGCGCGGACGCCTTCGGGGGTGCGCCGAGCCGGACGGTCTTGACGGAGATGGCGTCGAGGACGGGCTGGACGGCGTCGACGTCGGCGTCGTCCCCTGCCACGAGGGCGGTGAGCTTGCCCTGCTCGGCGGGGGCCTTGGTGCCGAGCACGGGGGCGTCGAGGAACCGGACGCCGGCATCGGTCGCCCGCTGCGCGAACTCCTCCGCGGCGTCGGGGCCGGTGGTGGAGGACTGCATCCAGATGGCGCCCTCGCGCATGGCCGGCAGTACGTCGTCGGCGACCGACCGCACGGAGTCGGCGTCGAAGAGCATGGTGAGGACGGCGTCCGCGCCCTCGACCGCCTCGGCCGCGGTCGCGGCGGCCCGGTCACCGAAGGGCTCGGCCTTCTCCGGGCTGCGGTTCCACACCCGGACGTCGAGGCCGGCGTCCACGAGCCGCTGCGCCATGGCAGCTCCCATCGTGCCGAGCCCGAGCACCGCTACCGACTGCACTGCCACTGTTCTCTCCTCAGGTCTGTTGTGGCCTCAGTCTTCGGGCACCTCGGTCGCTTCGCACACCCAGGCGCTGAACACCGGGACGCCGTGCCACGGCCCGCCCTCGTGGTCCAGTGCGACGGCGACGACGGCGTGCGGGTGCCCGAAGCGGAGCGTGACCTCGCGCAGCAGCCCGGGCCGCATGGGCGGCGGGCCGCTGGCGCGGAGGGCCAGCACGCTGACCGCAGCCGCCCGGAACCCGGTCCTGCTGAACTCCGCCGTCGCCACCTGCTTGACCTCGGCCTCCAGCGGACTGCCCGGCGGCAGCAGGGCCAGGAGAGCCGCCGCGCCGTCGGCGATGCCGGGCTGGCGCACGAGGTCGTGCGTGCTGTCGGCCTCCCAGGCCGGGAGGTAGGCGTGCACCTGGGCCATCCGGTCCTGCGGCAGGGGCACCTCGCGCTCGGTGACGGCGATGACCGGCCCGTCACCCAGTGGCAGGTCGAAGGGGTCGACGACTGCCACTGGGTGCCGGCTCGCCGCCCTGGTCGCGAGTTCGTGGGCCATGGCGAGCACGTCGGCGGGCGCCACGCCGGGGTCGGCCGCGACGGTCGCGACCAGGAGGTCGGTGGCGGCGCGGTGCACGACGAGCGCGACGTCGCCGGCGGTCGAGGTGCGGACGACGGACCGCTCGCTGTCCCGGGCGGCGCTCAGCACGCGCCGGACACCGTCCGCGAGCGGCGCACCCGCGCCCAGCAGACGCGCCGGGACGACGTCCAACGGCGTGGACCACGAGACGTCGAGGGCCAGGGCGTTGGCGAGGAGCAGCAGCGCGCCCTCGACATCCACGGGGAAGGTGTCGACCTGGCCGTCGGTGGCCCGCCGCGCCCACTCGTCGGCCTCGGCCTGGGTGGGGATGCGGGTGTCGAACGTCGTCCCGGCGGGGAGGGCGCCGGCCCACTCGACGATCGCCGCGGTGGTGACGTCGAGGTCGGCCCAGGCCGCGGCCTCGGCGTGCACGGCGGCGTGCGGCGAGCCGAGCAGCTCGGCGACCAGCCGGACGGCGTCGTCGACCGGCACGCCGAGGGCATCGGTGAGGCGGTCGGCGACGGGCGAGCCGGGTTCCGCTGCCGGTGCGGCGAGGGCCACCAGCAGCCAGGCCCCCAGCGGCGACGCGACCCAGTGCTCACCCTCGACCGCGCGGTGGAAACGCTCGGCGTAGCGGCGGACCAGGCTGGGCAGCTGCTGATCAACCGGCGTCGAAAGCCCGAGCTCGTCCGGAGACCGTCGTGCGGGCAGCTTCGGCGTCATGGGACCACCCTGCCCGGTCGCTACCGGCGACGTCGACCGATGGTCGGACCGGGGAACGGCGTGCGCGGGTCCGGATCCAGTCAGCCATCGAGGGTCCCGGCCGGGGCGATCCACCGCTGCAGGAAGCCCGGGTGGACACGGGCGACGTGCTCGAAGTCGCGGTCGTAGTGCAGTACCGCAGCCCGGTTGGCGACGGCGTACGCCGCGATCACGGTGTCCAGAGCGCCGACGGCGCGGAACAACCCGTTGCGGAAGAGGGCTCCCTGGATGTCGAGGACGTCGGTCGCCGACGGGTGCACGCTGCACTGCGCGAAGGCGGCCAGGGCCCCGGCAACCACGTCGTGGTCTGCCGCGCTGCGTGCGCTGAACCCGGCTTCCGCAGCGACAGGCGCGCACACCAGCAGAGCCTCCGCCCCGTGAGCAGCTCGGATCCGGTCCACCTCGGCCCGCACCGGAGGTTGGCGCATGCGCTGCCAGACGCTGTTGTCGACGATGAACCGCGACAGCGCCACCTCGTCGGTCACGGTGAAGGGTGGACCTTGTGCGGGTCGGGGTCGAGGTCGAGGTCGAGCGCAGCGAGGGCGTCGAGCGCAGCGGTCTGCCGCCGCAGGGCAACCAGCTCACGGAGAGCCTCGTGCACCGTGGCCTTGGTCGTCGTCGTGCCGAGGAGTTCACGGGCCTGCGCCAGCAGTTCCTTGTCGATGTCCACCGTCGTGACGGTCACGCCAACCTCCTCTATGCATGGAACGACCACATCGTATTCAGGAACCTGCGATCAGTCGAACCAGAGGTCCCACCGCGGCTGGGCGCACTGCACCGGCCCGAGCCGACCCCCGCCGGCACGGGTCCAGCTCGCCGATCCCCCAGGGCCGGTCCGGTTCGCCGTGCATGCCGGTGGGGATCAGCGACCACAGCCCGGTGCCGGGGTGGGCTCCGGCGTGCGGCGGCGGACGAGCGGCATGCGGACAGCGGGCCAGTCGGGCGTCGTCCACAAGGGCCCCCGCGAGGGGTTCGCGCTCTGCCACCCTGCGGCCGTGCCGACTCCCCCACCGCACCCCGGCTCCTCGTCCGAGGAGCTGACGGCGCGGACGCGGCGGGGTGCGGAAGCGGTACAACGGGCCGGAGATGACGGTGCGCCGACGGCTGCACGCGGCGGAACTGGTGAAGCTGGAGACCAACCAGCTGCGCGACCTCTCCGTCACCGCCCAGCTCGGGGGGATGGGCTGGACCGTCCTCCGCTTCTGGGAGCACGAGGACCCGGACGACGTCGCCGCCGCGGTCACTCGCCGGGTGCGCCTGCTGAGATGGACCCCCACCCCTCGACATCGGAGGCACCGTGACCGTGGACCGCCTGGACCGAGCCGTCGGCGCCGTCGTCGGGTCCGCCGTGGGCGATGCCCTGGGCGCACCGTTCGAGTTCGGCCCGCCCGGCCAGTTCTCCGCGCGCTTCCCCGAGGGCCACGCTGGCGGCGACGAGATGTGCGGCGGCGGATCGCTCGGGTGGGCGCCCGGCGAGTTCACCGACGACACCCAGATGGCCATCGCGCTGGCCACCTCGCTGGTGGAACGCGGCGGGCTCGACGAGGCCGACGTGTTCGACCGGTTCCGCCGCTGGGCCGCCGCCGACCCGCCGGACATCGGCAACCAGACCCGCGCGGTCATGGGCTCGGGCCGACCGTGGGACGTTGCCGCGGCCGAGCACTTCGCCCGCTCGGGCCACGCCGCCGGCAACGGCTCGCTGATGCGGACGACGCCCGCCGCCGTCTTCTTCGCCCGCCACGGCCGGGACGCCACCATGGACGCCGCCCGCCGCATCTCGGCACTCACCCACGGCGACCCGTCGGCCGGCGAGGGCTGCGCGGTCTTCCACGAGCTGGTGCGGGCGGCCCTGGACGGCGAGGACCCGCTGGCCGCCATCCCCGAGGCGCTGGACCACGTCACTGCCGAGCACCGGGAGCGGTGGGCCACCGTGCTCGACCCGGCCTGGACGCCGGCCGACGCCACCGAGGGCAACGGCGCCGTGTGGCCGACGCTGGGTCAAGCCGCGTGGGCGCTGCGCGGTGCGACGTCGCTGCCGGAGGTGCTGCGCCGGGTCATCGACCTGGGCGGCGACACCGACACGGTCTCCGCGGTCGCCGGTGGCCTGGCTGGCGCGGTGTTCGGCGCCGAGGGCATCCCGGAGCGGTGGACGGCGGTCCTGCACGGCCGGGTGCCGGGGCTCGGTGACCACCGGTGGACCGGGCAGGACCTGCGCAACCTGGCGATGAGGCTTGCGGGAGGCTGACTACTCGCAGCCCACCCCGTCGTTGTCGCGGTCGAACTTGGACTGCCATCCCGGGTCGCCCGGGTAGATCGGTGCCGCGCCTGCTGCTCGGACGGCGTCGCAGTTCTTGTAGTAAGGCGCCGCGCCATCCCCACCAGCACCTGAACCGCTGCCCGAGGACGGGACTGCTGGCGCGGGCGCGGGCGCGGGCACCGGGACCGGCGCCGTCCAGGTGTAGGAGCAGTCCGCCGTGACGGTCTGGCCGGCGACGTCGGTCAGCACGGCCCGGACGACGAAGGTGCCCGCCGACGGGTACCGGTGCGTGAAGATCGCACCCAGGTTCTGGTCGTCGTTGGTGTAGACCTCGCCGTCTCCGTAGTCGATGGTCACCTGGTAGGGCGCGGTGGCCACGATCTGCTGGCCGAACACGGGCGTGGAGCCCGACCCGGCACCGGGGCAGGTCATCGACATGACGGGCGCCGGCGGCAACGCCGGGGCCGTGGTGGTCGGGGCAGCCGTGGTGGTGGGCGCGGCGGTGGTCGCGCGCGGTGTCGTGGGCGCGGCCGTCGACGGCGACGCGGCAACCTGCTCCGGCGCGGCCTCGGCGTCGGCCGCGGGAGCGAGCGATCCCCCAATGCCCGTCACCACGAAGCCGGCGGCGGCGACGCCGGCCGCAGCGCGTCGGCTGGCGATGCCCAACCCGGCGACCTTGCCCCGGAGCAGGGCCCAGGCCCCGACCGCCAGCACGACCAGACCGAGGGCGCTCAGGCCGCCGCTCAGTCCACCGGCCACGAAGGCCGACAGCACGAACAGCGCCACCAGCCCGAGGAGGACCAACCGCCTCCTGCTCGGATCACCACCCGGCGCCTTCGACGGTCCGTCCTGTCCCCCGCGTCCCCACGTCATGCCCGCAGTCTGCATCGAAACTGCACCGTTTGGTTCCACCAACCGATGCGCGTCGTACCCGTCGCACCACCCATCCCACGGGTCCGTCCTGCATCGCGGTCGACTGGTCGTCGGGCTCGTTGCGCCCCGGTAGGACCATTGACGACCGCCGCCTCGCGGAACCCGCGTCACGAGGACGATGCCGCTGGACCTCAGCCCAGCCCGAACGCGTCGGCGAGCCTGTCCAGAGTGAACTTGTTGCGCAGCTTGCATGCGCTGTTCTGGTTGGCGAACATGCCCTTCGCCCACACGGCGTCGCTCCGGTCGCGGGTCTCCGCCCACTGCACCCCGACGACGAACTCGCGGGCGTCCTCCCCCGTGGGCAGGTCCTGGTGCTGGTACGCGGCCCGCAGAGGCAGGTCAGCCAGACGTGTCGCCTCACCGTCGGACACGGCGAGCGCCTCGTCGAACGGTCTCGCCGTCGCGGTCACGGTGCCCACCCCGACGTACCCGGTGCCGGGGATGCAGGCGAAGACCCTGGCCCCGACCGGGAGCTTGCGCAGCGTCCTCGAGAACCACTCCCCGCCGCCGGCGGACACGAACCCGTACTCCCGGGCGTCGTCCCAGCTCCGCAGGCCGCTCTCCTCGCCGAAGCTGACGTACCAGTCGAGCTCGTTCCAGGGCTCGCGCGTGCCCCCCGCTGCCCCTGCGCCCCGTTTGGGTTGGGTGCGGGCCTCGTCCATCAACCAGGTGCGGGCCAGGTAGGACCGTCCGTCGTCGACGAAGTAGCGGAAGAAGACGACGTTGATGGGCAGGTTGAACTCGGCGAGGTACTCGACGATGCGCTCGGTGGCCGAGTCCACCTCGGCCGCTACGACCGTCAACCGGTGCGCGGAGTTGAGCTCGTCGGGCAGCTCAGTCCCGAACGTCGACGCCCACTCCACCTCGAAGGCGACATCCGGCTTGTACGCACGGAAGATGTCCAGGACGTCGTCGTGGGAGAGCGTGCGGGCCCAGGAGCCGTAGTCGAGCGCCTGGGCGACCACGTCCCGAGGGGTCTTGTCCTTCTTCAGCTCCAGGACGTGGATCGCGCCGTCGTCGTCCACGGCGAGGAGGTCGACGAACGTGCCGTGTGCGGTGGGGACCTGCCGCCCGATCAACATCAGAGGCGTGCCCAGGATCGTGGGGTCCGCCTCGATCATGGTCTCCAGCTGGGACTCCAGCGGCACGCCCTGCGGGGACAGCCGCGTCGGGGCACCGCTGTCCACCCGCCACAACCCCATCTCGGTGGGCATCGTTCAGTCCTTCTCGACGATCGATAGGTCGACCGCCTCGGCGGCACCCTCCAGTGCCGTCGCGACCGCTTCGAACTCGGCGAGCGCCGCGGTCAGGTCATCGACGATCTCCCGGGCGATGACCTCCGGCGCCGGCAGGTTGTCCAGGTCGTCGAGCGAGGCGTCCTTGAGCCAAGTGATGTCCAGGTTCGCCTTGTCGCGCGCGACGAGCTCGTCGTATCCGAACGACCGGAACCGCTCGCTCTCCACCCGCTCACCCCGGGCGCCTGCGCGGTAGCTGTCGACGAAGTCGTCGAGGTGCTGACGGCGCAGCGGGTTCTGCTTGAGCGTGAAGTGCTCGTTGGTGCGCAGGTCGTAGACCCACAGCCGTTCGGTCCACGGGTGATCGGCGGCCGGCCGCTTGTCGAAGAAGAGCACGTTCGCCTTCACGCCTTGGGCGTAGAAGATCCCGGTCGGCAGCCGCAGGAGCGTGTGCAGGTCGTAGTCGCGGAGCAGCTTGCGGCGAATGGTCTCGCCAGCACCGCCCTCGAAGAGCACGTTGTCCGGCAGGACGACGGCCGCGCGACCGTTCATCGCCAGGATGGTGGCGATGTGCTGCAGGAAGTTGAGCTGCTTGTTCGCCGTGGTGACGACGAAGTCCTGCCGCTCGATCTCCCGGTCCTCGCGCGCCTCGCGGCCGTCCGCGCCGACCATGGTCAGCGAGGACTTGCGCCCGAACGGCGGGTTGGACAGGACGACGGAGTAGCGCCGGCCGGGGTCGGCGAGCAGGGCGTCCTTGACCTCGATGAGGCTCTCCCCCACCGACCGCCCGATGCCGTGCAGCAGCAGGTTCATCGCGGCCAGCCGGGCGGTGCCGTCGACGAGTTCGACGCCGTGCGCGAAGTCGTCACGGAGGTGGTCGCGCTCCTCGGGCGTGAGGTCCTCGGCGTGCCGGGCGGCGTGCTCGTGGGCGACGAGGAGGAAGCCGCCGGTACCGGCGGCTGGGTCGATGATCCGGTCCCGGGCGGTCGGCTGCAGGCAGTCGACCATCGCCTGGATCAGCGGTCGCGGGGTGAAGTACTGGCCGGCACCGGACTTGATGTCCTCCGCGCCCTTGGCGAGCAGCGACTCGTAGGCGTCGCCCTTGATGTCCACACCGGACGCCGACCAGTTCTCCTTGTCGATCAGGTCGACGACGAGGCGCTTGAGCTTGGCCGGGTCCTGGATGCGGTTCTGCGCCTTGCGGAAGACCACACCGAGGACGCCGGGCTGCCGGGCGAGGTCCTGCAGGATGCGCCGGTAGACGTCTTCGAGCTCGTCCCCGTCGGCGTCGAGCAGCCGCTGCCAGGAGCAGTTGGCCGGGACGATCTTCTCCGGCTTGAGCGGTCGGTTCTCCCGCTCGTGCGCCATCTTGAGGAAGAGCAGGTAGGTGAGCTGCTCGGTGTACTCGATGGTCGAGACGCCGTCGTCGCGCAGGACGTTGCAGTAGCTCCAGAGCTTGTCGACCAACCGCCGTGCTTCGGTCACCGGTCACCCTCGTCGCTCGTCACCCCGGAGACGTTACGGGCCACTACCGGGGCAACCCGGCGAACCTCGTCCATGAGTCCCGGGTACGGGTCCGCCAGCGGCCGACGGGTCGATCGAGCCGCTGTCCGGAGCTGCCGGAGCTGCTCGCCCGCCAGGTAGTAGCGCCCCCTGGTCTGCCCGACCGGGTCGAGCAGACCGAGATCGGCGAGGTGGGCGAGGTCGCGGGTCGCGGTGCGCTGCTCCAGCTCGGTGCGTTTGATGTAGGTGCTGCGCTGCACGCGCAGCCCCAGCACGGCATCGAAGAGCGGATCGGAGACCCGCTCGGGCAGGCGGTGCTGGATGATCAGGGCGTCCAGCGCCGTCCACAGCTCCTCTGCTTCTGCGAAGCGGCGTTGCAGCGTCTGCGCCTGCATGTGGTGGGCGCGCAAATTGAACTTCAGCCAGAGATGGGCGTCGTTCTCCGGATGCCACGCGCCTTGGCCGGTGGCCGCGAGCACGCGGTAGTAGTCGCTGGTGTTGGCACCCAGCCACTCCTCGATGCTGGAGAACGTCGGTTCGATCACCGAGTCCTGCGCGAGCACCATCGTCTGGAGAGCCCGAGCCATCCGGCCGTTGCCGTCGCGGAACGGGTGGATCATCACCAGGTTCAGGTGCGCCATGGCTGCTCGGACCAGCGGATCGACGTCGCGGTCGGTGTTCAGGCCGGCGACGAGGGCATCCATCAGCTCGGGAACCAGGTCGCTGTCGGGGCCCTCGTAGACGGTGGTGTCGGTGACGTCGTCCCGGACGTACACGGCGCGCTGACGGTACTGCCCCGGGCTCTTGGTCAGGTCGTGCTCCAGGAGCATGAAGTGCATGGCGCGCAGCGTCATCGGGTCGACCCGGAAGCCGGGGCTGGTGGCCACCTGCAGCACGTAGGTGAGCACCCGGCGGTAGCCGAGGATCTCCGCCCAGGTCTGCTGGTCGGCCGTCAACGGCGCTTCGTCCTCGACGGCGGCCGCCGCGTCCTGATCGCTGACGGAGTAGCCCTCGATGCTGTTGGAGCCCTGGATGGCGCGTGCTTGTGTCGTTCGCCGGAGGCCGCCACCCCAGCGCCGCGGGGCGCGCAGGACGGAGGCGAGCTCACGGCGCATGCCGTGCACGCCCTCGATCGTCTGGTGGTCGTCCAGGTCGAGCTCGGGGATGGCGAAGAGTCGAGTCATGTCCCTATGTCCCAATCGTTGAGACAGCAACGCTAACGCAGGTGCGCTGATGTCTCAATGTTCAGGACATCAGGACATCGGTCAAAGCGACTCGAAGAAGTCCTCGTCCAGCTGGTGGAGGGTCACGGTGGTCTCCGGCTGGACGCCGACGCCGTGTCGCAGCATCAGCTCGGCCAGCCGCGCGCCGTCGATCAGCTCGATCCGGGCATTGACCCGCTCGGCCTCCGCGCGGGCCCCGGAGGAGAAACTGCTGGTGGTGATGAACACGCCGCGATCGCCCTGCGCGCCCATCAGCGCGCCGACGAACCCCTGGATGGCCGGGCGCTGCACCGACTGGTCCGGCGCGTACCGCTTCGCCTGCAGGTAGATGCGGTCGAGACCCAGCGGGTCCTGGCTGATGATGCCGTCGATGCCGGCGTCACCACTGCGACCCGAGTGCTCGACCATGCCCGAGCGCCCGTAGCCCATCTGCTCCAGCAGGCGGACGACGAGCCGCTCGAACTCCGTCGGCGGCAGGGCCAGCGCCCGCTTCAACAGCTCACCCTCGACCGCCGCCCTGTTCTCGGTCACCGCTTGAGCAAGGAGGTCCTGGGGCGAAGCCGCTTCCGTGTCCGATTTTGAACTGAGTGGCGGCTCACCCTCAGCAACACGTGCGTTGCTACGGGAGCGAAAGTCTCGGTATGACGCGAACTGCAGAAGCACACCAGTGTCGACCCGCTCCGGATGTGCGGCGAGCACATCTTGCCCAGCGGCCGTGATGGTCACCTGTCCGCGGGCCGGTCGGTCGAGAAGGCCGGCTTGGGAGAGGTGGCTGATGGACCAGCCGACTCGGTTGTCCATGGTCCGGGACCGGCCGCTGGGAAGTAGGCCGGCACGTTCCTCCTCGGTCAGCTCGAAGCGGTCGCTCATGGCCGCGACGAGGTCGCGGGTGCGGCGCACCGAACCGTCGCTGACGGCGTCGCGTCGATGTGCTCGTGCTCGGTCACCCCCACCGCGTCGACCAGCACGAACCTGTCCTTGCTCGTCGCGTCCGGCGTGACGAGCTGGAAGTCGGTCTGCGAGATCGTGCGCGATCCGCGGCCCTTCATCTGCTCGAAGTACGAGGCCGAACGCACATCGCGCAGGAAGAAGACGCACTCCAGCGGTCGCACGTCGGTGCCGGTGGCGATCATGTCGACCGTGACGGCCACGCGCAGGGTCGACGAGGTGCGGAACTTCCTCAGGTCACCCTTCGGATCCCGACCGTTGTAGGTGATCTTGGCGGCGAAGTCGTTGCCCGCCCCGAACACCTCGCGGATCGTCGTCACGACCTCTTCGGCATGGTTGTCGTCCTTGCAGAAGATCAGCGTCTTGGGCACCGTCGACCGGCCGGGGAAGATCTCGGTGAACAGCCGGTCGCGGAATGTCTCCAGCACCAGCCGGATCTGACTCTTCGACGTCACCGCCCGGTCCAGCTGGGTACGGGTGTACGGGACGTCGTCGTCCAGTGCTTCGTACCGCTGCACCCGGGTGCGCCGGTCGACCTTGGGCACGACGGTGCCGGCCTCGATGGTGGAGCCGCTCTCGGAGATCTGCGTCCGGATCCGGTAGACGTCGAAGTCGACGTTCACGTTGTCGGCGACGGACTGCGCGTAGGTGTACTCCGACACCAGGTTCTGCTGGAAGAAGCCGAACGTCTGCTTCACCGGTGTGGCAGTGAGCCCGACGATGTGCGCGTCGAAGTACTCCAGCACGCGCCGCCACACCCCGTAGATCGAGCGGTGCGCCTCGTCGACGATGACCAGGTCGAAGGACTCGGGCGGTAGTTCGGCGTTGTAGACGACGTCGACCGGTGCGCCCGGGGTGAAACCGTCGAGCCCGGGGTCGTCCTCGACGGGCACGATCTCGCCACGCAGCGCGGCGTGCACACGCTGGATGGTGGAGATGACGACGGAGGAGGACGAGACCATCCCCGCGCCGGTGAGCATGTCGACGTTGTAGATCTCGGTGAGGCGGCGACCGTCGTCCGGCGTCGCGTAGTTCTGGAACTCCGCCAGGGTCTGCGTGCCGAGGTTGTTGCGGTCGACCAGGAAGAGGATGCGTCGGAAGCCCCCGTGCTTGAGCAGCCGGTAGCAGCTGGTCACCGCCGTGTAGGTCTTCCCCGCGCCGGTGGCCATCTGCACCAGCGAGCGTGCGTGGCGTTGCTCGGCCAGCGACCGCTCGATGCCCTGGATGGCGGTGATCTGCGCCGGCCGCAAGCCCTGGGTGATGAGGTCGGGCATGGTGCGCACCCGGCCGCGCCAGGTCGCGGTCCCCGCATCGTCGTCGGCGTTGCGCACCGTGCGGGCGAGCGTCTCCGGGCGGGGGAACGAGAAGATCGACCGCGCCCGAGGCACCGGGTCGTAGCCGTTGGTGATGTGCAGCTCCGAGCCCGAGGCCTCGAACACGAACGGCAGCCGGTCGTCCAGCGTCAGTGCCCTGAGCCGGACGTCCGCCGGCAGCCCGGCCGCGTAGCGCGCGGACTGCCACTCGACCCCGGAGAGCGTCGTCCCCTCCGGCTTGGCCTCGATGACGCCGACCACGCGCTGGTCGACGTAGAGCACGTAGTCGGCTCGACCGTGACCCGGCGCCATGATGACCTCGCGGACGGCCACGCCCTGACTCGCGAACAGGTTCAGCTCGGACCGGCTCTGCACCGACCAGCCGGCAGCGGTGAGCTGGCGGTCGATGAGCACGCGCGCTCGCTGCTCAGCAGTGAGCTGCTGACTCTCCCCCATGTCGGTCATCGCTCCGTGACACTAAGTGCTTCGACATTCCGCGACCAGTATCGAGACCTCCTCGGCCGGTGCGCCCTGGACCACGACCTCAGGATCGGGTCCGGGAGAGATCGGACCTACGCCAGCCGCAGACCCTTGAACTCCGCCGCCTGGCCGGCGATCGCCTTCTCGGTGGGCAGCCGCTCCATCGACGACGCACCGAAGAACCCGGCGACACCAGTCGTGCGCTCCAACACGTACTGCGCATCAGCCGGATCGGCGATCGGCCCGCCGTGGCACAGCACCAGCACGTCGTCCCGCACCGCCACCGCCGCGTCGCGCAGCTCCTGCACCCGCGCGACCGCGTCGTCCAGGGTCATCGCCGTCTGCGCGCCGATGGTCCCGCTGGTCGTCAGCCCCATGTGCGGCACCAGCACGTCCGCCCCCGCCTCGGTCATGGCCACCGCCTGCTCGGCGTCGAACACGTAGGGCGCCGTCACCAGCCCGCGCTCGTGGGCCGCCCGGATCATCTCGACCTCCAGGTCGAAGCCCATCCCGGTCTCTTCGAGGTTCGCCCGGAACGTGCCGTCGATCAGCCCGACCGTCGGGAAGTTCTGCACCCCCGCGAAGCCGATCCGCACCAGCTCGTCGAGGAACGGACCCATCAGCCGGAACGGGTCGGTGCCGCACACCCCGGCCAGCACCGGGGTGTCCCGCACCACCGGCAGCACCTCGCGCGCCATGTCGACCACGATCGCGTTCGCGTCGCCGTAGGGCATCAGCCCGGCCAGCGACCCCCGGCCGGCCATCCGGTAGCGCCCCGAGTTGTAGATGATCAGCAGGTCGACCCCGCCGGCCTCCGCAGCCTTCGCCGACAGGCCCGTGCCGGCGCCCGCGCCGATGATCGGCCGGCCAGCGGCGGCGGTCTCCCGCAGTCGCGCTCGTGCGGTCGCGGCGTCCATCAGTTCCCTCCAGCGGTGATCAGGGCGTGCAGCCGCTCGGCGGCCAACCGGCCGAAGCCGGGGTCGTTGATCGCGCCGTCCCAGTCGGTGACCGGCACGCCCGTACCGGTCAGACCGTCCCGGACGGCGGTGAAGAGCGCGTCGTCCGCCTCGGGGTCCGCGAACGGACCGCCGGGAACGTCGATGCCGGACACCCCGCCCATCGGCAGCAGCACCTCGGCCGGACCGGTGGCCGCGGCGACCTTGGCCGCGACTCGCCGTCCCAGCTCCGCACTCTCCGCGGGCGTGGTGCGCATCAGCGTGACGGTGGGGTTGTGCACCAGGAATTGGCGGTCGGCGAACTCGGCCGGCACCGTCTCCCGGCCGCCGAAGTTGACCATGTCCAGCGCCCCGACGCTCACCACCTGCGGGATGCCGCGCCGTCCGGCGGCCTCCAGCCGGTGCGGGCCCGCGGTGAGCACCCCGCCGACGAGATCGTCGGCGAGCTCGGTGGTGGTCAGGTCGAGCACGCCTGCGAGCAGCCCCGCGCCGGCCAGGCCCTCCATCGCCCGCCCGCCGGCACCGGTCGCGTGGAAGACCAGCACCTCGTAGCCCAGCTCGGTCAGCCGGGCCCGGGCCTCGTCGACCGCGGGCGTGGTCAGCCCGAACATGCTCGCGCCGATCAGCGGCCTTTCGTCGGCCACCGGCTCCGCCGTCCGCCGCTCGTAGGCGGCCGCCATGCCGGCCGCTGCGGCCGCGGCATTGCCGAGCACCGCACGCGAGATGGAGTTCAGCCCCGAGATGTCGACGACGGAGTACATGAGCGTGACGTCGGACTGCCCGACGTAGGGCGACACGTCCCCCGACGCCATGGTCGACACCAGCACCTTCGGCACCCCGACCGGCAGCGCCTGCATCGCCAGCGCCGCGATCGACGAGCCCCCGGACCCGCCGACGGCCAGCACCGCGTGCAGCCGCCCCTGCTCGAACAGCTCCCGGACGACGACCGCCGCGCCCCGGCCCATCGCGTCCATCACCGCCCCGCGGTCCCGCGCCTCCAGCAGCGGCCCGACGTCCACCCCCGACCGCGAAGCGACCTCGGACGACGGCACGTCGGCCGGCGCCCCCTCGGTGAAGCTGCCGACGTCGACCGACACCACGTTGCACCCCGCGGCCTCGAGCTGCGCGCGCAGCCAGCCGTACTCCTCGCCCTTGGTGTCGAGCGTGCCCAGCAGAACCACGGTCGCCATTGACCGCCTCCTCCCTCGTCGAGCCCAGCGTCGTCCACTCCGCGCACGACCACCACCGCGCGTACTTCCCCGGGGCGGTCCCGGTCCGGGAAGATGCCGCGTGATGACTGCACAGGAGCCCGACCCGCACTCGATCAGACGTCGTCAGGCGGCGTGCGCCGAGGACGTGGCCATCCTCGTCCAGGACCAGGAGCCCGATGAGCTCGAGGGACTGGCTGACCACGTCAGCCGCCAACCTCTCGACCACCTGGACTGAGACGTCATTCAGCCGCGGCGCCCGTCACCTCCGGTTCGACATCGAGGTCGACGGCTTCGGCCGAGATGCGAACCCCGGTCGCCCAGAAGGCGCACCGTTCTGGGCCACCGGGGTTCGAGGGGTCATCGGCGGCGCAGCGAGGCGTCGGTGATCGACGGCGGGGCGTAGCCGGCGTCGTCGGCGCGGATGTTGGTACCCGGCGGCACGATCTCGTCGATGGCGTCCAGGACGTCGTCGGACAGCTCGACGTCCACCGCCGGCAGCTGGCTGGTCAGCTGCTCCATCGTCCGCGGGCCGATGATCGCCGAGGTCACCCCCGGGTGCCGGATCGTGAACGCGATCGCCAGCTGCGGCAGGCTCACCCCGGCCTGCTCCGCCACCCCGGCCAGCGCGTCGGCGGCGTCCAGCTTGCGCTGGTTGACCGGGTCCGACAGGTCGTAGCGGCCGGCCATCCGGCCACCCATCGCCGAGGCGCGATGCGTCTCCGGGGCATCAGCACCCTTGCGCCACTTGCCCGACAGCCATCCACCAGCCAGCGGGCTCCACACCAGCGTGCCCATGCCGTACTCCTGGGTCATCGGCAGCAGCTCGCGCTCGATGCCTCGCACCAGCATCGAGTACGGCGGCTGCTCGGTCACGAACCGGCCGCTGTGCCGCAACGACGCCGCCCATTGCGCCTGCACCACCTGCGAGGGCAGGAACGTCGACGAGCCGAAGTAGCGGATCTTGCCGGCCCGCTGCAGGTCGGTCAGCGCGTCGAGGGTCTCCTCGATGTCGGTGTCCTCCGACGGCCGGTGGATCTGGTAGAGGTCGATGTGGTCGGTCTGCAGCCGCCGCAGGCTGTTCTCCACCTCGGTGACCAGCCACCGCCGGCTATTACCCTGCTGATTGGGGTCCTCCCCCATCGCGCCGTGCGCCTTGGTCGCCAGGACGACGTCGTCCCGCCGTCCACCGGCGAGCGCCTTGCCGACGATCTCCTCGGACTCCCCCGCCGAGTAGACGTCGGCGGTGTCGACGACGTTGATCCCGGCGTCGAGGGCGGCGTGAATGATCTTGACCGACTCGTCGTGGTCGGGGTTGCCCCACGCCCCGAACATCATCGCCCCCAGGCAGAGCGGGCTGACCTTCACACCGGTGCGTCCGAGCGCGCGCATCTCCATGGTGGTTGCACGTCCCCACCATCGCCGTCGGCAAACCCGGCCAGGGAGCTACAGCTGCAGGTGCACCCGCAACGCGTCGTCGAGGTCGCGCATCAGGTCCGGCGGCACCTGGCCCAGCACGGGGCCGATGCGCTGGAGTGCCACGGAGCGCACCTGCTCGGCCTGCGCCTTCGAGTCCTGCCGCAATCCGGTCCGTTCGGCGGGCAGCAAGGTCTGGAAGGAGAACACTCGCGACACGTTGCTGGTCACCGGGACCACGGTGACCACGCCGCGTCCCAGCCGGGACGCCGTGGCGTTGGCCCGGTCGTTGCTCACCAGCACTGCTGGACGTTGCTTGTTGGCCTCGCTCCCACGCACCGGTTCCAGGTCGACCAGCCGTATCTCACCGCGGCGCATCGACGAGACCGTCCCCGAGCGTCGCATCCCACGCAGACCCGTCCCCCGCGGTCTCCCACTCGTCCCAGGCCGCGGCGTACTCCTCGCCCAGCTCCGCCTGCCTCAGCAGGTGGAGCGCGTGCTGGATGACGGCTGACCGCCCCCTCAGACCGGCGGTGCGGGCATAGGCATCCAGCAGGGCGACGTCGTCCTCCGGGAGACTCACGCTCAACTTCATACCCCGAATACTACCCCGAGTAGTAGCAGGGGTAGCAGCGGTGGACGAACCCGGGTCAGCTCAGGCGTGCGTCGTGGGCCGCCCGCACCGCGGCAGGGATTCGCCCCCTCGGGCTCACCTGGATGCCCTGCGCCGAGGCCCATGCCCTGATCTGCGCAGGCGTCGCCTCGGGCTCGGGGACCACACCGCCGGGCGCGAACGTCGACTCCAGCCCTGCCGTCGCCGCCGCACCCGACAGCTCGGCCAGGCACGCACCCAGCCACCGGTAGGCCCACTCCTGCGCCAGTGGCCGGGTCTCGCAGAACACCACCGGCACGCTGGGGAACCGGGCCTGCGCCTCCGCCAGCGCCTCGGCCGCCGCCGCGCCCCGCGCGTTCTCCAGCGCGAACAGCCGGCTGTAGCGGTCCTCGACCACCACCGCCGCCCGGGGCAGCCCGGCGAGCTCGGCCAGGGCGTAGGTCAGCCGCCCGGACAGCAGGCTGTTGCCCAGATCCGCGACACTCTTCCGCTCGACTGCCGCCAGCACCTCGCCGTCCGGACCGCAGACCGCGTAGTCCCCGGCCGAAAGCCGGCGGCGAGTGGTGCTCGCCTGCTGGTGACCGAAGCTCCACGGGTACTTCTCGCCGGTGTCGACGACGATCTCGAGCACCTGACCGGACGCCCGCGCAGTGGGCACCGCCACCCGCGGCCGGGCCTGCTTCGTCGTCGACGGCGACTGCCAGAAGATCATCTCCCGGCCACGGGCCCGGGTGAGCACCAGCTGCGAGCGGTTCATCCGCGACCGCGCGAGCACCAGGTCGATGGCCGGTCCCCGCCGCGAGCAGCTGCGCACCTCGTGCCGCTCGATGACTTCTGCGTCGGCGGGCCAGCTCTCAGCGCGGTGGCAGTAGACCTTCGTCGCGCCCGGCCACGTCTCCCGGGTCTTCAGCACGATGCCGTCGGGCCCCAGCGGCACCCGCACCAGAAAAGGGAGAGACGAGTCGGGTTCGGGGTTGCGGGCCACGAGGAGGTCGTCCGGCACCCCAGCAGCCTCGCAGATTGATATTGACAGCAGCCCTATCGATAGTGATGCTGTCAACATGCGTATCGCTGAGCTGGCCGCCGCGAGCGGGGTCAGCGCGACCTCCATCAAGTGGTACGTCAGCGAGGGCCTGCTGCCGCCCGGTGAGCGCACGGGCTACAACCAGACCGAGTACGGCAATGACCACCTCACCCGCCTGCGCCTCATCCGCAGCCTCGTCGAGGTCGGCGGGCTGTCCGTGGCCGCCGCCAAGGACGTGCTCGCCGCCGCCGACGACCCCGCCCACCCGTTCGGCGACACCCTCGGCATCGCCCAGGCGTCGCTGCCCCGGCCGACGTCCCCGCCGTCGACCGAGTCCCTGGCCCGCGTCGCCGACGTCGCCCGCCGGCAGGGCTGGGTCGTCCACGACGGCAACCCCGGCCTCGCCGCGGCCGCCGCCGTCCTCGACCGGTACCTCGCCCTGGGCCGTGACGACCTCGCCGCCGTCCTGCCCGCCTACGCCCGCGCCGCCGAGGTGGTCGCCGAGGCCGACCTCGACACCGTCTCCAAAAAGCTGGACGCCGGTCCCGCGACCGCCGCCCAGACCGTCGTCGTCGGCACCGTGCTCGGCGACGCCCTCCTCGCCGGTCTGCGCCGCATGGCGCAGGAGAGCGAGTCCGTCCGCCGTTTCGGAACCGGGAGCCCGTCATGACCGCCGTCCTCGACCGCCCCACCACCACCGCGCCCCGGCTCGACCGGGTGCTGCTCGGCGTCGCCGCCGTCATGGCCGCGACCGCGATCGTCACCGCCGTCCTGGCCCTCGTCGACCCGGTGCAGATCGCCGGCCGCAACGGCTGGCTGAAGCCGCTGAAGTTCTCGATCTCGATCGCCGTCTACGCACTCACGATCGCGTGGCTGCTCACCCTGCTGCCCGCCCGCCGGCAGCGCCTGGGCCGCGGCATCGCCTGGGTCATCGCCATCGCGATGGCGGTCGAGATGGCAGCGATCGTCGGGGCCGTCGTCCTGGGCACCACCAGCCACTTCAACGTCTCGACACCGTTCCACACCGCGGTGTGGGCGTCGATGGGCACCGCGATCGCCGCCGTCTGGCTGGTCACCGCGGTGCTCGCCGTCCTGCTGTGGCGGGCACCCGACGACCCGGCGCGGCGGCTGGCGATCCGGGCCGGGCTGGTCGTCGGGCTGGCCGGCATGGCCGTCGCCTTCCTGATGACGTCGCCGACCCCCGGGCAGCTCTCCGACTTCCAGGGCATCGCCGGGGCGCACGCGGTCGGGGTGCCCGACGACGGCCCGGGCCTGCCGCTGCTGGGCTGGTCCACCACCGGCGGCGACCTCCGGGTGCCGCACTTCGTCGGCATGCACGCCCTGCAGGCACTGCCGCTGCTCGCGTTCGGTCTCGAGGCGCTGCGCCGGCGGGTGCCCGCCCTGGCCTCAGCCGGCGCCCGGTTCCGGGTCGTCGCCGTCGCGTCGGCGGGCTACGCCGTCCTGACCGGTCTGCTCACCTGGCAGGCGCTGGCCGGCATCCCGGTCACCGGCTTCCTGGGCTGACGGGGGTCCCGCCCCACCGTTCCGCCGTCGAGTGGCGTCCGAGGGTTCACCAGCGGCCCGAGCAGAACCCTCAGGCGCCACTCGACGTCGGCCCGGCCATCGGCGCACCGCCTCCTGACCAACTGCCGGTGCCACTGGTTCGGGGGGCAGCAGTGGGTGGCGGCATCGACGCTCACCCGGAGGACGAGCCGCCCGGTCGGCGGTGGCGTGCACTGGGACTCCCCTGCCTCGGCTGCCGCTTCCTCAGTCCGGTTCACCAGCGGCACCTCACTCATCCGTGGCCTCGAACCAGCTGACGGCGTAGAGGAGTGAGATCAGACGAAGGCGCGCTCGCGGATGCGCTCGGCGACGTCGGAGGGCAGCGGCACGTCGATGAGCACCTCGTCGACGGTGAACCATCCCGAGCCGGCTCGGCCGTCCCGGGCGGCGACGACGGCTGCGACCTGAGCTGGTGTGAGGTCACAGCGCTGCGCGATGACCGTCGCCGGCGCGCCGTTGATGTCGACCAGCCCGCCGTCGTCGAACCCCCGACCGAGGTCGGGCCGCCCGATCCCCAGCTCGCGCGCCATGGGCCGGTCGCGCGTCAACAGGTCACGGGCTTCGGCCCGCTTCTGCCGCGCGGCGAGCACAGCGGCGATGGCCGGATCGGCGTGCACAAGACGGTTCGGTTGCACCGCGCCGCCGTAGACCTCGCGGCGCAGCCCGTTCAAGCGGACCACCGCCACGACCGCAGCAGTCAGGGCCGAGAACCCCCCGAGGGTGCTGATGGCCGGGTTGCCCGAGGTGCCGTCGGGGTTCTGCTCAGGGGTGAGCGCCATCAGCACGACGAGGTAGACGGTCACGGCGGTGAACACGACCGCCCACCGGCGGACATCGGCCCGCTGCAGGCGCTGGGCCGCGTGCCAGAACGGCACGCAGGCGAGGAAGCCGACAGAGAGGCCCGCGAGGAGCAGGTACCAGATCCCCGCTCGCGGTCGAGTTCCCGGGGCCTTGTAGGGCACCGTCACCGGACCGCGCCCGGCGCACGGTCGACGCGCACAACCGTGTACTGCATGAGGACTCCTCCTGTTCCGACCGACGGGACCGACCTGGCCCGGGAGGCGGCGACGTGGTGATGACACGCCGGCCACGGGCCAACGGGCACCAGTGCAGGGTCGAGCGTGCGGGGACCGACGCCCAGCCTCGGTCCCCGCACCGGGTCAACGGGCGCCGACGCTCCGCCAGTAGGCGTTCAGCGCGCCGTTGGTCTTGACCAGCCAGACCAGGGGCCCGATGAGGATGAAGCTGCCCAGCAGCACCCACAGGCCGGTCGTCGCCGTGACCGGACGCGGGCGACCCTGCCGGGCGTAGAGGTTGCCGACCTCGTTGGGCAGCAGGAACGGCGTGACCAGCCCGAGGGTGAACAGCGCAATGATCAATCCCACCGCCCCGCCCACGCCCTCACCGCTGTGCCGCTTGATCTCCTCGTGCACCGAGAAGTAGTAGACGAACCCGTAGATCCCGAACGTGATGATGCTGAGGCCGATCACCGCCCACGTGCTGCGCACCTTGCCGACAGGCCCGGACTGCATGGGCACTGGCGCGTAGCCGTACGACTGCTGGACCGGGGCGGGCGCGTACTGGGGCTGCCCGTACTGAGGCTGTGCGTACTGCGGCTGCCCGTACTGAGGCTGGCTGTGGGACGGCTGCGTGTTCTGCCCGTCGATGGTGGACATGGTGGGACCCCCGAGTTCCGGTCCACCGGCGTCTCCGGTGGCGTCGAGGAGAAGCTAGGGGTGCGCGGACCTCGTGGGGTGCGCTCGGCTCGCGACACCTCACGACGTCGGCTCGTGCACCTCACGGCCCCCACCCGGCACTCGAGCGCCGCGCTCTCGGCAGCGGTCGGTCACGAAGTGGTCACTTCACGGCACCGTTACCGCCGCGACACAGCCCGGGCTCAGGAAGCCGGTTGGGTCCTCCTCCTCGGCGCACCCCGCGCCGACGCCGCCTCCGAGGAGACCCGTTGAGCCCCTTCGCCGTCCGCCGCGTGATCGCCACCGGCGCCGTCGCCGCGACCGTCCTGTCCCTGGCCGCGTGCGGGTCCGACTCCGACGACGCCGCCGGCGGCGGGGAGACCCAGACCGTCACCGTGGGCACCCTGCGCGGTCAGCCGCACTTCTACGCCCCGTTCCTCTACGAGGACCACGCCGTGGACGGCGTCGAGTTCGAGGTGGTCACCCTCGACAGCACCCCGGCGCTGACCGACGCGGTCTCCTCCGGCAGCGTCGACTTCGCCATCACCGGGATCACCGCCACCATCTCCGGCATCTCCCAGGGCCGCGACCTCGCCATCGTGGCCTCCGCCGCCGACGGCGGGTCCGGCTTCATCGGCGGCGACGACATCGACACCGTGTCCGACCTGGTCGGCAAGAAGGTCGGCTACATCCAGGGCAGCGCGCCCGAGGTCGCCATGCGGCTGATCCTCGCCGAGAACGACATCGACGCCAGCAGCCTGGAGCTGGTCGCCGTCCCGCCGCCGGAGATGGCCTCGGCGTTCAACTCCGGCTCGATCGACGCCTTCTTCGGCACCGAGATCGCCGTCTCGCTGGCCACCGCCGCCGGCGGGCACGAGATCACCGACCCCTACGCCACCGACATCGGCCGGGTGAACATCGGCCTGGTCACCACCGGCGCGATGGTCGCCGACGACCCCGACCTGGTGCAGGCGGTGGTCGACACCCACGCCGCGACGACCGAGTACATGGCCGACAACATCGACGAGTGGCTGCCCGAGATGGTCGCCGAGTTCGGCGGCGACGAGGACGTCTTCCAGTCGGCGCTGGAGAACTTCTGGCTGCGCGCCGACCTCGACGAGGAGTACCAGGGCCAGGTGCAGGCACTGGCCGGCGCGATGGTCGAGCTCGGCCTGATCGAGACCGCCCCGTCCAACGAGGACCTCATGGACACCTCGTTCGCACCCGAGGCATGAGCGCGGTGAGCACGGAGGTCGTGGCCGTCCCGGCCGCCGCGCCCACCGTCCCCGACCGGCCGCCTCGCCGGCGCCGGGGACGGTGGCGGACGGTGCTGCTCGGGCTGCCCGTCCCGCTGCTGTTCCTGGTGGTCTGGCAGGTGGGTCGCGACCAGGCCTGGGAGCTGCCCTTCGGCATCCGCATGGGGTTCCTGCCCTACCCCGCCGACGTCGCCGAGGGGCTGGTCAACTACGTGGCCGGCACCCGGGACGACGCGTTCAGCGCGCTGCTGTGGGAGGACCTGCCGGCCAGCGCACTGCGGGTGCTGTCGGGGTTCGCGCTGGCCACCGCGGTCGCCGTCCCGCTGGGGGTGCTGATGGGCCGGTTCACCACGGTGAACTCGCTGTTCGACCCCATGATCGGGCTGTTCCGGCCGATCCCGGCCACGGCCTGGGTGCCGCTGGTGGCCCTGCTCATCGGGTACGGCGACCAGGCGTCGATCTTCCTGATCACCCTGTCCGCGTTCTTCCCGGTCGTGCTGGGCACCATCAGCGGGGCCCGGCAGGTGCCCGAACGGCTGCTGGAGGCCGCCCGGATGCTGGGCACCTCCGGCCCCGGCACCCTGCTGCGGGTCGTGCTGCCGGCCGCCGCCCCGGCCATCGTCAACGGCATGCGGGTGGGCCTGGGCCTGTCCTGGGTGATCCTCGTGCTCAGCGAGACCACCGGGGTGCCCACCGGGCTGGGCTCGACGATCTTCCTGGCCCGCGACGTGGTGCAGACCGACCAGATCGTCGTCGGGATGATCTGCATCGCCGTCGCCGGGTTCGCCTCCGACCGGCTGCTCATGCTGCTGTTCCGGGTCCTGTTCCGCGACCGTCCCCTGATCAAGTAGGAGCCCGCCGATGTCCACCCCGACCACCGAGCACCTCGCGGCCGGTCGCACGGCCGACGTCGCCGTGGCCGGCCTGACCAAGGCCTACGGCGACGTCGTCGCGATGGCCGACGTCGACCTGACCATCGCCTCCGGCGAATTCGTCGCCGTCGTCGGCGCCAGCGGCTGCGGCAAGAGCACCCTGCTGCGCATCCTGGCCGGCTTCGAGCGGGCCACCGCCGGCACCGTCGAGGTCGGCGGGACGGCGGTCACCGGCCCCGGACCCGACCGCGGCGTCGTCTTCCAGGACTACGGCCTGTTCCCCTGGCTGTCGGTGCGGGAGAACGTCGCCTACGGGCCGGCCCGCAAGAAGCTGCCCAAGGCCCAGGTCGCCGAACTGGCCGACCGGTTCATCGCCGCCGTCGGGCTGACCCGCTTCGCCGACACCTACCCCGCCCAGCTCTCGGGCGGCATGCAGCAGCGGGTCGCCATCGCCCGGGTGCTGGCCAACGACCCCTCGCTGCTGCTCATGGACGAACCCTTCGGCGCACTCGATGCCCTCACCCGCGCCGACCTGCAGACCGAGCTCAAGCGCATCCACACCGAGACCCGCACGACGGTGGTCTTCGTGACCCACTCGATCGAGGAGGCCGTCTACCTCGCCGACCGGGTGGTCGTGATGACCGGCGGCGCCTCCCACGGCGTGCCCGGCCACGTGCAGGCCGTCGTCCCGGTGGACCTCCCCGACCGCGACGTGACCTCCCCGGCGTTCAACGAGGTCAAGCGGACCATCTCCGACCTGGTGCACACGGTGGCCGCGCCGGCCTGAGCTGGTCAGCGGCCGGCGGCCCGGGCCTGCTCGCGCCAGCGGCGGCGGGCCCCGGACACCACCGCGTGCACGGGGTGGCTGCGGTTCTCGGCCTGGTTCAGCGGCGGCTCGAGCTCGGCGATGGCGTCGGCCTCGACCGTCCAGGGCTGCGGGTGCTCGGCCCAGGTGAGGTGCAGGGTGCCCGCCATCCACTCCGACAGCGCAGCCTCGTCGCGGTTGACCAGCACCGGCCGCGTCGTCCAGCGGCTGCGCCAGCCCTGCTGCTCGGTCAGCAGCGCCGCCAGGGAGCGCCGCAGCGTGGAGGAGCCCGTCGTTCCGCGGATGTGGTCACCGACGACGCGGGAGCGCAGGGTCGCCGCCGACGTCGGACCGTTCGGCGCGATGCCGACGTAGAGCAGCTGCACCGGCGCGGTCGGGTGCTTCGGGCCGGAGATGCCGGGCAACGCGCCGAACCTGCCCCACCAGGCGTAGAGGCCCGGCGCCTTCGGGACCACCTCGGCCGCCTCGGGCACCGGCAGGGGTGTCGAGCACAGGGCAGCGACCACGTCGTCCACGGCCCCAGTCAACCCGCAGCTCCTGGGCTCGGCGCGTGCCGCACCCGTCACCGACCCTTGCGCCGCTCGTCCCGACGCCTCGGCCGGTCTGATGGCGCAGCGACGACTCTGACACCGGGCCACCGCAACCCCGACGAATCCCCGGCCGCGGCGTAGAAGGCACTGCAGCCGCTGCATCTTCGTCAGCGACGGTCAGCATCCCGTGCCCGGAGGATCGCTGCGGCCGGGAACCGGGTGCCGGCGGTGATGATCCGACGGCGAACTCCGCCCAGAAGGACACTGACCGCGCTTCCCCTCCCCGGCGACCGCTCCCGGGGCGGTCAGGAACGGTCATCGGTCATCGTCTGCCACGCCGGACCCGAGAACGGCACCTCGCTGCCGTACAGGTGCCCGTCGAGACGGACCAACAACCGCAGGCGCACCCCTACCTCAGGCCCGTTGACCCGCACCACCGTGAGAGCCCGTTCACGGACTGAGTGGGCGTAGTCGAGAAGGGCGTCCGGCACGTACCCCAGCTTCTGGCCGCTGGACTCGACGACCACGAGCGCCCGGGGGTTCGTGTTGTTCTCCGGTTCGGACCGCAGCACGAGCCGGTCACCCACCCGCAGCCGGGTGAGGAGCGGTTCTGCGTCGGCCAGGTACCGGATGCCATGGACGAGGAAGTGGCAATGAGTTCGACCGCTCGCATCGACCGCCGGCTCGGGCAGCAGCATGATGCCGTCACCAGCGCGTTGACCGCCCGAACGGGCCAGCACCTCGAGAGGGGTCGCGTCATCGGTCAGGTCGAGCGAAGCGAGGAACACCGGGTGCTCGGGCCGGCGGGGGTCCATGATGCGCTCGGCGAAGAGCGGGAACAGACCTTCGGAACGGTAGGTGCGGCCCGTGTCGACGAAACCGAGGAAAGGGCGGAACCCTGCTCGCTCGACCGCTGAACGCAGGTAGTCGAACGTGTACTCCACGCTGGTCACGTCGACGGTCGCGCCGAGGAAGCCGACGGGCCGGTAGAAGCCATCCGCATCTTTCTCGGTCACCAGTAGTCGCCGGCTCGTCGTCTCGACCGCCCGCGGAACGGCGGCGAGGTCATCGACAGACATCCAGCACCCTTCCCTGGTTGATCGCGAGCAACTGCGTGCAGAACGTACGAGCAGCGTCCGACATTCTCGGTGTTCCGACCACTGCGTTCTCCACATCGAACTTCCTGCCGAACGCCTTCCCAGCAAAGCGTTCGAGCTGCGCCGGGTCCGTCCCGAGCCGTCGCCGGACGTCCTCCGTGAGCGACGACCCGAGGGCGGCCCCGTGGTCGTAGGAGGGCGCCAGGGAGAGCGACCGGTCGCGGTGCTGCAGGACCGCCCAGTTCTCCTCGTGCCGGTCCAGATTGGCGATCCAGGCGTCGAAGACCAGGTAACCGGCGATGCCGTCGAGCAGGAGGGCGCCGTTCTGCAGGTCCAGTCCAGGGCCCGCAAGGTCCCGAGACACCACGCCCTCCTCGCGGACCACGGCGTCCGCCCGGTACGCCAACGCGACCTCGGCGCAGGGCAGCCCGATCAGGCCTGCGAGTCGCTCGGCCAGCTTCTCCGCCCAGTCCTCGCCCTGCGGCTCGGTCGAACCCTTCGGGATGCGCGTGGCCTTGTACAGCCACCGTCGACCGACAGGATCGTCGAGCCACAGGTTCGTGCCGCTGCCACGAGCCTCCGGCTGGATCGGCGTCCACGCGGTGACGTCGACCTCCGGGACCGTGGGCACGCCGGCACCGAAGCCGTGGCCCCTGACACCGAGACGGCTCAGTCAGCGCGGCTCCGCGCTGCGAGCCTCGAGGCCTGGCGGTGCAGGTGGTCGCGCTCAGCCGCGTTGGTCGCCGCCCGCGCGGCCTCGGCGTAGAGCTCGGCGGCCTGGGCCAGGTCGCCGTCCTTCTCGTGCAGGTGCGCAGCGACCGCAGCCCACCGCGGCAACCCGGGGTCGACGAGGGCGAGCGCGGCGAGGCCGGCGCGCGGGCCGTCGGCCTCGCCCACCGCCACCGCCCGGTTCAGCCGGGCCACCGGCGACCCGGTCAGCGCGACCAGCTCGTCGTACCACTCCACCACCTGGACCCAGTCGGTCTCCGCAGCCGATGCGGCGTCGCAGTGCAGCGCCGCGATCGCCGCCTGCGCCTGGTACTCCCCCAGGCGGTCCTGCGCGAGCGCGGACTGCACCAGCGAGACCCCCTCGGCGATGAGCCGGGTGTCCCAGAGCGACCGGTCCTGCGACGCCAGCGGCACCAGCTCCCCGGACGACGAGAACCGGGCCGGACGGCGGGCCGCGTGCAGCAGCGTGAGCGCCAGCAGCCCGGCCACCTCCGGGTGGTCGTAGGCGCGGTGCAGCTGGCGGGTGAGCCGCACCGCCTCGGCGACCAGGTCGACATCCCCGCTGTAGCCCTCGTTGAACACCAGGTACAGGGTGCGCAGCACGGTGCCGACGTCCCCCGGCGCGTCCAACCGCACGCCCGACACCGTCTTCTTCGCCCGGCTGATCCGCTGCGCCATCGTCGCCTCGGGAACCAGGTAGGCCTCGGCGACCTGCCGGGTGGTCAGCCCGCCCACCGCCCGCAGCGTCAGCGCGACCGCCGACGACGGGGTCAGCGACGGGTGCGCGCAGAGGAAGTACAGCTGCAACGAGTCGTCCCGGCCGGTGACCTCGACGGGTTCCTCGGGCGGGGCGTCCTCCCGGCGCTGCCGGGCGGCGTCCGAGCGGACGGCGTCCAGGTACCGCCGCCACGCGACGGTGACCAGCCAGGCGCGGACGTCGCGCGGCGGGTCCGCCGCCCAGGTGCGCAGGCCCTCGACCAGCGCGTCCTGGACGGCGTCCTCGGCCGCGGCGAAGTCCGCACCCCGGCGGACCAGGGCCGCCAGCACCTGCGGGACGGCGGCCCGCAGGTCGGCCTCGGTCACTCGGTGACGGTCGGCGGCTCGCTCATCACCGGCCGCAGCTCCAACCACTCCCCCAGCGGCTTCCCGCCCGCGCCCGGCGCCGAGGAGAGCTCACCGGCCAGCTGCAGCGCGCGGTCGTGGTCGGCGACGTCGATGATCATCCACCCGGCGATGAGGTCCTTGGTCTCGGCGAACGGGCCGTCGGTGACCGGCGGCTTGCCTTCGCCGTCGAAGCGGACCCAGGTGCCCTCCGGCGCGACCGCGTCGGCCGACACGAACTCGCCGCTGTCCTGCAGCCGCTCGGCGAAGTCACGCATGAACTGGATGTGGTCCGCCCACTCCTGCGGCGTCCACCGGTCGCCCGGGACGTCGTTGGTCGGGGCCGGGGCGCCGCGGTAGTGCTTGAGCACCAGGTACTTCGGCATGGTCGTCTCCTCACGTCCGTGCGGCCCATCCTGGCCGCATCCACCCGGGGGACGGAGCCGGGACGCCGTTCTCGACACCGCGGCGACGACGTCGTGGCGCCGCTAGGGTCCGGGCATGGCCATCGACCCCCGCGGCGCCGACCTCAAGCGACTCCTCGCCGAGGACCCCGGCGGACCCGTCGTCATGCTCAACCTGCTGCGCTTCGCCGAGGGCGGGCGCGAGTCCTACGACCAGTACGCGGCCGCACTGCGGGACACGTTCCTGCCCCGCTACAGCGCCGAGATCGTCTACGTCGGCGACGGCGGCACCCCGCTGGTGGCCGAGGAGGGCCAGGACTGGGACGTCGTGCTGCTGGTGCGCTACCCCAGCCGCGAGGCGTTCAGCCGCATGGTCGCCGACCCCGAGTACCAGCAGGTCACCCACTTGCGCTCCCAGGCCCTCACCGAGGCGGTGCTGCAGCCGACCACTCCGCGGTAGCCCGGGGGTCGGGTTCGTCGGCCCCTCCCGGTGCAGCCGGGCGGGGAACCGTCGGTCCCGCTCCCCGGCGCCCGACACTCCACGGGCGGTCGGCGATGGACAGCTGCCGGTGCGGGAGGGTGGGGCCATGCGTCCCCGGTCGGTCCCCGTCGTCCTCGGTGCCGTGCTGGCGCTGGCCGCCTGCGGGCAGCCGGCCGGCAGCTCCGGTGCCCCCGCCCCCTCCGGCGTCGGGTTGCCCGCCGCCGACGACGCGCTCGTGCTGCGGGTCGAGCAGGTCGGCGGTTTCACCGTGGCCGGCGCCGAGCTCTCCCGCCTGCCCTCGGTCAGCGTGTACGCCGACGGGCGGGTGCTCAGCCCCGCCCCGGTGGCCGCGATCTACCCGGCGCCCGCCTGGCCGGCCGTGCAGCTGACCCGGGTCGACGACGCCGAGCTGGCCGACCTGCTGCAGGCCGCCCTCGACGCCGGGGTGACCGACACCGCCGACCTCGGCACCGGGGGCCTCGCCGACGCCACCACCACCGTCGTCACGGTGACCACCGCCGAGGGCACGAGCAGGCGCGAGGTGTACGCGCTGCGGGAGGCGCAGGGCGCCCCGTCGCTGACGGCCGAGCAGGTCGCCGCCCGGCAGGAGCTGGCCGGCCTGGTCGACCGGCTCGACGAGGTCGTGGCCACGAGCGGCGAGCTCTGGTCGCCGACCGCCGTCGCGGCGCTGGCGTCGACGTACACGGCCGACCCCGTCGTCACCGCCGAACCGGTCGCCTGGCCGGGCCCCGAGCTGCCCGGTGAGCCGGTGGGCGCGGGATTCGGCTGCACCGTCGCGACCGGGGACCTGGCCGCCGCGGTGGTCGCCGCCGCCCAGCGGGCCACCAGCGCGACCCCGTGGGTCGACGGGGACGCCACCTGGTCGGTCGCGTTCCGCCCGCTGCTGCCCGACGAGGGCGGGTGCGCCGACCTGACCGGCTGACCCGCGAGGGTGAGCACGGCGCCGCGGGGTCAAGCCCGGGCGCCCGGGGGTCGAGAACGCCTCCGTGACTCCACCCACCGGGCTGCGCCGTGCGGCGCTCGTCGTCGTCGGGGCCGGCGCCGCGGTCGCCCTGGTGGGGTCCCTCGTGCCCGCCACCCGGGCGCCCGCGGTGGTCCTCATCAGCGTGCTCGCCACCCTGGCGCCCGCGGTGGGGGCCGTGGTGCACCGGGCCACCCGACCCGTGGTGTGGGCGCTGGTCACCGTCATGCTCACGGGCTGGACGCTCTCCATCGGCCTGGGCACCCGGTGGCCGGTCTTCGGCGAGGCCGCGCAGGACGTCGGCACGCTCGTCGGGGCCGGCATCGTCGTCCACATGTTCGCCCAGCACGTGCGCTCGCGGCCGGGCGAGCGCCGCGCGCGCAGGCGGGCCGCCTGGGTCGGCCGGGCCGACCTGGCGATCCTGGTCGTGCTGGTCGGCCTGGTCGTCGCCCAGGTGGTGACCACGGCCCGGGCCGACGACGCGGCCCCCAGTGCCTACGCCGCGCCGGCCGACCTCCTGCTCATCGCCCTCGTGCTCCGGTTGCTGCTGTCCCGGGCCGGCATCACCACCAGCCTGCGGTTGTTCATCACCGGCTGCGTCCTCGCCGGGGTCTACGACGTGGTCGCCGCGAGCTCGGGCACCCGCCTGCAGCCGCTGCAGGCACCCATCTCCGTGCTGTGGGCGGTCGCGATGGCCCTGCTGGTCGCGGCGGCGCTGCAGCCCAGCATGGCCGTGGCCTTCAGCCCGGCCTCCCTGCGCCGGCTGCGGCCGGAGTCCGGCCGGGTGCTCGGGTTGGTGGCGCTGGCCCCGGTGCCCCTGGCGCTGGCGCTGCTGCCCGCCCCCGGGCGGCTGCCGCTCCTGGTGCACGTCGCCGCCGGCGCGCTGGTGAGCGCGCTGGTGATCGTCCGCGGCGCCGGGGCGCTGCTGGCCAGCGAGGGGCACGCCGCCCGCGACCCCCTCACCCGGCTGGCCAACCGGCGCGGCCTGCAGATCGCCTTCGACCACCTGCTCATCGCCGCCCGGCCGGGGGACACCGAGATCGGCCGGTTGGCCCTGCTGGACCTCGACGACTTCAAGGAGGTCAACGACACCCACGGCCACGAGACCGGGGACCTGCTGCTGTGCGCGGTCGGCGAACGGCTGTCCGCAGCGGTCGGGGCCACCGGCACCGTGGCCCGCTCGGGTGGCGACGAGTTCGTGCTGGTGCTGCGCCCGGGCGCACCACCGGTGCCCGACGTCCTCGCGGCCGCCTTCGGGCAGCCCGTGCAGCTGGGCGGCATGGCCCAGCGGGACGTCGTCGTGCGGTGCAGCGCCGGCTGGGTCCCGCTGACCCCCGCCAGCGAGCTCCCGCTGGCCCTGGCCGACGCCGACATCGCCCTCTACGCCAGCAAGGGCGCCGCCCGCGGCACCGCCACCCGGTTCGACCCGGCCCAGCGCGAAGCCGTCCTGGGCCAGCTCGGCCTCGGCGAGGACCTGCGCCGGGTCCTTCGCGGCGACCCCGCCGCCGGCGAGCTGTTCCTGCTCTTCCAGCCGCTGGTGGAGCTGCGCACGCGTGCCGTGGTGGGCTGCGAGGCGCTCGTCCGCTGGCAGCACCCCACCCGCGGCGTGCTGGGCCCGGACACCTTCCTGCCCGTCGCCGAGCTCCAGGGCCACGGCGCGGCGGTGGACACCTGGGTGCTCGACCAGGCCTGCGCAGCGGCCGCGCAGTGGTCGGCACAGGGCACCCGCCGCACCGTCAGCGTCAACCTGGGCCGTTCCTCCCTGGTCGACCCCGACCTCGCGGTGCGGGTGCGCGCCGCGCTCGCCACCCACGGCCTGGCCGCCGACCGCCTCCACCTGGAGATCACCGAGCACGACCAGCTGCCCCCCGAGGCGGGGGTGCTGCCCCTGCAGGAGCTGGCCGAGCTGGGCGTGCGGGTCAGCCTCGACGACTTCGGCACCGGCTACACCTCGCTGGCCTACCTGCACCGCTACCCGGTGACGCTGCTCAAGCTCGACCGGTCGGTCACCGGCCCCGACACCAGCGCCGAGCTGATCGCGGGCATCACCGGCCTGGCCGGCGCCCTGGGCATCGAGGTGCTCGCCGAGGGCGTGGAGAGCGAGGAGCAGCACGCCCGGCTGCTCGCCTTCGGCATCGACGCCGGGCAGGGCTGGCTCTACGGCGCCCCGGTGCCGGCCGAGCAGCTCCCCGCGGCCGTGGCCACCTGAGGTGGCCGCCCCCCGCCCGGGCCCCCGGGGCTGCCCGCCGGCCGCCCTGGCCGGCCTGCTCGCCCTGGCCGGGCTGCTGGTCGCCGGTGCCGGGTGGCCGGCCACCCGGCCGACCGCCGTCCTGCTCGCCAGTGCCCTCGCCGCGGTCTCGCCGCTGGTGGGCATCGCCCGCCACCGGCCCGACCGCCGGCTGCCGTGGCTGCTGATGTCGGCCTCGCTGGCCTGCTGGACCCTGGCCTTCGCCGTCGCCCCGACCGCCCCGTCGCTCGGGGTCGCGCTGCAGAGCGCCGGCATGGTCGCCGTCGTCGGTTTCCTCGTCGTGCTCTTCCAGCGGCAGCGCGCCGGCGCCCGCCCGGACCAGCGGCGTACCCGCCGCGAGCAGTGGGGACGCCGGGCCGACCGCGCGATGCTGGCCAGCGTCGTCGCGCTGGCCGTCGTCCAGGCCGGGATGGCGCTGGCCGACCCCGGGCTGCCCTGGCCGCACGCGGTCGCCCCGCTCGACGCCGTCATGGTCTGCCTGGCGTTGCGCTACATCGGGTCGCGGGCCGACCTCGGTCCCAGCATCGGGCTGGTGCTGCTGGGCGGGGTCACCGTGTCGGTCTACGACGGGCTGGTCTCCGACACCGGCGTCCGGCTGGCCTCCCTGCAGGCCGGGCAGAACGTGGTGTGGGTGCTCGGCCAGGTGCTCTTCGCCGCCGGGTGCCTGCACCCGCGGATGCGCACGGCCTTCACCCCCGGCCGCCCGAGCCGGCTGCGCTCGGAGTCCGCCCGCCTGCTGGGCACCACCCCCGTCGTCCTGGTGCCGGTGGCGCTGGCCCAGCTGGAGAGCGGCCGGCTGCTGCCCCCCACGGCCTACCTGGTGACCGCCGCGGTGCTCGCTGGGCTGGCCATCGGCCGTGGTGCGCAGACGGTGCGGGCCAGCGAGCGCCTGGCCCGGCAGGACCCGCTGACCGGGCTGCTGAACCGGCGCGGGCTGCGGACGGCCTTCCACGACCTCGTCCACCCCGTCGGCGGCGGGGGCGGAGGCGCCGGCGGGGGCGACGGGGCGGTCGGGGACCTCGTGGTGGTCGACCTGGACGACTTCAAGCACGTCAACGACACCTGGGGCCACGAGGTCGGTGACCAGCTGCTCGTGGCCGTGGCCCAGCGGCTCACCGCCGTCGTCCCCGCCGGTGGGGTGGTCTGCCGCTCGGGCGGTGACGAGTTCGTGCTGCTCCTGCCCCCGGGGTCCGACCCGCCCGACGACCTGCTCACCCGGGCGCTGGCGGCACCGGTCGAGCTGGCCGGCACGCTCGTCGTGGCCCGCGGCAGCGCCGGCTGGACCCCGCTGCGCACCGGCAGCGAGCTGGCCCACGCCCTGGCCGACGCCGACGTCGCGCTCTACGCCAGCAAGTCCGCGGCGCGCGGTCAGGCGACCCGGTTCACCCCGGAGCAGCGGGAGCAGGTCCTCGGCCAACTGGCGCTCGGGGCCGACCTGCGCCGGCTGGTGGCCGGGGACCCGGCCGCCGGCGAGCTCCTCCTGGTCTACCAACCGCTGGTGTCCCTGCCCTCGCGGGCCGTGGCCGGGTGCGAGGCACTGGTGCGCTGGCAGCACCCCACCCGCGGGTTGCTGTACCCCGACACCTTCCTGCCGATCGCCGAGGCGCAGGGGCACGGTGCCGCGCTCGACGCCTGGGTGCTGCGCGAGGCCTGCCGCACGATGCAGGAGCGGCTCGACCCGACCTGGTGGGTCAGCGTCAACCTCGGCCGCTGCTCGATGGTCGACCCCGACCTGGCCGGCACCGTGCGCGACGCCCTCGCCGCGACCGGGCTGCCCGCCCACCGGTTGCACCTGGAGATCACCGAGCACGACCAGCTGCCGGTGGACGCCGGGGTGGCGGCCCTGCACCAGCTGGCCGCCGACGGGGTCGTGGTGGCGCTGGACGACTTCGGCACCGGCTACACCTCGGTGGCCTACCTGCAGCGCTACCCGGTCACGGTGCTCAAGCTGGACCGCTCGGTCACCGGGTCCGACGCCTCGCGGGCGCTGCTGCGCGGTCTCGTCGCCCTGGCCGCGGCACTGGGGACGTCGGTGCTCGCGGAGGGCATCGAGACCGACGAGCAGTGCGAGCGGCTGGCCCGGCTCGGGGTGGACGCCGGGCAGGGGTGGCTGTTCGGTCGGCCAGTGCCCGCGGACCGGTTGACCGGTCGGCACCCCCTCCCGGCCGGCAACCCCACGTAGCTCACCAGTCACACACCGGAGCGCCCCACCGATCATGGCGCTGCTGTCGCCCTACTCTCGCGCCGACCAGGACCACGGCGGGGAGGAGAGCCATGCAGGTCGACGACGTCGCCGCGCTGCAGCAGCACCCCGCGTGGCGGCTGCTGCGCGCCGACGACGCACCGCTCGTGGTCTCGTTCCTGTCCCGCGTCTTCGGGCCCGGCGGGTCGCACGGGCTGCCGGCCGGCGAGCTGGCCGACCGGCTCGGTGACCTGCTCGCCGAGCTCGACGGCACCACCCGCGCGCAGGTCGACGCCCGCGGGTACCTCGACGGCTGGGCCGGACCCGACGGCGGCTGGCTGCGCGCCTGGTACCCGCCCGGCGCCGACGAGCCGCTCATGGACGCCACCCCCGCCGCCGAGCTGGCCATCGCCTGGGTGGCCGGGCTGGCCCCACGCCCGGTGGTCGACACCGCCGCGCGGCTGGACGGCGTGGTGGACCTGCTGCGCGCGCTGGTCACCGACCCCCCGGCCGAGCCCGCCCTGCAGCGCGACCGGTACCTGCACCTGGCCCGCACCGCCCGCGGCCTGCTGGCCGACCTGCGCGCGGTGGAGGCCGCCTTCCGCGCGCGCGACGGCGAGCTGCGCGACCGCATCGCCGGCGGGGACCAGGCACTGGCCCGCGACGTCGCCGCCGGGCGGCGCGGCGTCGCCGACTCCGACCAGGGTCGCAGCTTCCACGCCTGCTACGACCGCCTGCTCTCCCCCGACCTGCAGGAGGAGCTGGCCGACCTGCTCGTCCGCGTGCACGAGCTGCCCGCCCTGCGCACCTGCCACGACCCGGGCCTGCCCCGCCTGCGGCACGACCTGGTCACCGGCGTCGAGCACACCCGCCTCGTGCTGCGCGGGCTCTCCGACGCGCTGCGGGCGGGCCTGGACGACCGCGTGGTCCGCGAGGACGCCCGGGTGCTGGACCTGGTGGGCAGCATCCGCGCCCGGGCGACCCGGCTGGCCGCGGGGCTGGGCGACCTCGCGGGGTTCTTCGTCGAGATCGACGAGCTGGCCCCCACCGTCGTCCTGCCGATGGAGCGCCACCTCTACGCCCCGCCGCGGCGGGCCTCCGTCGACAGCGCCCGCCCCGAGCCCGGGGACGAGGACTTCACCGCCGGCGCCCTGTTCGAGCAGGTCCAGATCGACCCCGTGCCGCTCACCGCGCACGTGCGCCGCGCGCTGCTCCAGCGGCCCCGCGTCGAGCTGGTCACCGTGCTCGAGCAGCACCCCCTCGAGCACGGGCTGGCCGAGCTCATGGCCTACCTGTCGCTGCGCGACGACGCCTTCGACGTCCTGTTCCCCGAGACCACCGACGAGCGCGACGAGCAGCCGGACGACGACCCGGACCACGACCGGGACGACGACCGGGACGACGACACGGTGTCCTGGACCGACCCCGACGGCCGCACCCGCTCGGCCACCCTCCCGCGGGTGGTCTACGCCCGCCGGGACACCGCCGCCCGCGCCGGTACCACCCACCCCGCCGGCCGCCGCTCCCGGCCGGCTGGCCGCGCTGACACCGCAGAGGACCCCCGATGACCGCACTGCTGCCCGAGGCGGCCCCCCGCGCCGAGCTCAGCCTGCCCCTCGTGGTGACCTCGCTGATGCGCGGCGTGGTGCACCGGGAGTCCGCCCCCGAGGTGTGGCGGCACCTGTGCGCACTGCAGCCCGACCTGCGCGACTACGTCGCCACCCTGGGCCTGGTCGCCGTCGTGGACGAGGCCGAGGGCTACGCCTTCCTGCGGCAACGACCCGAGGACCCCGCCGACGACGGCCCGCCGCTGCCCCGGCTCGTGGCCCGCCGGTCGCTGTCCTACCCGGTCAGCCTGCTGCTGGCGGTGCTGCGCCGCCGGCTGGCCCTCGCCGACGCCGGGGGCACCCGCGGTCGGCTGGTGCTCAGCCGGACCGACCTCGTCGAGCTCGTGGCCGACCTGCTGCCCGACCCCGGGCGGCGCAACCGCCTGGTCGAGCAGGTGGACGGGCACATCGCCAAGGTCGTCGAGCTGGGTTTCCTGCGCCGCATGCCCGGCCCGGACGGCGGCTTCGAGGTGCGCCGCGTGCTCAAGGCCTTCGTCGACGCGCAGTGGCTGTCGGAGTTCGACGCCCGCCTCGCCGAGTACGCCGCCACCCAGCAGCTCCAGCCCGCCGTGGAGGACCTACCGTGACCAGCGCCCCGCCGCTCCCCCACCTGCTGCTCACCACCGACGACGACGGCCCCGGCCCCGGCGGCCCGGGCGGCGGACACACCTCGGCCGGCTTCCGGCTGGACCGGCTCGAGCTGCTCAACTGGGGCACCTTCGACCGCCGGGTCTGGACGCTGCGGGCCGACGGCCAGAACACCCTGCTCACCGGCGACGTCGGCTCGGGCAAGTCGACCCTCGTCGACGCCCTCGGCACGCTGCTGCTGCCGGCGTCCCGGATCACCTACAACGAGGCCGCCGGCGCCCCGGCCCGCGAGCGCGACCTGCGCTCCTACGTGCAGGGCCACTGGCGCGCCGAGCGCAGCGACAGCACCGGCGGCACCCGCCACGTCGGACTGCGCCCGGGCAGCACGTGGACCGCGCTGCTCGCGGTGTTCACCAACGAGGGGCTGGGCGAGACGGTCACCCTGGGCCAGGTGCTCTGGCTGCGGGCCGGCGAGGTCGGCCAGCCCGACCGCTTCCACCTCGTCGCCGACCGCGACCTGTCCATCGCCGGGGACCTCGCCGAGTTCGGCAGCGACCCGGCCGCGCTGCGCCGCAGGTTGGCCGCCCGCCCCGACGTCGAGGTGTTCAGCACCTTCACCGAGTACGGCCGGGTGTTCCGCAACCGGTTGGGCATCGCCTCGGAGCAGGCGATGGACCTGTTCCACCAGACCGTCTCGGTGAAGGACGTCGGGGACCTCAACGCCTTCGTCCGCACCCACCTGCTCGAGCCCGGCGACCCTGCCGGCTGGGTGGACCGGCTGCTGGGCCACGTCGACCAGCTGACCACCGCCCACGCCGCCGTCCTCACCGGCCGCCGGCAGCTGGCGCAGCTGGGCCCGGTGCTGGCCGACGCCGACCGGCACGCCGTCCTGTCCGAGCAGATCGCCACGGTGGACGCCGACCTGGCCGCGCTCCCCCGCTGGGCCGACACGCTGCGGGAGAAGCTGCTGGCGGCCCGGGCCACCACCCAGCGGGCCGAGGTCGCCGCGGCCGACCGGGCGCTGTCCCAGGGCACCACCGACCTGGACCTGGCCCGCGCCCGGGAGCTGTCTCTGACCATGCAGCGCACCGGCAACGGCGGGGAGCGGCTGCGCTACATCGACGAGCAGCTGGTCGACCTCGAGGTCGCCCGCCGGGAGCGCCGCGCGCGCGCCGGGGCGTTCGCCGCACTGCTGGAGGCCACCGGCCTGGACCCGGTCGCCGACGGCGAGGACTTCGTGGTGCGGCGCACCGAGATCGCCGAGGCGCTGGCCCGGGCGGTCGAGAGCGAGGCCGAGGTCGACGAGCGGCTGGCCGAGGTGGAGGTGGCCCTGGCCGCCCTGCGCTCGCGGGCGGCCGACACCGCCCACGAGCTGACCGGCCTGCGCGGGCGCACCGGCGTGGTGCCCCGGGCGGCGGTGCGGCTGCGCGACCGGCTGGCCGCGGCCCTGCAGGTCGACCCCGTCGAGCTGCCGTTCGCCGGTGAGCTGGTGCGGGTCTCCCCCGTGCACGCCGACTGGGCCGCGGCCGCCGAGCGCGTGCTGCGCGGCTTCGCGCTGACCGTGCTGGTGCCCCACCGGCACTACGCCGACGTCAGCGCCTGGGTGGAGGAGCACACCGACGGCGCCGAGCTGGCCTACCTGCCGCTGCCGGCCACGCTGCCCACCGCCTCCCCCATGCCGGCCCCGCAGTCGCTGGCCGCCGTGCTGGAGGTGCGGTCCTCCCCGCTGGCGTCGTGGGTGGAGACCCAGCTGGCCCAGCGCGCCCCGCACCTGCGGGTCGACGACGTCAAGGAGTTCCGCCGCACCCCCGTCGCGGTCACCCGCACCGGCCAGGTCAAGGACCGCACCGGGCGGCACGTGCTCGACGACCGGCACCCGGCCGGGGACCCGCTGCACCAGGTGCTGGGCTGGGACAGCGCGGGTAAGGCGCGCGCCCTGGCCGCGGCCGAGAGCGCGCTGCTGCCCCAGCTGACCGAGCTGGCGGCCGCCCGGGACGCCGTCCGGGCCGAGCGGGCCCGCACCGTGTCCCGCGGTCGGGACCTGGCCACCCTCTCGGCCTACGACAGCTGGCGGGCGCTGGACTGGCAGGGCGCGATCCGGCAGATCGCCGAGCTCGGCCGCGAGCGCGACCTGCTGGTCGCCGCGTCCGGGGTGCTGTTCGGGCTCGACGGCGCGATGGAGGACCTCCGCCGCGACATCGTCGGGCTGGCCTCGGCCCAGGCCACCCTGCAGCAGCGGCGGGGCGCGGCCTCCTACGCCCTCGGCGAGACGTTCCGGGTGCTGGAGGCCGTGCGGTCGCGGCTGGGCGCGGCGGACGCGACCGGCACGGCGGCCGTCACGGCGGAGGGCACGGCGGGCGACGGGGACGACCGGCGGGCCGCGCGGGCCGCGGTGGACGACGGGTCCGCCGTGGCCCGGGCACTGCGGATCGACCGGGCGCTGACCGCCCCCGAGCGGCTGGACCGCCGGGCGCTGGTCGCCTCGGTGCCGGTCACCGACCTCGACGACGTCGACGAGCGCGAGCGGAACATGCGGGCGGTGCTCGAGCGGGAGCGGACCACCCAGACGTCGGTGCGCGCGGAGGTGGAGGCGCGCATGGTGCGCGCGATGGCCGCCTTCCGCGCCGAGCACCCCGCCGTCGCCGCCTCGCTGGACGCCTCCCGGTCGGCCGCCGACGCCTTCCGGGAGCTGCACGAGCAGCTGCGCGGCACCGGGCTGCCGCAGGCCGAGGCCGCGTTCACCGCGCTGCTCGAGCAGGACACCGTGCGCGACGTCGCCGGGTTCCTCGCCGAGCTGGAGCGCCGCGCCGCCGAGGTCACCGAGCGGGTGGCCCGGATCAACGGGTCGCTGCACGACATCGACTACCATCCCGGCCGCTACCTGGCCCTGGAGGCTCGGCCGGCCGCGGCGCCGGAGGTCGAGGACTTCCGGGCCGACCTGCGCGCCTGCACCGGGGGCGACCCGGCCGACCCGGAGGAGCGCTTCGCCCGCATCGCCCGCGTGGTGCACCGGCTGCGCGGCCGGGCCGGGCACGTCGCCGAGGACCGCCGCTGGGCGCGGCGGGTCACCGACGTGCGCAACTGGTTCGTGTTCGCCGCGACCGAGCGGTGGCGGCACGACGACGCCGAGCACGAGACGCACACCGACGCCGGCGGCAAGTCCGGTGGCCAGCGGGAGAAGCTGGCCTACACCGTGCTCGCCGCGTCGCTGGCGCACCAGTTCGGCATCGACCCGGCCGCGCCGCTGGCCCGAGACTTCCGGCTCGTCGTGGTCGACGAGGCGTTCGGGCGGGGTTCGGACGACTCCACCCGCTTCGCGCTCGACCTGTTCGGCCGGCTGGGCCTGCAGCTGCTCGTGGTCACCCCGCTGCAGAAGATCCACGTGATCGAGCCGTTCGTGGCCTCGCTGGCCTACGTGGACAACCGGCAGGGCGACGAGTCACGGCTGCAGTGCCTGACGGTGCAGGACTACCGGACCAGACGCGCCCTGGCCCGCTCGGTCACCGCCTGAGGACGCCGGCGACCACCGGGGAGGCGCACCGGTCGGGTCACACCTCGGGGACGCAGGCCCCCGCGCCCAGCACGGCGAGCCCGGCCAGGTCACCGTCGGCGAAGTCCAGCACCCCGCCGCGGGTGGTGGCGGCCATCAGCTGGGTCTCGTCCCACACGTGGGCCAGCCCGACGACGTGGCCGAGTTCGTGCAGCAGGATGGCCCGGGCCAGCTCGGTGTCGCCGTCGGCCAGCAGGTCCGCGTACTCCGGGCCGTCGAGGGTGACGCTGCCGGTGACGTAGACCAGCGGTCCGCCGGCCGGCCCGGCCGACGCGCTGCCGCCCAGCCCGGCCACCTCGCCCGCGAGGGCCGGTTCCTGCTCGGGGGTCCGCCAGCCGACCAGCACCGGCGCCCAGCGGTCGCCGTAGCGGTCGGGCTGGTAGGCCGCACGGCCACTGCCGGGCAGCTCGTCGGTGGGACCGGCGTAGCGGAACTGCAGCCCGGTCACCTCGGTCATGCGGTCCAGCGCGTCGGTGAGCAGCGCCTCGGCCTCCGCCGGGGCGCCGTCGGTGGCCAGCACGACGTCGACCGGGCGGCACGGGTCGTAGGCCACCGGGGTGGTGCCGTCGGCCTGGCGGGCGATGAAGCCGAAGGAGTCGCTGTCGGGGGCCGGCGGCGGGGTGCCCAGCGGCTCGTCTGCCTGCTCGAACCCCGGCGCCGGCACGGTGCGCGGCGCCTCGACCGGTGCGGTGGTGGGCTGGGTGACCAGGGGCAGGGACGGCGCCTCACCGCTGCGCAGCCACCACCCCGCGGCGACCAACCCGACGACGGCCACCAGGGCCAGCAGGCTGCGCAGGACCCGGTACCGCGCGCGCCGGCGCGCCGGACCGGGGTTCGCGGCCGGGGCGGCGTCGGGCGCCATCGGGAGTGCCGCGTAGGGGTAGGCAGGCACACCCGGGTGGGGCCGGAGGTCGTCGTCCATCGCGCACCAGTGTCCGGTGCTGCGCCTGCCGGGCGCCACGACCCGCCGGGGTCAGACCCCCAGATGGGCGAGGGCCTGCACCACCAGCGCGCTCTGGCCGTTGGCCAGCTCGGCGAGCACACCCGGGTCGCGGGCCTCGTCGGGGCTGAACCAGGTGAGCTCCAGCGCGTCCTGCTGGGGGGCGCAGTCCCCCTCGACCGGCACCACGTAGGCCATGGACACCGCGTGCTGGCGCGGGTCGTGGAACGGGGTGACACCGGGGGTGGGGAAGTACTCGGCGATGGTGAACGGCTGCGGGGCCGGAGGCACCCGGGGCAGCGCGAGCGGGCCCAGGTCCTTCTCCAGGTGGCGCAGCAACGCCGTGCGCACCCGCTCGTGGTAGAGGACGCGGCCCGATACGAGCGCCCGCTTGATCTGCCCGTCGCTGCCCACCCGCAGCAGCAGGCCGACCCGGGTCACCACGCCGTGGTCGTCGACCCGCACCGGCAACGCGTCGACGTAGAGGATGGGCAGCCGTTCGCGGGCGGCGTCCATCTCCTCGCGGGAGAGCCAGCCGGAGTCGGACAGGGTGGTCGCCTCGGTCATGTGCACTGTCTAGCCGACGCCCGTCGGGAGCTGCTGGTCGGGGCAGGTGCCGAGGACGGTGGCCATCGCGTCGTGCTCGGCGGGGGTGGTCCACAGCCCGTAGGCGACCTTGACCGCGACCTGGCGGGCGACGTAGGCGCAGCGGTACCCGCGGTCGGGCGGCAGCCAGGTGGCGGTGTCGCCGTCGCGCTTCTGCTGGTTGAGCGTGCCGTCGACGGCGAGCAGGTTGAGCGGGTCGTTGGCGAACTGCTCGCGGCGCTCGGCGTCCCAGCCCTGTGCGCCGGTCTGCCAGCTGTTGGACAGCGCCACGACGTGGTCGATCTGCACGTCGTCGCTGGTGCCCTGGCCGCGCTGGAACAGGATGGTGGCGCCCGAGTAGGGGTCGACCAGCACCCCGCTCACGACCACGCAGTCGCGGGTGCCGGGCCGGAACTGCTCGGCGGTGAGGTCGCGGGCCAGCACGTCGTTGCGGGTGTCGCAGCCGTTGCGGTCGGTGTCCACCCAACCGTTGCCGTACAGGTCGCGGTCGTACCCGGTCTGCGGGGCGCGGCCCTTGACCTCCAGCAGCGCCAGGGCGGCCAGCGCGGTGCCGGTCGGGGTGGCCACCGGGGCGGTGACGTCGGCTCCCCCGCCCGCCGTCACCGGTGTGGTCGGCGAGCTCGCCGTGCCGGTGGCTGCGCCCGTGGACGAGGCGGGGCCCGTCGAGGGGGCGGGGCCGGTCGAGGGGGCGGGCAGCGCGGTCGGGACGGACCCGGGGTCCTCGGCCAGCGCCCCGACGCCCAGCCCGAGCAGGACGGCGAGCGCCGCCGCCGCGGCGAGCAGCGCGCGCCGGGCGCGGGCGGGGCTGCGTCGGCGGGCGCCGGGCAACCGGGTGGCGGTCACGTGCAGCGGTTTCCGGCTCATCGACGTCCAGGGTGCGGCGCGGTGCGGCGGGGACACCCCACCGACACGCGGCTGCGGTCGGATCACCGACCGTGCCCACCGGCACCGGTGACGTGGTGCTCATCACCTAGCGTCAGCCCCGTGGACGAGATCGCCGAGGCCTTCTACCTGCCGCTGGGGGACGGTCGGTTCGCCCCGACCCGGGCCACCGAGAGCCCGTGGGACGTGGGCGCCCAGCACGGGGGCCCGCCGTCGGCACTGCTGGCTCGCCTCGCCGCCGGGGCCGCGGAGGCGTCCGGGTCGCACCAGCAGCAGGTGCGGGTGTCGGTGGACTTCTTCGGCGCCATCCCGCGCCGGGAGCTGACGGTGGAGGTGTCGCCGCTGCGGCCGGGCCGGCGCATCGACCTCACCGAGGCGGTGATGACCGTGGAGGGCCGCACCGTGGCCGCGGCCCGGGTCTGGTCGCTCGCGCCGGGGCCGACGCCGCCGGTGGTGACCCCGTCCACCGCGCCGCCGCCGGTGCCCGAGGAGGGCACTGTGGTGTTCCCGCACCTGCCCGACTTCGGCTACCAGTACGCACTGGACTGGCGGTACACCGCCGGGTCGCCGGAGGTGCCGGGTCCGGCGGACGTGTGGACCCGGGTGCGCGTCCCGCTAATCGCCGGGACCGAGCTGACCGGCACCGACCGGGTGCTGGTCGCCGCGGACGCGGCCAACGGCATCTCCGTGGAACTGCCCATCGAGTCGTGGCTGTCGATCCCGCCGGGGATGACCTGCCACCTCACCCGGGAGGCCGACGGCGAGTGGGTGCACCTGGCCTGCCGGACCTCGATCGGTGCCAACGGGCTGGGCCTGTGCACGGGCACGATCTCCGACGCCGGCGGGCTCGTGGGCGAGGTGTCCCAACCCTTGCTGGTACGGGAACGGTGAGGTTCCACGCGGGCTGCGCGGGTAGCGGAGCACGATGACGTCGATCAGCCCGGTCCGCAGCGACCGACCCGCCCGCAGCCAGCGACGCGCCCGCACCCGCGCCGTCTCCGCCGTCCTCGGTCTCGGCGGGGTGGCGCTGGTCGCAGCTCCCCGGTGGACGGTGGCGCACCTCGCGCCCGGACGGCGGGCGCCGGCGAACTGGCTCGTGCGGGTCCTGGGAGCGCGCACCGTGGTGCAGAGCGCGGTGCTGCTGGCCACCCCGACCCGCGCGGGCCTGCAGGCCGGTGCCGCCGTCGACGCCCTGCACGCCGCCAGCATGGTGCCGGCCTGGCTGGTGTTCCCGCGCTACCGCCAGGCTGCTGCGGTGAGCGGCGGCATCGCGGTCGCCTCGGCCCTGGCGCAGCTGGCGGTCGCGCCCCAGTCCGACGACGCCCCGCACGTCCCCGGTGACGTCGACTGAGCTACCGCCGCCGACACCCCGATGACCACTGCCCCGCCGACCGACGTCGAGCCCGTCCCCGGAGCCACCCGACCACGCACGGCAAGTGATCGCGTGTTCGCTCATCGTGACCGCCGGGAGCGACAGAGTCCCGCCCGGTCAGCTCGTGCCCTGCTCCCCCCGCGCACGCAGGCCGTTCTGCTCCCTCTGCGTGAGCAGAACGGCCTGCTCCCTCTCAGGGAGCAGAACGGCCTGCTCCCTCTGGGGGTGCAGGGCACGACGTTGGCGACCGGAATGTCCCGCGCCCCCCACGATCGGCCGGGCGACCGCGGCGGAGGTCATCCCCGCGGGACGGGGGTCCAGCCCTCCGCCGTCCGCAGCGGGCCCTTGACCACCTTGCCGCCGGCGTTGCGCGGGAGCGGGCCGTCCAGCAGGCGCACGAACTGGGGGACCTTGTAGTCGGCCAGCCGGTGCCGGGCGAAGGCGGCGAACTCCGCGAGGTCCAGCGGCCCCCGGACCAGCACCACGGCACCCACCTTCTCCCCCATCACGTCGTCGGGCACGCCGACCACGGCGACCTCGAGCACGTCGGGGTGCTCGGCGAGGGCGTTCTCCACCTCGACGGAGTACACGTTCTCCCCGCCCCGGTTGATCATGTCCTTGGCCCGGTCCACGATGTGCACCAGGCCCTCGTCGTCGATGGTGGCCAGGTCGCCGGTGTGCAGCCAGCCGTCCCGGAAGGCCTCGGAGGTCGCCTCCGGCATGCCCCAGTAGCCGACGGCGACGTTCTGGCCGCGCACCAGCAGCTCCCCGATGCCCGACACCGGGTCGGGCCGGTCCAGCCGGACGTCGACCACCGGCGCCGGGAAGCCCACCGAGTCGGCGTGCTCGTCGGCCCACGCGTCGGGCAGGAAGGTGGCCAACGCGCTGGTCTCCGACAGCCCGAAGCCGTTGCCCAGCCGGGCTCCCGGGAACGCCCGGCGCAGCCGGTGCACCAGCTCCGGCGCCATCGGCGCCCCGCCGTAGGACAGCGCCCGCACGCTCGACACGTCGGTGCTGGCCAGGTCGGGGTGCCGCAGCACCAACTCGTAGATCGTCGGCACGCTCGTCAGCAAGGTGACCCGGTGCTCGGCGACCGCGGCCAGGAACGCCGCCGGCGAGAACTTCGGCATGAGCACGGTGGTGCCGCCCATGAGCACCTGGGTGACCATCTGCGAGCAGCACCCGGTGACGTGGAACAGCGGCACCGAGATCAACGAGACGTTGCTCAGGGCCGGGTCGAGCTCTCGGCAGCGCTGCACGTTCTCCGCAGCGCTCACGAAGCACTCCTGCGTGAGCATCGCGCCCTTCGGGCGGCCCGTGGTCCCCGACGTGTAGAACAGCGCCGCCAGGTCGCCGCGCGCGGGGTCGGCCGGCTCGACCGGGTCGCCGTCGGGCAGGTCGGCGGAGTCCAGGACGACGACGGCGCCGCTGTCGGCGAGCACGAACTCGCGCTCGGCGGGCGCCAACCTGGTGTTCAGCGGGACGACGACGGCGCCGGCGAGCTGCGCGCCCCAGAAGGCGAGCATCCAGGCCAGGCCGTTCGGCAGCCCGATCGCCACCCGGTCACCGGGGCCGACGCCGGCCGCGTGCAGCCCGCCGGCCACCCGCTCGGCGCCCTCCCACAGGTCGCGGTAGGTGGCCGTGCCGCCGTCCAGCTCGACGACGGCGATGCGGTCGGGGTGCGCCGCCGCGGTGGCGGCGAACCCCCGCACCACGTTCGGCTCTAGGCCGGTGTACCGGGCGACGCCGTCGGCACCTCGCTGGATCCCGCTGCTCTCGAAGACCACGGTTGCATCCTGCACCTAGATGCTCAGGACGGCCCACCCGCGGCCGGGGAGCTCGAGGCCACCGTTCCGCGGTGCCGCGGAACCGGCCAGCAGCTCACCGGCCGCCGGCACCGTCACCGGGTGGGCGGCGAGGTTCAGCGCGACCACCAGCGACTCCCCGTCCGCCGAGGTGCGGTAAACCAGTTGTTCGTTGGTCAGGTGCAGCTGCTCGGTGCGGGCGCGGTGCACCCACCGGTGTCGGCGGCGCAGCCCGATCAGCTCCTGGTGCACGGCGAAGACCGAGCCGCCGTCGACCGCCAGTGGGTCGGCCGGGAACTCGGGCCGGATCGCGTCGTCGCCGCCGGCCCGGTGCTCCTTGATGCCGTGCCAGCCGAACTCGTCGCCCGACCACACCGCCGGGGTGCCGCCCGTGGTGAGCAGCAGGACCAGCGCGTGCGGCAGCAGCGCCTCCCCCACCTGGTCGACGATGCGGGTCACGTCGTGGTTGCCGACGAAGGTCCACGGCACGAACGTGTCGAGGAAGCCGTCGTGCCGCTGCAGCGCGTGCGCGGTCTCGAACAGGTTGCCCTCCGCCAGGCCGTGCCAGACGCCCTGCCAGAGTTCGTACTGGGTGACCGAGTCCATGCCCGACGCCGCGACGGTGCCGGCGTAGTCGCCGTGGATGACCTCGCCGACGACGTACACGTCGGGGAACCGCTCGCGCACGGCCGGGAGGACCCGCGCCCAGAACCGCGGGTCGACGGCATAGGCCGCATCCAACCGCCAGCCGTCGACGCCGCGCTCGAGCCAGTGGCACATCACGTCGACGACCAGCTGCACGACGTCGTCCTGGGTGTGGTCGAGCTCCACCAGCAGGTCGTGGCCCTCGAAGGTGCCCGGCCGGTCGCCCTCCCACCGGATCCAGTGCCGGCGGGCGGGGTCGGAGACGGCGGGGTGGTCACGGCCGACGTGGTTGAACACGCCGTCCAGCAGCACCCGCACCCCGCGCTCGTGCGCGGCCGCGACGAGCGCGTCGAGGTCCCCGTCGTCACCGAGGCGGGGGTCGATGCGCAGGTGGTCCACGGTGTCGTAGCCGTGCGTGCTCGACGCGAACACCGGCCCCAGCGCCAACCCGTTGCAGCCCAGCGCCACCAGGTGGTCCAGCCACCCGGTGATCCGCGGGAGACGGTGGGTCACCGTCTCGACGGCGGCCGGCTCCGCGCCCACGAACCCCAGCGGGTGCACCTGCCACCAGATCGCGTCGGTGACCCAGCCGGGCTCGGTCACGCGGTGCCCGGTCACAGGACCCCGACGAGAGCCGGCCAGGGGTCGTCGCCGGCGACGGCGGCACCCAGCACGCGCGCCCACGTCGTCTCGTTGCCGGCCTCGTCACGCCAGGACCACATCCGGGTGGTCAGGTGGTACAGCCGGTGCTCCTGGGTGAACCCGATCGCGCCGTGCACCTGGTGCGCCAGCCGCGCCACGACGTCGACCGCCGCCCCCGCCCGCACCTTCGCCGCCGCGGCCGCCAGCTCCAGCGGCTCGCCGCGCTCCAGCCGCTGCACGGCGGCGTCGACCAGGGCAGCCACCGCGGTGACCTCGCCAGCCATCTGGGCCAGCTGCACCTGGATGCCCTGGAACTTCGCCAGCGGCCGGCCGAACTGCACCCGCTCGCCGGCGTACTGCACCGTCCAGGCCAGCACCGTCTCGGCCGCGGCCGACAGCTGCACCGCGCGGGCCAGGGCGTACCGGGCCCGCAGCTCACCGACCGGGCCGATCCGCGCCGGTGCCCCGTCGAGGACGTAGGAGCCGCGCGGCTCCCCGGCCAGGTTCACCGCATCGGTGGCCGGCAGGTCGCCGACGTCGACCAGCGCGAGGACCTCGCCGTCCGGGCCCTCGGCCGGCACGACCAGGTGCCGGGCCGCCCCGGCCCACGCGACGTCGGTCGCCGTGCCCGACACCCGGCCGTCCTCCACCCGCAGCGCACCGGAGACCCCGACGGTCAACGGCTCGTCGACCGGCGGCAGCTCGAGGCCGGCGGCCAGCACGGTGGGACCGGCAACCAGCAGCTGCTCGGCCACCGGCACCGCGCCGGCACCAGCGGCCAGCGTGGCCACGACGGCGACCGCGTCGGCCAGCTCGCCACCGGACCCGCCGGCCTCCTCCGGCAACCCCACGCCGGTCAGGCCCGCCTCGGTCAGCTCGGCCCACAGCCCTGCATCCCACCGCCGGTCAGGCGTCAGCGTCAGCGGCGGGTGCCCGGCGAGGACCTCCCTGACCGTGGCCACCACCAACTCGGTGTCGTACGCGCCGTCCGCGCTCATCGCAGACCCAGCCCGCGCGCCACGATCCCCCGCAGGATCTCGTTCGTGCCCCCGCGCAGGGTGTAGCCCGGCGCGTGCAGCTGCGCCTCCGCCAACGCCCGCCCCAGCGGATCCGGGGAGTCCAGGGATGCCGGGACGTCGACCACCCGGCGGATCTCCTCGGCCACGTCGGCCTCGAACGTCGTCCCCACGTCCTTGACCAGCGCGGCCGGGATGTCGGGCAGCTCTCCGCGGTCCAGCGCCGCCGCGATCCGGATCGACAGCTGGCGCAGCGCCAGCAACCGGGCACTCAACCGGCCCAGGGTCGCGAGCTCGGCATCCGACGACGCCCGGCGGGCGAAGGCGGTCAGCAAGGGGAACGTCGACAGGATCCGCTCGGGCCCGCTGCGCTCGAAGGCCAGCTCGGCGGTCACCTGGTGCCAGCCCGCGCCCTCCTCCCCCAGCAGCATGTCCCCGGGCACCACCACCGAGTCGAACACCACCTCGTTGAAGTGGTGCCCACCGTCGAGGATGCGGATCGGGTTGATCGTGATCCCCGGCAGCGACAGGTCCACCAGCAGCTGGCTCATCCCGGCGTGCCGGTGCTGCGGGTCGGCCGGCGCGGTGCGCACCAGCACGATCGCGTAGTGGCTGTGGTGGGCGTTCGACGTCCAGACCTTGGCGCCGTCGACCACCCAGTCGCCGTCGGCGTTGCGCACCGCCTTCGTACGGATGGAGGCGAGGTCCGAGCCCGAGTCGGGCTCGCTCATGCCGATCACGAAGTAGCACTCGCCGGCCGCGATGCGCGGCAGGATGTCCGTGCGCTGGGCCTCGGTGCCGTAGCGCAGCAGGTTCGGCCCGGACTGCCGGTCGGCGATCCAGTGCGCGGCGACGGGGGCGCCGGCGGCCAGCAGCTCCTCGGTGACGGCGTAGCGCTCCATCGCGGTGCGCTCGTGCCCGCCGTACTCCTTGGGCCAGGTCATGCCCAGCCACCCGCGCTCGCCCAGCTTGCGGGAGAAGGCGGGGTCGACCCCGGACAGCCAGGTGTCCACGTGGGTCTCGAACGACCCCGCCGCCAGCTCGGCGGCCAGGAACTCCCGGACCTCCAGGCGTACGCGTTCGGCGGCCTCGGACGGCGGTGCGGGGGCGAGCGTCAGCGTCGACGGCATGCCCGCGATGGAACCAGCTCAGCGCACCGTCAGCAGCATCGGGCCCCGGGGCTTGGGGATGGGGACCGGGGAGACGACGACGCCGGCCCGCGGGTCGGCGGTGACCCGCCGGGTGGCCAGCAGGCGGGCCACGATCGCCTTCACCATCACCTCGGCGACGTGGTTGCCGATGCACAGGTGCGCGCCCCCGCCGAAGGGCACGAACAGGTGGCTGTGCTGCTTGTGCTCCGCCCGCCCGGGGGCGAAGCGGTCGGGGTCGAAGGCGTCGGGCCGGGTCCACCACTCGGGGTGCCGGTGGAGGGCGAGGGTGGCGACGTTGACGCCGGTGCCGGCCGGCACGTGCACCCCGGCGACCTCGACGTCGGCCAGTGCCCGCCGCGGGGAGAACGGCACCGGCGGGCTCAACCGCAGCGCTTCCTGCATCGCCCGCGTGGTGTGCACCAGGTAGCCGTGGTCGGCCGGGGTCACCGGGGCCCCGGCCAGGGCGCGCACCTCCGCGGCCACCCGCTCCTGCTCGGCCGGGTGCAGGGCCAGCTGCCACAGCAGCACGGCCAGGGTGGAGGTGGTGGTGTCGTGCGCGGCCAGCATGAGGAAGACCATGTGGTCGACGACGTCGTCGACGGGCAGCAGGTCGCCGTCCTCGGTGGTGGCGTGCGCCAGGCGCGAGAGCAGGTCGGTGCGCGGCTCGGCCTCCCGCCGGCGGGCGGTCACGAGGTCGCCGAACACGCGCACCAGTTCGGCCCGCCCTCGTAGCCCCCGCTGCCACGGCGTGCCCGGCAGCGGGACCCGCAGCGGCGTGATCGAGGCGGCGACGGCGTCGGCGAAGGCCCGGTTGACGCGTTCGGCCTCCGGGCCCAGCGAGACCCCGACGAACACCTCGGCGGCGATGTCCAGCGTGAGCCGCTTCATCAGCACGTAGACGTCGACGTCCCCGGCCGGCAGGTCCCGCAGGTGCCGGTCGGTGATGTCGTGGATGGCCTCGACGTACCCGCCGAGCGCGGCCCGGCCGAACGCCTGCTGCATCACCCGGCGGTGCCGGTGGTGGTCGTCGAAGTCGCGCAGCATGAGCCCGTTGCAGAACAGGTCGCCGATGGTGTTCGCCCAGCCCTGCTGGCTGGAGAGCACCTTGCCCGGGTCGAGGAACACCTCGCGGGTGGCCTGCGGGGTCAGGAAGGTCACGCCTCCCGCCCGAGCACCCGGGTGCGGAACACGTCCCCGTACCGCACCCGGTTGCGCTCCATCAGCCCGCGCGCATCGCGCACGAACAGCAGGGTGTGGCCGACCAGCGGCCACCCCCGGTCACCGGGGACGTGGGCGAGCGGGTCCACCACGGGGCACCTCCGACCGGCCGCGCCGGTGCGGCTCGTCATCGACCCTAGGTCGACGACGGCACCGTGACCAGGGCCGCCCGGTCCGTGTCGGTGCACCCGCCTACCCTGGCGGTGCGCCTGCTGCACCACGGGAGCCAGCCCGCTCCACGACGCGAGGAAGTACCCAGTGACGATCGCCCCCGCTCCGATCGTGAGCCGTCCGAGTCCGGTTCACGTGGCCGAGAAGGGTTCGCGGCTCTCGATGCTGCTGCGGACCACTGACCACAAGACCATCGGTCTGATGTACCTGGCCA
>NZ_JBAPLU010000021.1:0-84442 GCF_037083825.1 Klenkia sesuvii
ACTGGATCGACGGCGGCGCCACCAGCCTCGAGAACACCGCGTTGCTGTGCGAACGCCACCACACCCAGGTCCACCACGGCTACGCACTGCGATGGGACCCCGACGAGAAGCACTGGCGCACGTTCCGCCCCGGCGGCCGGGAGATCATCACTGGCGTCCTCACCGACACCGGCGGCCACCCGCTCCCCGACCTGCACACCGCAGACCCACCCCTGTTCCCGCAGCGGGTCTGACGGGCCAGCGGGTGGGTGCGCCGAGTGCGAACTCGAGCGACACGGCGGGCGGCGGCACCTAGGGTCGGGGCCTCGTGGGGGGAATCGTCGAGACCGTGGCGCCGGCACGCCTGGGCACCGGCTTCCGCTGGTTGCTGGCGTCGTCCTGGACGTCGAACCTCGGCGACGGCATCGCCCTGGCCGCAGGGCCCCTGCTGGTCGCCTCGCTGACCCGCGACCCGTTCCTGGTGTCGCTGGCGGCCGGCGTCCAGTGGTTGCCGCCGCTGCTGTTCGGGTTGCTCGCCGGGGCGGTCACCGACCGGGTGGACCGGCGGCGGCTGGTCGTGGTGGTGGACCTGCTGCGGGCCGGCGTCCTCGTCGTCCTCACCCTCGCCGTCGCCACCGACCACATCGGCATCACCGCCGTGCTGGCCGCCTTGTTCCTGCTGGGCACCGCCGAGGTGTTCGCCGACAACAGCTCGCAGACCCTGCTGCCCACGCTCGTGCACCGCGACGACCTCGCCGTGGGCAACGCCCGCATGACCGCGGGGTTCATCACCGTGAACCAGTTGGCCGGCCCGCCGCTGGGGGCGGCGCTGTTCACCGTGGGCGCAGCATGGGCGTTCGGCGCGGTGGCGGTCCTCGTGGCCCTGGGCGCGGTCCTGGTCGCCCGCATCTTGTTGCCGCCAGCCGAACCCGTGGCCCGCCGGGCGGTGCACAGCCAGATCGTCGAGGGCTTCCGGTGGGTGCGGCACCACGCCGCCGTCCGCACGCTGGTGCTCACCATCTTCAGCTTCAACCTGACCTTCGGTGCCGCCTGGTCGGTGCTGGTGCTCTACGCCACCGTGCACCTCGGGCTCGGCGAGGTCGGGTTCGGGTTGGTCACCACCGCGCAGGCCGTCGGCGGCGTGGCCGGCATCGCCGCCTACGGGTGGATCACCGCGCGGGTCAGCCTGGGCAACCTGCTGCGGGTGGGACTGGTGATCGAGACCCTCACCCACCTCGCGCTGGCGCTGACCAGCTCGCCGTGGGTGGCCATGCCGGTGTTCGTGGTGTTCGGGGCGCACGCGTTCGTCTGGGGCACCACGTCGGTCACCGTGCGCCAGCGCGCCGTCCCGCGCGACCTGCAGGGCCGGGTCAACAGCGTCAACCTGGTGGGCACGTTCGGCGGGCTGGTCATCGGTGCCGCGGTGGGCGGGGTCATCGCCCAGCACACCTCGGTGACCGGCCCGTTCTGGTTCGCCTTCGCGGGCTCGGCGCTGTTCGTCGTCCTCATCTGGGGGCAGCTGCGACACGTGGCGCACGCCGACGCGAACTAGCTAGGCCGGGCGCGCGCCGTAGAGGGTGCCGGCGCCGTCGGCGGTGAGCACCCAGCGGTCGCGGCCTACCTCGGCCACGCGCACCGCACGGCCGTCCAGGCGCTGGACGGCGCGGGTGCGCCAGATGGTGGTCGACTGCAGCCGCAGGTCGACGTCCTCGCCGTCGAGCTCGACCCGCAGGGTGGCCGGGCCGGCGATGCGCAGGGTGCCCGGCCGCCACTCCGTCTCCGCCAGGCCCCGGGTCCAGGCCGCCACCCGCAGCAGCGAGCCGGCACCGGCCACCACAGCAGCCACTCCGCCGAGCACCAGCGCCACGACCACGAGGCCGGCGAAGGGCACCCGCTGCCCGCCCCCCGACACGGCCTGCACGGTCGCCACCGCCAGCACCACCGCCAGGACCACGGCGACCGCACCCCCGCCCAGCCAGCGCAGCGCACCGGCCCGGGTGGCGGCCAGGTCGGTACGGGTCCGCGCGTCGTCGAGGGCACCGGGCACGCACGCGATGCTGTCACCCCGCACGCGTCGTAGCGTTGAGCGGATGGCCACGACCCAGCCGACCCCGGCTCCCGCCACGCTGGCCGCGTGGTTGCGCACCCGCAGCGACGAGCAGCTGGGCGCCCTGCTGACCCTCCGCCCCGACGTCGCCCGGCCCGCGCCCTCCGACGTCGTCGGGCTGGCCACCCGGCTGGCCGTGCCCGTGTCGGTCGACCGCGCCCTCGACGAGCTGGACGCCGGCACGTTGCAGGTGCTCGACGTGGTGCTGCTGGCCACCACCGACGGCATGACCCGCGCCGACGTCGCCGCCGCCCTGCCCGGGGCCCCGGTCGACGAGGCGCTGCGGCTGCTCACCGACCGCGCTCTGCTGTGGGGCGACGACGTCCTGCACGCCCCCGAACCGGTCCGCCGAGCCGTCAAGCACCCGGCCGGTCTCGGTCGGCCGCGCACGCCGCCCCCGGCCGACGTCGAGGGTGACCTCGCCACCGCCGACGACGAGGAACGGGGCGTCCTGGCGGCGCTCGCCGGGGACAACCCGGTCGGTCGGCTGCCGGTCGACGTCCGCGGCACCGCACCGGCCGGCCCCGCGCGCCGTCTGCTGCAGCGCGGTCTGCTCACCCGCATCGACGCCGCGAACGTCGAGCTGCCCCGGCAGTACGGCCTGGCGTTGCGCGCGGACCGGCCCTACGGCCCCGTGCGCACCCGACCCGAACCGCCGACGAGCCAGCGCGACCCCGCGGTGCTCGACCGGCGGGCCGCCGGGGCCGCGCTGGAGACCGTGGGCCGGGTCGGCGAGCTGCTCACCGCCCTCGAGGAGGACCCCGCCGGGCTGCTCCGCAGCGGCGGGATGAGCATCCGCGACCAGAAGCGTCTGGCCAAGACCCTCGGGGTCGACGAGACGTCGGCCGCGTTCCTGGTGGAGGTCGCGCACGCCGCCGGGCTGCTCGACCTCGGCGGTCCGCACCGCGACGAGTGGCTGCCCAGCCGCGGGTACGACACCTGGCGCGAGCAGCCGCTGCCCGAGCGGTGGGCGCTGCTGGCCGCGGCCTGGCTGGACTCGGTGCGGCTCATCGCCCTGGTCGGGCAGCGGGACACGGGCGGCAAGGCGGTCAACGTGCTCTCCCCCGACGTCGTCCGGCACACCATGCCCGCAGTGCGCCGCGTGCTGCTGGAGGCCCTCGGCACGCTCCCCGCCGGGCACGGCCTGGCCACCGACGACCTGCAGGACCTGCTGAGGTGGCAGAGCCCCCGGCGGGCCGACCGTTTCGTGCTCGTGCCCGACCTGCTCGCCGAGGCCGAGCGCCTCGGGTTGGTGGTCGGGGGTGCGCTGTCCTCCGGCGGGCGCGGGCTGCTCGCCGGCGGCGAGGACGGCGCCGCGGACGGCGTGCGCGGGTTGCTGCCCGAGCCGGTCGACCACGTGCTGGCCCAGCCCGACCTCTCCCTCGTCGCGCCCGGACCGCTGGTCGCCGACCTGGCCCGCACGCTGGCGACGGTGGCCGACGTCGAGTCCTCGGGCGGGGCGACGGTGTTCCGGGTGTCGGAGGCCAGTGTCCGGCGGGCGCTGGACTCCGGCTGGTCGGCGCCCGAGCTGCACGACTTCTTCGCCGCCTCCTCGCGCACCCCGGTGCCGCAGGCCCTGGACTACCTGGTCGACGACGTGGCCCGCCAACACGGCCGGCTGCGGGTGGGCTCGATCGAGAGCTACGTGCGCAGCGACGACCACGGCCTGCTGTCCCAGGTGCTGTCGGACCGGCGGACCGCGCCGGCCGAGCTGCGCCGCCTGGCCCCGGGGGTGCTGGTGAGCGGGTTGCCGGCCGACGAGGTGCTCGAGGCGCTGCGGGCGTGCGGTTACGCGCCGGCCGGGGAGTCGGCCGGGGGCGCCGTCCTCACGCGGCCACCGGGGCGGCCCCGCGCGACCGCGCGGCCGGGCACCCGACCACCGGCCGGGCCGCGTCCGCTCGGGGGCGAGGAGGTGGCGGCCACCGTCCGGGAGATCCGGGCGGGGGACGCCGCGCTCGCGGCCCGCCGGGAGGACGCCGCCCGGCACGTGCCCGGGGTGACGACGGCGACCACCCTCGAGCTGCTGGGCCGGGCGGTGCGGGAGCAGAAGCAGGTGTGGCTGGGGTACGTCGACGCGCAGGGCTCCGGCAGTCGTCGCGCGGTGCAGCCGCTCACCCTGGGTGGCGGGTTCCTCAACGGGTGGGACGAGGGGCGGGGCGAGCAGCGCACGTTCGCTGTGCACCGGATCACCTCGGTGGACCTCGTCGACGACTGACGGAATGCACCACCCCGTGATCGACTTGTCCTGATGGTTGGTCCGGACAACGAGTCGGTGGTGGATGGGCATGTCGGGTGGGCGAACGGTCGCGGCGAGGTTGGCGACGGTGCTGGGGACCGTGCTGGGCAGCGCGGAGCTGCCGGTGCGGTTGCGCGGCTGGGACGGGTCGGTCGCCGGCCCGTCCGGTGCGCCGGTGGTCGCCGTCCGCAACCGGCGCGCGCTGCGCCGGCTGCTGTGGTCACCCGGCCAGCTCGGCCTCGGGCGCGCCTACGTCTCGGGCGACATCGACATCGAGGACGACGTCTTCGACACCTTCACCGCGCTGAGCTCGGCCGGCCGGTTGGCCGAGACCGGCCCGATGCGGCCGCTGACCCTGACCGAGCGCGCCGCCCTGCTGCGCACGGTCGCCGACCTCGGCGGACTGGGCACCGACCCCGAGCCGCCGGCCGAGGAGGCCGACCTGGGCCGGCACGGGCTGCGGCACACCCGCCGCCGGGACGCCGCGGCCATCGCCCACCACTACGACGTGGGCGACGACTTCTACGAGTACGTGCTGGGCCCCTCGATGGTCTACAGCTGCGCGGTATGGGACACCCCCGACGTCGGCCTCGACGCCGCGCAGGAGGCCAAGCTCGACCTCGTCTGCCGCAAGCTGGGGCTGGGCGAGGGCGACCGGTTGCTCGACGTCGGTTGCGGCTGGGGCTCCATGGCCATCCACGCCGCCGGCCGGTACGGCGCCACCGTCGTGGGCATCACCATCTCCGAGGAGCAGGCGACGCTGGCCCGCAAGCGGGTCGCCGAGGCCGGGCTGACCGACCGGGTCGAAATCCGGGTGCAGGACTACCGCGAGGTCGCCGACGGCCCCTTCGACGCGATCAGCTCCATCGGCATGGCCGAGCACGTGGGCCGGGCACGGCTCGGCGACTACGTCGACCAGCTCGTCGGGTTGCTGCGCCCGGGCGGCCGGCTGCTCAACCATGCCATCGCCTGGAACGCCGGCGAGACCAGCTGGGACGAGGACACCTTCATCGCCCGCTACGTGTTCCCCGACGGCGAGCTGCTGGGGCTGGGCGAGATGGTCGGCGCGATCGAGCGCGGCGGCCTGGAGGTCGTGGACGTCGAGGCGCTGCGCCGGCACTACGCCCTCACCCTGCGGGCCTGGGTGCGTCGGCTCGAGGAGCGCTGGGACGACGCGGTCGCGGCCGGCACCGAGGGCCGGGCGCGGGTGTGGCGGCTGTACATGGCCGCCTGCGCACTGGCCTTCGAGGGCGGTGCGATGGGGGTGGACCAGGTGCTGGCGGTCAAGCCCGGCGGCGCACAGCCCCCGCTGCGCCGCACCGCCTGGGTCTGACGCCCGTCCGGGTCCCACGCCGTCGGGGTCCCACGCCGTCCGGTTGCGGGGTTCCCGCCCCCGGGACCGCCCCGGAGAGGGCGAGAACCCCGCACTCCACGTGCACCGTCGTCCTGGGAGGATCCCGGGCATGCCGACGCGCCGCGCCGATCCCCTGCCCGAGGACGAGTTCTGGCAGCTGATCGCGCTCCTGGACGGCCAGCCCGTGGGCGAGCCGGTGCTGCGGCTGACCGCGGAGCTGGAGCGGCGCGGACCCAGGACGTCGCGCGCGTTCGCCGAGCGGCTGGCCCTCGTGCTCTTCGAGCTCGACCGGGAGGCCCTCGCCGACCGCACGATCCGCTGGGCCGACGCCCCCGACGAGCCGCCGATCCCGCTGTCCGACGACTCCTTCCTCTACCTGCGAGCCGCGGTGGTCGCCGCCGGGCGCGATGCGGTCGCCGCGGCGATCGCCGACCCGACGTCCCTGGAACGCCGACCGTGGGACGACGGCGAGGAACTGCTGTACGTCGCCGGTGACCACGAGACGTCGGTCAGCTACGAGACCGGCTCGAACGAGGCGCACTGGTCACCGCGGCCCGCGTACGACGAACACGGTCGCCAGCCGGTGGCGCTGCTGGTCAAGGACGCCACCGAGACGGTCGAGGGGTGGGAGCCCGACGGCACACCGATGGTGATGGAGCTCTTCGCGAGGTGGGTGGACGACGAGGTCACCTGGCAGGTGGTCGGGGACCTCTGCTCCGCCGTGACCGAGGGCGGCGGGCTGCCGGAGCCGGACCTCGACCAGCTGGTGGTCACGATCCGTTTCGCCGACGAGCCCGACTCGGGGACCGCGGTGGCCCCGAGGGTGCAGGACGAGTTCGGCGGGCTGGTCACCGAGGGCACCCGGACCTTCCCGCGGGCGACGGGGGTCGCGTGGACCGGCGCGGACGTCGCGACCGCCCTCCGCGCGCTCGGCGCCGAGGTCCTCCTCGCCTGCCTCCCGGACGACCACGGTGGGCGCCCCGCGCTGGACTCCTGGGCCACCACCGGACGGCACCTGCTCAGCCCGGGCTGACCTGCGGCGGGAAGGTCCTGTCGGTGCACGCGGTTACCTTCTCGATGGACGGACGCGGAGGAGAGCTGTGAGCGACGGACCCCTGATCGTGCAGTCGGACAAGACCCTGCTGCTGGAGGTCGACCACCCGCAGAGCAAGGAGTGCCGGGCCGCGATCGCGCCGTTCGCGGAGCTCGAGCGCTCCCCCGAGCACGTGCACACCTACCGGGTCACCCCGCTCGCGCTGTGGAACGCCCGTGCCGCCGGGCACGACGCCGAGCAGGTCGTCGACGCGCTGGTGCGGTACAGCCGCTACCCGGTGCCGCACGCGCTGCTGGTCGACGTCGCCGACACCATGGACCGCTTCGGCCGGCTGACCCTGGCCAACAACCCGGTGCACGGGCTAGTGCTGACCACCACCGACCGGGCGGTGCTCACCGAGGTGTCGCGCAGCAAGAAGGTCGCCCCGATGCTCGGCCCGCGCATCGACGAGGACACCTTCGTGGTGCACCCCTCCGAGCGCGGCCGGCTCAAGCAGGCCCTGCTCAAGGTCGGCTGGCCGGCCGAGGACCTCGCCGGGTACGTCGACGGCCAGGCGCACCCCATCGAGCTCGACCAGGAGGGCTGGCACCTCCGCGACTACCAGCAGGCCGCCGCCGAGGGGTTCTGGGCCGGCGGCTCGGGCGTCGTCGTCCTGCCCTGCGGGGCCGGCAAGACGCTGGTCGGCGCCGCGGCCATGGCCGAGGCGAAGGCGACCACGCTGATCCTGGTCACCAACACCGTCGCCGGGCGGCAGTGGAAGCGCGAGCTCATCGCCCGTACGTCGCTCACCGAGGACGAGATCGGCGAGTACTCGGGCGAGCGCAAGGAGATCCGCCCGGTCACCATCGCCACCTACCAGGTGATCACCACCCGCCGGAAGGGCGAGTACCGCCACCTCGACCTCTTCGACGCCCAGGACTGGGGCCTGATCGTCTACGACGAGGTGCACCTGCTGCCCGCGCCGATCTTCCGGCTGACCGCCGACCTGCAGTCCCGCCGCCGGCTCGGCCTCACCGCGACCCTGGTGCGCGAGGACGGCCGCGAGGACGACGTCTTCTCCCTCATCGGGCCCAAGCGCTACGACGCGCCGTGGCGCGACATCGAGGCGCAGGGCTACATCGCCCCGGCCGAGTGCATCGAGGTCCGGGTCTCCCTCGACGACGAGGAGCGGATGACCTACGCCGTCGCCGAGCCCGAGGAGCGCTACCGCATCGCGGCCACCGCGTCGTCCAAGCTGCCGGTCATCCGGCGGGTCCTCGACCGGCACCCCGAGGAGCAGAAGCTGGTCATCGGCGCCTACCTCGACCAGCTCGAGGACCTCGGCCGGGCGCTGGACGCACCGGTCATCCAGGGCTCGACCACCAACCGCGAGCGGGAGAAGCTGTTCGACGCGTTCCGGTCCGGGGAGATCCGCACGCTGGTGGTCTCCAAGGTGGCGAACTTCTCGATCGACCTGCCCGAGGCCGCCGTCGCCGTCCAGGTGTCGGGCACCTTCGGCTCGCGGCAGGAGGAGGCGCAGCGGCTGGGGCGGGTGCTGCGACCCAAGGCCGACGGCCGGCAGGCGCACTTCTACACCGTGGTCAGCCGCGACACCCTGGACAGCGAGTACGCCGCCCACCGGCAGCGGTTCCTGGCCGAGCAGGGGTACGCGTACACGATCGTCGACGCCGCGGACCTGGCCGGCCGCGGCGAGGTCAACGGCCCCGACTGGGTGGACGAGCCCTCGGACTGACCTCGGCTGCACCGCAGTCGTGCAGTCGACGACCACGGCTGCCGAGATCATCAGGCGTGGACTACGTCTGGCACCTGGTCGCCACCGTCGCGGTGGGCGTCGTCGTGCTGCTGGTCAGGGACGGCCTCGGCGCACGGCGCCGTCGGCGGCACGCGCTCGGTGCCGTGGTGCGCTGCTCGGGGCGCCTGGGGCTGGACGGCGCCCGGCCCCGTCGTGGTCGCCTGGAGCTGGCCGGGTCGGGCGTCCGGTGGACCGGTGGGCCGACCGACCCGCCCGTCGTCCTGAGCGGCTCGCTCGTGCTCGCGCACACCCCGGAGGCCCCGGCTCGCCGCCTGCAGGACGAGGCCGACGAGGGGCTGCTGCACCTGGCCCTGCCCTCCGGGCGCACCGCCGCGCTCCGCCTGCGGACCCGGGACGTGCCCACCGTCGCCGCCGCCCTCGCCTCCGACGCCCCGGACGGCCTGCGCCCCGGCTCGGCACGCCGGGCCGGCGTCCGACCCTGGGCGGTCGTGAGCCTCGGGCTGGCCGGGATCTGGGTCCTGCTCTGCGGCTGGTCCGTGCTCAGCGGTTACACCGTCGAGTCGACCGTCACCGGTCCCGGCAGCGAGAGCGGGTTCTGCCAGGTCCGGTGGCCGGTCCCGGGCGGCGGCGAGACCTCCGCGGAGGTCTCCTGCGACGACCTGCCCGCGGGCGCCCGGCTGACCATCTGGGTGATGGGCCCGCCGTTCCCCGGTTCCGACGAGCCCTTCTGGGTGGTGGCCACCGTCGTGGTGGTCGCCGGGCTGGTCGGCGCCCCGGGCGCGGTGCACGTCGCACGGCGCCTCCGCATGCCGCGCGTCGCCGCGGTGGCCCCGGTGCCGTGGGACGCGCTGCGGGTGGACCGCCGGGAGCTGACCTGGGCCGACCTCGCGGCTGGCCCCGGGGAGGACGCGGCCGACGTCGCCCGACGGTTGTCCCCCTTCGGCCTGCGCCGCACCCCGCCGGGCAGCTGGGAGTCGGCACGCCGACCGGGTGGGGCGCAGGTGCCCGGAGCGCCCCGGCGGCTCGTCACCACGCTGTGGTCGCCGTGGACCGGGGCCGGCCTCGGCGTCGCGTTCAGTTCTGCCGTCACCGGCGCCGGCGGTCTCGTCGGGTGGGGACTGCTGGCAGCGGGGGGGTTCACGGCCTGGCGGGTGCCCCGCGCGGTGGACACCTGGCGGCACACGACCGCCGTCCACGCAGCCGCCCGGGTCTCCCCGGTGCCCGCGCCGGGGCTGCTCACCGCTACCACCTCCGGCCGGCCACAGGTGCTGCTCACCGGCGTGCACGGCAACGCACTCGCCGTCCCGCTCGTGGAGCCCCTGCCGGCCGGGACGGTGGCCGCGTTCGCCGCGGGCGCCGGTGCGGACCTGCGGCTGCGGGGCACCGCCGAGCCCGGCGCCGCCTGCCTGCTCGAGCTGCCCGATGGCCGCCTGCTGCTGCCGGCCGGTCCGGCCCAGGTGCTCGACCGGGCTGCTCTGCACGCCCTGCTCGCCGTCCCCGACCTGCTCCCCTCCCCCGCCCCGTGGCCCGACGACGTGGGCGACGACGACTGGGACGAGGACCGGGACGAGGACTGGCCCGAGGACGACGGGGACGACGACGGGGACGACGACGGGGACGACGAGGACGACGACCCCCGCCGGCCGCGCTGACGCGCGGGGCGCACGGGACGGAACGGTCCGACGCAGACGAGACGTGAGCCACACAGCGGCCGAGGTCATCCGCGAACGTGCAGGTCAACCCCGTACAGGTCGTGCCTCTACACGACGACGGGCGGCACACGAAGGGCAACCCGGCCTGGGCGTGTCGGTCGATCCCGGGTCAAGATGGACCACGCCATGGCCTCTCCCGCACCCGTCTACGCCGCCGGCGCCCGCCCCCTCCGCGCGTGGCAGCAGCAGGCCCTCGAGCGCTACGAGGAGACCTCCCCCAAGGACTTCCTGGTCACCGCGACCCCGGGTGCCGGCAAGACCACCTTCGCCCTGACGCTGGCCGCCCGGCTGCTGGCCCGCCGCGAGGTCGCCCGGGTCGTCGTCGTCGCCCCCACCGACCACCTGCGGCTGCAGTGGGCCGACGCCGCCGACCGCGCGGGCATCGTGCTCGACCCCGGCCTCACCAACGCCGTGGGTCCGGTGCGCGCCGGGACCCAGGGCTACGTGACCACCTACGCCCAGGTCGCCGGCAAGCCGATGCTGCACGCCGCCCGGGCCACCGCGGTGAAGTCGCTGGTCATCCTCGACGAGATCCACCACGCTGGCGACGGCCTGTCCTGGGGCGAGGCGGTGGCCGACGCCTTCGGCATGGTCGCCCGCCGGCTGTGCCTCACCGGGACCCCGTTCCGCACCAAGGTCGACGAGCGCATCCCGTTCGTGCGGTACGAGGAGGACACCTTCGAGGCCGACGACGGCGAGCGGGGCGTGGGGCTCGCGAGCCGGGCCGACTACACCTACGGGTACAAGGAGGCGCTGGCCGACAGCGTCGTCCGGCCCGTGGTCTTCGCGGCCTACACCGGCACCGCGCGCTGGCGGAACTCCGCCGGCGAGGTGGTCGCCGCGTCCCTGACCGAGGCCGGCACCAAGAGCGTCGAGATGGCCGCCTGGCGCACCGTGCTGGACCCCAAGGGCCAGTGGGTGCCGCACGTCATCGCCGCCATGGACGAGCGGATCACCCACCTGCGCGAGCACGGCATGCCCGACGCCGCGGGCCTGGTGCTGGCCTCCGACCAGGACGACGCCCGCGCCTACGCGCGCATCGTCCGCCGGATCACCGGCAAGGCACCCGAGCTGATCCTCTCCGACGACCCGAAGGCGTCGAAGAAGATCGAGCGCTTCGCCACCGGGTCGGCCCGCATCGCGGTCTGCGTGCGCATGGTCTCCGAGGGCGTTGACATCCCCCGGGCCGCCGTCCTGGCCTGGATGACCTCCTACCGCACCCCCCTGTTCTTCGCCCAGGCCGTCGGCCGCGTCGTGCGCGCCCGCGACCCGCAGGAGTCCGCGACCGTCTTCCTGCCCGCCGTCCGGCCACTGCTGGCGCTGGCCGCGTCGATGGAGGAGCAGCGCAACCACGTCATGCCGCCGCCGCGGAAGACCGAGGAGGACCTCGAGGAGCTCGACCTCCCGCCGCGCGAGCCCCGCGAGGGCGCACTGTCCCAGCACGAGATGCTGGAGGCCGACGCCCGGTTCGCCCACGTCCTGCACGGCGGCACCGCGCACACCGGCGCCGGCAACCGGCCCACGGCGCTGGCCGCCGAGGACGAGGAGTTCGTCGGCATCCCCGGGCTGCTCACCCCCGAGCAGACCGCCGAGCTGCTGAGCAAGCGGGACGACGAACTGCGGCTGCGCATCGCGGCCAGCCACAAGCACGACGACGGCGACGTCATGCTGGTCGAGGAGCACCCCGACGAGCACGAGACCAACGGCTGGCGCGACGCCGCCGAGCTGCGCCGGGAGATCAACCGGCTGGTGTCCCGGGTGTCGGCCAAGACCTCGACGCCGCACGCCGTGGTGCACACCCAGCTGCGCCAGTCGGTGCCCGGTCCGCCGTCGGCCAGCGCATCGGTCGACGTCCTGCGGATGCGCCGGGAGCGGCTGCGCACGATGCTCTGACGCCCTGCCGGGGGGGGTCAGCGCGGTGCTCATGGCGAGGGCCGGCGCAGCGGGACCGCCTCCGGGGGCACCACGACCGCGCCGTCCGGGACGTCGGTGCGCACCACGGCACCGGCACCCACCACCGCGCCGTCGCCGACCCGCACCGGGCCCACGACGACGGCGTTCGCACCCAACCGCACCCGGTCGCCGATCACCGGTTGGCCGCGGCCGGTGTGCCCGACCGTGACGCCCTGGTTGACCCAGCAGTCCGCCCCCACCGAGGACGCGGTCAGCACCGTGCCGTAGCCGTGCTCGACGAACAGGCCCGGCCCCACGTGCGGAGCACCGATGTGCAGCGACGCCAGCGGCGGGTAGGTGCGGCGCAGCAGCCAGCGCAGCACCCTCGGCAGCGGCGTAAGCCGGTGGTGCACGACCGAGCGGAACTCCGGGTGGTGCACCACCAGCCGGCCGAACCGGGCGCGCGGCGAGAGCGCCGCCCACCCCGGCCGCGGCAGGCACTCCACGAACCGCTGCGCGTCGCGGCGCAGGTAGGGCCCGGCATCGGCCCGCTCCACCACCCACCACAGCGGCGCGGTGAGCACGCGGCTCACCGCAGCTGCGAGCCCTTGGTCTCGGGCAGGGTCAGGATGGTCAGGAACGCGATGACCGCGGCGCCGGCGACGTACCAGAAGAAAACCAGCGGGTGGCCGGCCTCGCTCAGCGCGGTGATGACCAGCGGCGCGGTGCCGCCGAAGACCGCGACCGTGAGGTTGTACCAGGCACCGATGCCCACGCCGCGCAGCTCGGTGGGGAACAGCTCGCTCATGATCGCCGGCGCGATCGAGGCCAGCAGGGCGTAGAGCACCAGCCCGACGCTGAACACCACGACGAGGGAGAACAGGTTCGGCTGCACCAGGAACGACAGCGGCACGATCAGGACGGCGATGGCGCCGGACCAGACCAGCATCTGCGGCTTGCGGCCGAACCGGTCCGACAGCGCGCCGAAGGGGTAGCAGGCGGCGACGAACAACGCCGTCCCGATCGACAGCGCGATGAACACGTCGGTGCCGTCGGCGTCGCGGAAGTTGATCGCGAACGGGGTGAGCGCGGAGAAGAACGTGTAGTAGCTCAGCGTCGACAGCATGGTGAAGGCGCACAGCTGGGCGACCGCCCGCGGGTGGTCGCGCAGGGTGAGCCACAGCGGGTTCTTGGTGGCCCTGGCCTTCTCGGCGTTCTCCTCGAACTGGTCGGTCTCGGCCAGCGACCGGCGCAGCCACAGCCCGACGATGCCCAGCAGACCGCCGACGGCGAAGGCGATCCGCCAGCCCCAGGCCTGCAGCTGGTCCTCGCTCAACGCGCTGGTCAGCGCCACGCCCATGAGCGAGGCGACCAGCAGGGCGCTGCCGGTGGAGATGTAGAAGAACGCCGAGTAGCGGCCCCGGCGCGCCGGCGGGGCGATCTCGGCCAGGTAGGCCGACGCGTTGGACACCTCACCGCCCAGGCTCATGCCCTGCGCCACCCGCGCCAGCAGCAGCAGGACCGGCGCCAGCCAGCCCACCGCCTCGTAGGTGGGCAGCACCGCGATCACCAGCGAGCCGCCGGCCATCAGCAGGATGGTCAGCAGCATGCCGGCCTTGCGGCCCTTCAGGTCGGCGAACCGGCCGAGCAGCCAGCCGCCCAGCGGGCGGAAGAAGAACGCCAGCGCGTAGGTCGACGTGGCGCCGATCAGCGCCAGGGCCTCGTTGTCGCTGGGGAAGAACTGGCCGGCGAAGTACACGACGAAGGTCGCGTAGACCGTCCAGTCGAACCACTCGACCGCGTTGCCGATGCTGGCCGAGACCAGTGTCTTCACGGGGAGCTTGTGCTCGACCTCGGGTGCTGCGGTGGTGGACACGGGATCTCCCGACGAGGCGGCACTGGGACCCGCGTCACGCTAGCGACGCCGCCCCTGGCCCGCGCGCCGGGGTCGCACGCGCGCGGCCTGGCCGGAGGGCGCCGGCGCCGGACCCTGAGAGCAGCCTCATGCCGATCCACAGGCATACGTCGAGGTGGTGCGGGCATGGTCGCGCCGGAGAACCGCGCGACGAGAGGACGACCGTGCCCGAGAACGGGACCACCGACACCGACCTGCCCCCCACGATCTTCGTGCTCTACGGAGCCACCGGTGACCTCGCCCGGCGGATGGTGCTGCCGGCCTTCTACCAGCTCGCCCAGCACGGCCTGCTCCCGAAGGAGTGGCGGCTGGTCGGCAACGGCCGCGGCGACGTGTCGCACGAGGACTTCCAGGGCCGGGTGCACGACGCGCTCACCGAGTTCGGACCCAAGCCCGAGGACGGGCCCTGGGACGACTTCGTGGCGAACCTCCGCTTCGCCGGCGGCGGGTTCGACGAGACCGACCCCGGCAGCCTCCTCGACGTCCTGGAGGAGACCAAGCAGGAGATGGGTGGGGACCCCCAGCACGTGCACTACCTCGCCGTCCCGCCCTCGGCGTTCGAGAAGCTGACCAAGGGCCTCGAGGAGCACGGCCTGGCCGAGGGCTCCCGGGTGGTCTACGAGAAGCCCTACGGCACCAGCCCCGAGTCCTTCCGCGAGCTCGACGAGCTGGTGCTGTCGGTGCTCGACGAGGAGCAGGTCTTCCGCATCGACCACTTCCTCGGCAAGGAGGGCACCCAGGACCTGCACGTCCTGCGCTTCGCCAACGGGCTGTTCGAGCACGTCTGGGACCGTGAGCACGTGCAGCAGGTGCAGATCGACGTCCCCGAGACCCTCGACGTCGCCCAGCGCGCCGAGTTCTACGACGCCACCGGCGCCACCCTGGACATGCTGGTCACCCACCTGTTCCAGGTCGCCGCCGAGGTTGCCATGGAGCCCCCGGTCGACCTGTCCCCGGCGTCGCTGCAGGAGGCCCGGGAGTCGGTGCTGGCGGCCTTCCGGCCGCTGGCCAAGGAGGACGTCGTCCTCGGCCAGTTCGAGGGCTACACCGACATCGAGGGCATCGACGACGACTCGACGACCGACACCTTCGTCGCGGCCCGGCTCTGGGTGGACACCGACCGGTGGCACGGGGTCCCCTTCTTGCTGCGTACCGGCAAGAAGCTCGCCGCGTCGGAGCAGAAGGTGTCGCTGGTGCTGCGCAAGCCCGACGGCCCGGTCACCCACGTGCCCGCGCACGGCAACGTGATCACGCTGTCGCTGTCGGGCGCCGGTGCCCTCGACCTGGACTTCGTGGCCAAGAAGCCCGGGCCGCAGCTCGAGCTCACCCAGACCCGCACCACGCTCGACCTGGCCGACATCGAGGGCGGCACGCCGCTTCCGCCGTACGTGTCGCTGATCCACGACGTCGTGACCGGCGACCGGTCGCTGTTCACCACCAGCACCGGGCTGGCGAAGGCCTGGGCCGCCGTGGAGCCGCTGCTCGACGACCGGCCCGAGGTGCAGACCTACGCAGCCGGGTCGTGGGGGCCGGCCGCCGCCGACGAGCTGGCCGCGCCCTGCGGTTGGCTGCTGGGCCAGTAGGAGGACCCCCTGCGGGGGGCCCGACGACGAAGGCCCCCTCCCAGGAGGGGGCCTTCGTCGTGCGGTGGGGTCCGGACCGGACGCTGGTCGCCTCGCGGCGAGTTGCGCATCCGGGGCTCCAGCCTCGAAAGAGCGGTATTCCCCGGCGGCAGTTATCCAGTGGAGCCCGGGGACACAGGTCGCCCGGCCCGGACGACGTCCACCGTACGCCTCACCCGAAGCCGCGGTCGTCCTGCTTGAGCGCCGTGTCCACCGTCAGCGCGCTGGCCAGCACCAACGAGGCCAGCGGCTCCTCCAGGCGCCGGTGCACCTGCACGGCGTAGTTGTCCGCGGTGGTGAACATCGTCCGCGCGAGGCCCTCCCAGGTCTTGGTGATCCGGGCGACCTCGGTGCCGGTGTGGTCGGTGATCGCGAAGTTCCACGCCCGCCAGTTCTCCGCCTGGATCGCCCCCACCACCTGGCCGCCGACGACCATGTCGAAGCGGATCTTGCCGAAGGCGTTGGCCTGCACGATCTCCCCGACCGGCTCGCCGGAGGCCCGGCTGACCTGCACCCGCGACTTCACCAGCTTCGCGGGCCGGTGGAGCACGAGCACGACACCGGTGGCGTCGCGCACCTCGAGCCGGTGGGTGAGGAACTGGTCGATCGAGGAGACGAACCGCAACGCCTTCTTCGCGGCCGACTGGCCCACCTCCACGACGGCGCCGATCTGCTGGCCGTGTGCGTCTGCGACCTTGTACTCGTTGGTGAGCTCGATGAGCTTGGTCTTCTGCTGCACGACCAGGACCGGCTGCTCGAGCAGGATCGACCGCCCCTGCTGGTGCTGCGGCTGCTGGTACTGCTGCGGCTGCGGTGCGGCCGGCTGCTGGAGGTGCTCGGTCCAGCCCTGCCCGTCCCACCAGCGGGACGCCGAGCTCCCGGCGGGGTCGGGGTACCAGCCGGGCGGCGGAGACGTCATGACGGGCAACCTAGTGCGCGAGACTGTGCCGGTGGCCGACCTGACCGACGCCGAGGCCCGCGTCCTGGACGCCGTCGACGAGACCTGGCTGCTGGACCGGCTCCGGGAGCTGGTGTCGGTGCCGTCGGTGGGCGGTTCACCGGCGGAGTCCGACGCCCAGCACATCGTCGCCGGCTGGCTGCGCGCGCTGGGCGCCGAGACCGACGTGTGGGCCATCGACCTGGTCGAGGCCGCGACCGCCGACGACGCCCCGGGCCAGGAGGTCGCGCGCGAGGAGGCCTGGGGTGTGGTGGGCACGCTCGGTGGCGCCGGGGAGCCCGGGTTGGTGCTGTGCGGGCACACCGACGTCGTCCCGCCCGGTGAGCTCGACCTGTGGCCCGGTGACCCCTTCACGCCCCGGCTGACCGGCGGTGCGCTGCACGGTCGCGGCACCTGCGACATGAAGGGCGGGCTGGTGGCCGCCCTCGCCGCTGCCCGGGCGGTGGCCGCGGCCGGGGTGCGGCTGGCCCGGCCGCTGGCCGTGCACAGCGTGGTGGGCGAGGAGGACGGCGGTCTGGGCGCCTGGGCCGCGCTCCGTCGGGGTCACCGCGGTGCGGCGTGCATCATCCCCGAGCCCACCGCGGGGGCCGTCATGACCGCCAACGCCGGCGCGCTCACCTTCCGCCTCACCCTCACCGGGTTGGCCGCGCACGGCGCGATGCGCGACCAGGGGGTGAGCACCGTCGAGCTGTTCGGCCACGTGCACGCGGCGCTGCGCGACTTCGAGGCGTCGCGGCAGCGCGACGTCGAGCGCTTCACCGGCACCGCGCTGCCCTACGGGCTCTCCATCGGCACCGTGCACGCCGGCGACTGGTCCTCGACCGTGCCCGACCGGCTGGTCGCCGAGGGCCGCTACGGCGTGCGGGTCGACGAACCGGTGGAGACCGCCCGCGCCGCCTTCGAGGCCGCGGTCGCCGCTGCCTGCGCCGGGCACCCGTGGCTGGCCGACCACCCCGCCCGGGTCGAGTGGGTCGGGGGCGCGTTCGCCAGCGGTCGGCTCCCGCAGGGCTCGCCGCTGCTGCCCGCCGTCGCGCAGGCCGTCGTCGACGCCGGCCGCGCCCGTCCGACCGAGCGGTACGTGCCGGCCGGCACCGACCTGCGCCTCTACGCCGCCGCCGGCGTCCCCACGCTGCACTACGGCCCGGGCGACCTGGGGCTGGCGCACTCGCCGCGCGAGCAGGTGCCGGTCGCCGACCTCGGCCACGTGGCCCGGGTGCTCGCGCTCACCGCGGTGCGGCAGTGCACCGTGGAGGCATGACCGTCCAGTTCGAGGACTTCGCCGCCCTGACCGAGGACTCCCCCACCGCCCGCACCGAGTGGGCCGCGCTGGTCGACGCGTGGGGCGAGCCGCACCGCCGCTACCACGACCTGGCGCACCTGGCCGCCGTCCTGGGCGTGGCCGGCGAGCTGGCCGGGCACGCCGCCGACCCCACCGCCGTCGCCCTGGCCGCCTGGTACCACGACGTGGTCTACGACCCCACCGCCACCGACAACGAGGAGGTCAGCGCGCAGCGGGCGCTCGCCGGGCTGCGCGGGCTGGTGCCCGACGAGCGGCTGGCCGAGGTGGCCCGGCTGGTGCGGCTGACCGCCGGCCACGACCCGGGTGACGACGACGCCGACGGCGCGGTGCTGTGCGACGCCGACCTCGCCGTGCTGGCCGCCCCGCCGCAGGCCTACGCCGGCTACGCCTCCGCCGTCCGGGAGGAGTACGGGCACCTGGACGACGCCACGTTCACCGCCGGCCGCATCGCCGTCCTGGAGTCGTTGCTCGACCTGCCGAGGCTCTACCGGACGCCGACCGCCCAGCCCTGGGAGCCCGCGGCCCGGGCCAACCTGGCCGCCGAGCTGCAGCTGCTGCGCGCGCGGGTCGACTCGGCATGACCACTGCGCAGTCCCGCCGCGGAGTGCGCAGTGGGCATGCCGGGATCAGCGCTTCCTGATCCGCAGCCCGGCGGCGAGCAACCTCGCGAGCAGCTCCCGGCAGGACACCGACTCCGCCCCGGCGGCGACCGCGACCTCGTGCAGCTCCTCGGGGACGTCGTAGTGGTCACCCTGGAACGCCCGCCGCGGGATGCCCAGCTCGGCCTCGACGAAGGCGTGCAGCTCCTCGTAGGAGGTGTCGCTGACCAGGTGCGACCACAGCCGCCCCCGCCACGGCCAGACGGGGGTGTCGATCAGCAGCGCCACGGGCCCAGTCTCCCCCCGCTACCGTCGCAGGGGTGACCACAACGACCCGCTGGGGCATCGTCGGACCGGGCCGCATCGCGGAGAACGTCGTCCGGGACTTCGTGCAGGTGCCCGGGGCGGAGGTGACCGCCGTCGGCTCGCGGTCGCTGGACCGGGCGCAGGGCTTCGCGGCCCGGCACGGCATCGGCACCGCGCACGGCTCCTACGCCGACCTCGTGGCCGACCCCGACGTCGACGTCCTGTACCTGGCGACCCCGCACCCGCAGCACCACGCGGTGGCCCTCGACGCGATCGCCGCCGGCAAGCACCTGCTGGTGGAGAAGTCCTTCACCGCCACCGTCGCCGGCGCGCAGGAGGTCGTCGACGCCGCCCGGGCCGCGGGGGTGTTCGTCATGGAGGCGATGTGGACCCGCTTCCAGCCGGCGGTCGTGCGGCTGCGCGAGCTGGTCGCCGACGGCGCGATCGGCGAGGTGCGCAGCGTGCAGGCCGACCTGGGCGTGGCCCGGGAGTACGACCCGGCCGACCGGCTGTTCGCCCAGGAGCTCGGCGGCGGCGCACTGCTCGACCTGGGCGTCTACGTCGTGTCGTTCGCGCAGATGCTGCTCGGCGACCCGGACACGGTCACCGCGACCGGGTCGACCTTCCCGACCGGGGTGGACGCCGAGGCCGCGCTGCTGCTGGGGTACGCCGACGGCCGCGCCGCCACGCTGCTGACGTCGTTGCGCAACGCCCTGCCGGGCCAGGCGCGGGTGTTCGGCACGCAGGGGTGGGTCGACGTCCTGCCCCGGTTCCACCACCCGGCCACGATCGTGCTGCACCGGGCCGGCGCGGAGCCCGAGGAGATCACCCTCCCTGCCTCGGGCACCGGCTACAGCCACGAGCTCGCCGAGGTGCACGAGGGCGTGCTCGCCGGGCGCACCGAGTCGGCGGTGATGCCGCTGGCCGACACCCTCGCGGTGATGCGGGTGCTCGAGGAGGCCGCGCGACAGCTCGGCGTCGAGTTCACCGAGGCCTGACACGCGGACGGGGCCGCCCTCCCGGAGGAGGACGGCCCCGCCGTCATGCAGGTGACGCGATGGAACGGCTACGTCGCCCCCCGCGGCGCACGGAGTGCGTCGCGGGGGGCGACGTGGTCCTTCATCAGAAGTCCATGCCGCCCATGCCGCCGTCGCCACCGGGCATGGCCGGGGCGGCCTTCTCCGGCTTGTCAGCGATGACGGCCTCGGTGGTGAGGAAGAGCGCCGCGATGGAGGCGGCGTTCTGCAGCGCCGAGCGGGTGACCTTGGCCGGGTCGATGATGCCCGCGCCGACCAGGTCGACGTAGTCACCGGAGGCGGCGTTGAGGCCCCACCCGGTCTCGGAGTTGCGCACCTTCTCGGCCACGACGCCGCCCTCGAGGCCGGCGTTGACGGCGATCTGCTTCAGCGGGGCCTCGAGCGCGACGCGCACGATGTTCGCGCCCGTCGCCTCGTCACCGTCGAGCTCCAGCTTCTCGAACACCGAGCTGGCCTGGGCGAGGGCGACGCCACCGCCGGCGACGATGCCCTCCTCGACGGCCGCCTTCGCGTTGCGCACGGCGTCCTCGATGCGGTGCTTGCGCTCCTTGAGCTCGACCTCGGTCGCGGCACCGGCCTTGATGACGGCGACGCCACCGGCGAGCTTGGCCAGGCGCTCCTGGAGCTTCTCGCGGTCGTAGTCGGAGTCGGACTTCTCGATCTCGGCGCGGATCTGGTTGACCCGACCGGCGATCTGGTCCTGGTCGCCGGCACCCTCGACGATGGTGGTCTCGTCCTTGGTCACCACGACCTTGCGGGCGCGGCCGAGCAGGTCGAGACCGGCGTTCTCGAGCTTGAGGCCGACCTCCTCGGAGATGACCTGGCCACCGGTGAGGATGGCGATGTCGCCCAGCATGGCCTTGCGGCGGTCGCCGAAGCCGGGGGCCTTGACGGCGGCCGACTTGAAGGTGCCGCGGATCTTGTTGACCACCAGGGTCGCCAGGGCCTCGCCCTCGACGTCCTCGGAGATGATCAGCAGCGGCTTGCCGCTCTGCATGACCTTCTCCAGCAGGGGCAGCAGGTCCTTGACCGAGCTGATCTTGGAGTTGACGACGAGCACGTACGGGTCGTCGAGGACGGCCTCCATGCGCTCGGTGTCGGTGACGAAGTAGGGCGAGGTGTAGCCCTTGTCGAAGCGCATGCCCTCGGTGAGCTCGAGCTCGAGGCCGAAGGTGTTGCTCTCCTCGACGGTGATGACGCCTTCCTTGCCGACCTTGTCCATGGCCTCGGCGATGAGCTCGCCGATGGCCGGGTCAGCGGCGGAGATGGAGGCGGTGGCAGCGATCTGCTCCTTGGTCTCCACGTCCTTGGCGGTCGAGAGGAGGTACTCCGAGACCGAGGCGACGGCCTTCTCGATGCCCTTCTTCAGGGCCATCGGGTTGGCGCCGGCGGCGACGTTGCGCAGCCCCTCGCGGACGAGGGCCTGGGCCAGCACGGTGGCGGTGGTGGTGCCGTCACCCGCGACGTCGTCGGTCTTCTTGGCGACCTCCTTGACGAGCTCGGCCCCGATCTTCTCCCACGGGTCCTCGAGCTCGATCTCCTTGGCGATGCTCACACCGTCGTTGGTGATGGTGGGGGCACCCCACTTCTTCTCCAGCACGACGTTGCGGCCCTTGGGGCCCAGGGTGACCTTGACGGCGTCGGCGAGGGTGTTCATGCCCCGCTCGAGGCCGCGGCGGGCCTCTTCGTCGAAGGCGATCATCTTGGCCATGTGGTGGTGTCCTCCATGCGTGGCTCGCTGCTAGGCCGGGCGGTGCCCGCGACGGACGACACCCGCGTCGTGGACGCTCCTGCGGCCCACGCGCCGGTGCCTCACCGAACCGACCTGGTTGGCACTCGGATACCCCGAGTGCCAACCACGAGTCTGGCACTCGACCCAGGCGAGTGCAAGAACGGGGTCACCCCAGGGCGGGTACCCGGGCGGCGGCGAGCACCAGGGCGGCGATGCGCTCGGCGGCCCGGCCGTCGCCGAAGGGGCTGGGCCGGTGGGCGAGCTCCTCGGGCCACCCGGGGCGCAGCAACCACTCGGCCGCGGTGCCCACGGCCCCGGGCGCGGCCAGCACCGCGAACCCGGCGTCGACCGCCTCGGGCCGCTCGGTGCTGGTGCGCACCACGACCAGCGGCTTCCCGAGCACCGTGACCTCCTCCTGCACCCCCCCGGAGTCGCTCACCAGCAGCCGCGCCCCGGCCGCCAGCGCGAGGAACGTGGGGTGGTCGACCGGTGCGGTGCACCGCACCGCGGCCGGGACGACGGCCCCCGACGCGGCCAGCGCGGCGCGGGTGCGGGGGTGCAGCGGCAGCAGCACCGGCAGGCCGAGCTCGCCCAGCGCGTGCAGCAGCGCCTGCAGGCGGGCCGGGTCGTCGGTGTTCTCCGGGCGGTGCACGGTGGCCAGCACGTAGCCGTCGGGGCGCACCCCGTACTGCTCCTGCAACGCAGCCCGCCGCGCGGCGTCGGGCAGCGTGCTCCGGGTCGCCTCGACGATGGTGTTGCCGGTGACGTGCACGGACGCCGGCGGGGCGCCGGCGCGCAGCAGGTGCTCGGCGTTGCCCGCGGTGGCGGCGCAGTGCACGTCGGCCACCGCGCCGATGACCAGCCGGTTGATCTCCTCGGGCATCGCGCGGTCGTGCGAGCGCAGCCCCGCCTCCACGTGCACGACCGCGATGCCGAGGTGGTGGGCGGCCTGCGCGCCGGCGTTGGCCGAGTTCGTGTCGCCCTGGACGACGACGACGTCGGGCCGGTCACTGCGGAACCACTCGGTGAGCCCGGTGAGCATCGCCGCCACCTGGCCCGCGCGGTCGCGGCCGCCGATGCCGCGCAGCGGCTGGATCGGCCGCGGCATGCCCACGCCGGCGAAGAACACGTCGGTGAGCGCGGCGTCCCAGTGCTGACCGGTGGCCAGCGGCCGGGCTGCCGGGCCCAGCGCGGCCACCACCGGCGCCAGCTTGATGATCTCGGGACGGGTGCCCATGACCACCGCCACCCGCGGGGTCATGCCGTGCGCACCGCGACGCCCCGGCGCCGCACCCAGCGCGCCGCGAGGACGGCCCAGCCGGCCACGACCGCACCGGCCACCACCGTCCACCCGGTCAGGGGCACCGCCGGCACCGCCACGGTGGCGACGTTGAGCCCGCAGGTGGAGGTCGCGACGTCGACCCGGGTGCCGTCGGCGAGCAGGCTGACCGACAGCGCGGCGACCTGCACGCTGCCCGCGCCCTGCGGGGCGGTCTGGCCGTTGAGCAGCAGGGTGGCCACCCCCGGCACCGACAGCCCGGCCCCCACCGCCGGCGAGGACGCCAGCGGGACGACGGTCGGGACCGTCAGCGTGGTGGTCCGGACCCGGGCGTTGACCAGCGACGAGGCCGCCGTCGTGGCCCCGGTCGAGGAGGCCGTGCAGCGCGAGGAGATCGCGTCGGCCAGGACGTCGACCGGCAGGGCGCCGCCGAGCAGCCGGAGCGACACCCCGCCGGTGCCCGGGGCGACGAGGCAGCTGCCGTCCGCGCCGATCGTGACGCCGCCGCCCGCGCCGACCAGCGCCGAGCACGCCGCCGAGGTGCCGTCCCCGTTGGCGACGGCCTTCTGCACCAAGGTGCCGGAGGTGATGAGGGTCTGCGAGCCCAGCAACGCCAGGGCCGGTGCCGGGTTGCCGGTGGTCGACCCGGTCTCGCCGTCGTGGGTGGCGGTGACCGCACCCGAGGAGGCGGGGCTGCCGCCGAGCAGGGTGATGGACGCCGCGGTGGCCGAGGCCGAGGCCGTGTCGGCCGAGGCCGGCGCCGCCCCCAGGACGACGAGCGCGGTCGCCAGGGCGGTCACCGTCCCGGCGCGGCGACGGAGGTCGGTGAGGGTCACGGGTGCTGCTCCAGGTCGCTCGGGTGCTCGGGTGCGGGGGCGGTGGGGGCCGGCGGGCGCTGGGCGGCGGGCGGGGCGGCCGGCCGCGAGGTCAGCACCGGGGACAGCCGTTCGGTGGCCGGTCCCGCGGGGTCGACCGGAGCCGGTGCCGCCGGGGCCGCCGGGGGAGCCGGTGCCGCCGGGGCCGCCGGGGCGGCCGGGGGCGCAGCGGTCACCGGGGTCGTCCGGGCCGCGGGCACGGTGGGGCGCGGGCGCCGCCCGCCCGGGAGGAGGGGCTGCGCCGCCGTGGGGGGCTCGACCGGGGGCGCGGCAGGGGGGGCGGCGAACACCAGCCGGCCGGTCGACGGCTCGGCCAGCGTCGTCCGGCCGGTGGGCCGGGCATCCCCTTCGGAGACCGGCGGGCCGACGTCGAGCACCCACCCCGCCGCCGGGGGCGGTTCGGCGAACAGCGACCGCTCCCCGGCGTCGGGGGCCCGGCCCGGCGCGGGCAGGTCGAACCGGCCCGACCCGGCCGAGCCGGTGCGGGGCGTCTTCTTCCAGTCCCGGCGTCCGCGCAGGATGCGGACGAAGGCCCACCAGACCGCCACCTGGAGCAGGTAGGCGTAGGCCACGTTGAGCAGCCCGAGCGCGACGGCGCGCCGGCGGCTCACCGACCCGCCGCTGCGCACGCGGTAGACCGGCCCCCAGACCACGTGCGGCAGGACGCCGAACAGCGCGGCGAGCGGCACGAGACCCCAGGCGCCCGCGGCCCACCAGTCGCCGACGCCGTCGCCGGTGGTGGTCATGTAGTGGACCTGCACCGCCACGGCCGCCGGGAAGACGATCGAGCCCAGCAGCTGCGACCAGGGCACCCACAGGTAGTAGGCGATCTCCAGCGCGCCGGGCAGGCTGACCCGGGGCGAGCAGATGATCGGCCAGAGGTAGCGCATGCACTGCATGCCGCCCTGGGCCCAGCGGCTGCGCTGCCGCAGCAGCGCGCCGACCCGCGGCAGCCCGGTCTGCGCCACGAACGTCTCGTCGCAGTACTCGGTGCGGGCACCGGTGAGCAGCACGTGCAGGCCGAGCTCGAAGTCCTCGAGCAGGGCGCCGTGCCACGGCGTGCCGAACTCCTCGGCGATGCGGTCCAGGGCCGACATGCGGGTGAACTGGCCGTTGCCGCCCATCCCGACGCTGCCGGTGCGTCGCCGCAGGCTCTGCATCGCCGCGATGGGGCCGGTGAACTCCAGGTCCTGCAGCTGCACCAGCCAGGAGTCACGACGCCGGGCCGGGACGTCGTCGAGGGCGACGAGGGCGGCCAGGTCGGCGGCGGCCAGCCCGTCGACGTCGTCGGTCACCCGCACCTGCACCTGCACCGCCGCCACCCGCGGGTCGACCAGGTAGCCGCAGATGACGTCGGGGGCCAGCCGCTCGAGCCGGGCATCGGCGTCCAGGACGCCGACCACGACGCGGTGCCGGTCGGCCCCGGCCGGCAGCGCGGCGTCGATGGCCCGCCAGGCCGCGTTCAGCGCCGCCCCCTTGCCGCGGCGGGCGTCCGGGAGCCGGCGGGTGACCACCCGCAGCTGCGGGAACTGCTCGCCCAGGTCGGCCAGGACGCCGGGCGTGAGGTCGGTGGAGCCGTCGTCGACGACCCAGAGCGTGACCTCGGGGAAGGTCGCGAGCAGGTGCCGCACGGTGCCGCCGACCACCAGCTCCTCGTCGAGGCAGGGCACGACGAAGTGGAAGTCGTAGCCGGCGCGGCTGCCCGGGATGCCGTCGGCGCGGGCGAGGAAGGGCCGCATGATGAACACCACGTAGAGCAGGAAGGCCACGCAGAGCAGGAACGCGGTGGTGTTGAGCGCGGCCAGCGCCAGGTTGTCGGCGTTCACCGCAGGGGCTCGAGGTCGAGCGGGTCGGGCCGGGCGGAGGGGTAGGTGCCGCGCAGCAGCACGAGCAGGAAACAGGTGCCGGCCACCACGAGGCCCAGCGTGCTCACCGCGGTGCCCACCAGCACGTGGGTGCGGGCGTAGCCGACCTCGGGCCCCCAGGTGACCATGCCGGCGGTGATGGCCAGCATCCGCGCCTGGTTGACCGCCAGGATCACCAGGACGGCGGTGCCCAGCGAGGCGATCGCCCGCAGCGCCGGGATGCGCCGCACGGCCAGCAGCACCGTGGTGGCCGCGACGAAGGGCAGCAGCAGGAACGCCGCAGTGCACCCGACGGTGACGTCGATGCCGGTGGCCTGCCCGTCGACGCTGAACAGCACCGAGCGTCCCAGCTGGCGGGCGTCCTCGACCCCGACCAGGCGGGCGAGGGGCACCGCGGCCGCGGCCTCCCAGCGTTGCAGCCGGTCGGCCTCGACCAGCATCAGCACCAGGGTCAGCACGCCGCCGGCCACCATGCCGGGGCGCACGAGTCCGACGTCGGCGGTGCGGTCGGTCTCGGTCGACAGCAGCCAGGTGTCGGGGACGCCCGCGGTCATCGGCCTCGCCCCGCCTGCTCCCGGCGAGCGGCGACGAGCGCGTTCTCGGCCCGGGCCCACGTGGTCGCGATCGGCTCCAGCCCGGCCCGCATGGTGTGCGCGGTCGCCGTCGTGAACCCGGCACCCTCCAGCCGCGCCTGCACCAGGCCGGCCGTGCGCGTGACCTGCGAGGTCTGCAGCCCACCCGCGAGGATGCCCAGCTGGCGCGGGCCCACCCGGGCCAGCTGCACGTCGCCGGCGGCCTCGCGGGCCACCGCCACCGCTCGCCGCAGCGACCGCACGGTGCGCACGACACCGAGGTCGACCAGCGCCAGCCCCACCGGGTCGCCGACCGGGGTGGACAGCTGCTCCTCGGTGGCCAGCAGCGACGCCCAGCCCCGCCGGTTGGGCAGGCGGGTGACGTCGTCCTGGCTGCCCAGGCTGCGCTCGAAGCTCTCCTGCCGGCGCCCGACCAGGGCGGCGATGTCGGCGCTCAACGACGCCTGCAGCGCGGCGGCCTGCACCGTCAGCAGCTCGGTCCAGTTGCGGTCGGCGGTCTCCAGCGGCTGGGCGCTCAGCCCGGCCAGCGAGCCCAGCTGCCGCCCGTCGGGGGCCACCAGGGCGATGCCGAGGTAGCCGTGCAGACCCCAGCCGTCGGCGATCCGCCGGAGGTCCGGTGCGGGGTCGGCGCCCAGGTCGCGGATGGCGACCGCCTGCGGGCCGGTGAGCAGGTGGTGGCACAGCGACCGGTCGCGGGCGACGGGGGTGCCCGCGGTGTACTGGGCCGCCCGGCTGCTGGCCCAGGCCGCACCCGGCGCGGTCGCGCGGGCGGTTCGCTGGACGGCCAGCCCGGTCCAGGTGTCCTCGGTCAGGCGGGTGACGGTCCACGCGTCGACCCCGCCCAGCGTGCCGAGCAGCGAGAGCGCGGCATCGGCCCCGGGCAGGGTGCCGCGCGACCACACGGCGGCCCGGTCGGGCAGCGCGGGCCCGCCGACGCGCGTGTCGAGCACCTGCACCGACGGGGCGATGGCGAACTCGTCGGCCCAGCCCCCGGCGCCCCGCACCGGGGCCTCCACCTGCCGCACCACCACGCCACCCACTTCCAGCTACTTCTGTTCCGGATCGTCATCCCCCTTATCGGCAGGACGGCGGGGCGTGCGACCCCCCGGGACGGGGCTCAGCCGGCGGCCGTCGCGGCCCGCACCCGGAGCAGCGCGTCCTCGGCCCGCCACCAGGTACCCACCGCACCCTCCAGCGGGTCGCGCAGCGCCCACCCGCTGGTCGCGGTGTAGCCGGCCGCGCGCAGCGCCGCCTGCGCAGTCGCGGCGACCTCGGCCGGGTCGGCGTCGCCCGGGCCGCCGGCCACCACCCCGAACTGCCGGCCGCTGACCCGGCTCACGCCCAGGTCGCCGAGCGCCTCGCGCAGCACGTCCCCGGCCCGACGCACCCCGCGCACCGTGCGCACGAGGCCGACGTCCAGGAGCACGACGGACATGTCCTCACCCAGCCGACCGGCCCGGACGCCCTCCTCCTGCAGGAACAGCCCCCACCCGCGCCGGTCGGGCAGACCGGTCACGCCGTCGGCGCTGGCGCGGGCGCGGTCGTGCGCCGCGCGCCGCTCGTCGGCCGCGGCCTCCAGAGCCGACGTGAGCCGGCGACCCAGATCCGCCGCGGCCACCGCCAGCCGGGTGGCGAAGCGGTCGGCGTCGACGTCGTCGCGGGCGTCGGAGGAGTAGCCGTACACGCTCCCCAGCCGCCGCCCGTCGGGCCCGAGCAGCGCCGCCCCGCCGTAGGCGGACACCCCGTACCGCTCCGCGACGGAGCGCAGCGCCGGGTCGGCGTGCTGGTGCAGGTCGCGCTCGACCACCGGCCAGTGGTCGACCAGCAGGTGGTGGCAGGCGGTGTGCTCCACGGGGAGCACCCGCCCGACCGAGGTCGCCCGCCCCCCGGAGCGGGCCGCCAGGCCGGTCCAGGTGCGGTCGGTCATCCGGCTGACGACCGCCGCCTCGTACCCGTGGCCCGCGGCGAGGTCGTCGACGACGTCCTCAGCTGCCGCGGCGAAGGCCGCCGCCCGGCCGACCCCGTGCACCGGTGCCACCGCACCCGCAGACCGACGTCCCGACCGCCCGAACACGTCCATCGATCCCTCCCGCACCCAGAACGGAACCATTCCGTCCGAATGTGTTCTGGATCGGCAGCCGCCCGGGCGACTTGAGCCGACCGGGCACCCCCTCCGGGGGACCGGGTGCTCAGGCGATGAGGCCGGCCTGCCGCAGCGACCGCAGGGAGGGCTCGACGCGGTGGGTCGGACCGACCACCGGCGCCAACGGGTCGAGGGTCTTGAGCCCCTCGCCGGTGTTGAGGACGACGGTCTCGGCCGCGGGGTCCAGCAGCCCAACCTCCACCAGCTGGCGCAGCACGGCGGTGGTGACCCCGCCCGCGGTCTCGGCGAACACCCCGGTGGTACGGGCGAGGTCGCGGATGCCGGCCACGATCTCCTCGTCGCCCACCCGGCCGACCGACCCACCGGTGCGGCGGATCGCGTCGAGGGCGTAGGGGCCGTCGGCGGGGTTGCCGATGTTGAGCGATTTGGCGATGCCGGTGGGCTTGACGGGCTTGACGACGTCCCAGCCGTTCTCGAACGCGGTGGCGATCGGGTCGCAGCCGGCCGACTGCGCGCCGAACACCTTCCACGGCGTGTCGGCGACGATGCCGGCGGCCACCAGCTCCTTCCAGGCCTTGTCGACCTTGGTGAGCAGCGAGCCCGACGCCATGGGGATGACCACCTGGGCCGGGATGCGCCAGCCCAGCTGCTCGGCGATCTCGTAGCCGACGGTCTTGGAGCCCTCGGCGTAGTAGGGCCGGACGTTCTGGTTGACGAACGCGGCGTCCTCGAACTCGTCGGTCTCGGCCAGCTCGCTGGTCAGCCGGTTGACCTCGTCGTAGGAGCCCTCGACCGCGACGAGGGCCTGGCCGTACACCGCCGACTGCACGATCTTGCCCGGCTCGAGGTCGCTGGGCACGAAGACGTAGGAGGGCAGGCCGTTGCGCGCGGCGTGCGCGGCCACCGAGTTGGCCAGGTTGCCGGTCGAGGCGCAGGCGATCTTCGTGTAGCCGAAGCCCTTGGCCGCCGTGGCGGCCAGGCTCACCACGCGGTCCTTGAACGAGTGGGTGGGGTTGGCCGAGTCGTCCTTCACCCACAGCGGGGCGGTGAAGCCCAGCTCGTCGCCGAGGCGCTGGGCGCGCACCAGCGGGGTCATGCCCGGGTCCAGGCTGACCCGCTGGGCGGGGTCCTGGCCGGTCGGCAGCAGCGGGGCGTAGCGCCAGATGTTCTGCGGCCCGGCCTCGATCTGCGCACGGGTGACCGCACGCATGAGCTCGGGGTCGTAGTCGACCTCCAGCGGGCCGAAGCACTCGGCGCAGGCGTGCTCGGCGATCAGGCCGAAGGTCGCCCCGCAGTTGCGGCACACCAGGCCGCGGGCGGGGTTGGCCGGGATCCCCGACGGGGCCGGGGTGTGAGCGGGAGCGGTCAGGGTCATGCGACGACTACCTCCTCATCTTCCCTGCGACGGGGTCGTCGACCGCGCAGGACGGATGGGGCACCTGCTGCTCGCGCAGTGGTTGCCGGGGCTTCATCGGGCCGTGTCCCTCTGCCCCTCTGGATGAGTGGAACGTCGAGAGCCTACTGCAGGATGGGCCACATGCCCGTCGCCATCGTCTACACCGACCTCGACGGCACGATGGTCGGCCCGCGCGGGTCGTTCGTGCACACCGCCGACGGCGAGCTGACCACCGAGCCCTGGACGGCGCTGCTCGAGCTGCACCGGGCCGGGGTCCCGCTGGTGCTGGTGTCGGGCCGCACGCACGCCCAGCTGCTGGAGGCCGGCCGGGTGTTCGCCGTCGACGGGTCGATCGCCGAGCTGGGGTCGCTGGTCAGCTGGGCCGGCGGGCGCGAGACCCACCTGCTCACCGGCGAGCTGCCGCAGGAGTTCGCCGGCCGCGCGCCGGTCGAGGTCATGGCGGAGCTCGGCGTGGTCGACGCGGTGGTGGCCACCTGGCCCGGCCGGGTCGAGTGGCACGCCCCGTGGTCGAGCACCCACGTCGGCGACGCGATGCTGCGCGGCCGGCTCGACACCGCGGAGGTCGACGCCTGGCTGTCCGAGCAGGGCTGGGGCTGGCTCACCCTCAAGGACAACGGCCGGGTGCCGCGCACCCCGCGGGTGACCCTGGCGGTCGAGGGCGACCCGCACGTCTACCACCTCATGCCGCGCGGCATCGGCAAGGGCCACGCCATCGCCTGGGACCTCGCGCGCCGCGGCCTCGACCCGGCCGACGCCGTCGCGGTGGGCGACTCGGTGAGCGACCTGGAGATGGCCGACGCCGTCGGCCGGCTGTTCGTCACCGCCAACGGCGCCGCCGTCCCCGGCATGGCCGACGCCGTCGCCGCGCTGCCGAACGTGACCGCCACGGACGGCGCGATGGGCCTCGGCTGGGCCGAGGCCGTGCGGGCGTCCCTCTAGGAGGTGACGTCGCGGCGGGCGAAGTGCCGGAAGGCCAGCACGGTGAACAGCGCCGCGTAGAGCAGCGACTGGATGACGCCGCGGTAGAGGTCACCGCTGTCGACCGGGGTCTGCAGCAGGTCGGTCCAGGCGAACTCCTCCGCGGTCGGGAAGTAGTCCCGGACGGCGCCGAGCTGCTCGACCTGGTCGAGGATGGCGAACACGAACATCGTGAACACCGACCCGCCGACGGCGGCCAGCGGCGCGTCGGTGACGGTCGAGAGCCAGAACGCCAGGGTGCCGACGACGAGCAGGTGGACGGCGAGGTAGCCGACCATCCCGGCCAGCCGCAGCAGGCCCTCGCCCTGGTCGATGCCGATGCCGATCGGGGTCTGGATGTCGGCGAACCCGAAGGCGATCCCCCCGGCCAGGACGGCGACCAGCGTCACGGTCAGCAACGCGGAGACGCTGAGCACGAACGCCGCCGCCCACTTCTGCCGCAGCAACCGCATGCGCGGCACCGGGGTGGCCAGGGCGTAGCGCAGGGACCCCCACTGCGCCTCGCTGGCCACGGTGTCGCCGAAGAAGAGGGCGTAGACCACGACCAGGAAGAAGGAGGTGGTGGCGAACAGCACGAACAGCGTGAAGTTCAGCCCCGACGCAGTGGCCACGTCCACCAGGTTCAGCCGGCCGTTGGCCTGCGCGTCCTCCGAGGCCCCCAGCTGCAGCGCGGCGATGAGCACCAGCGGCAGAGCGACCATGAGGGCGAAGACCCCGATGGTGCGGCGGCGCTTGAACTGCCGGCGCAGCTCCACCGACAGCCGCAGGGTGCGCTCGGGCCGGTACCCGGCGACGGCGCCGGTGGTCTGCACGGTGCTCATGACTCCCCCACCAGCGACAGGAACGCGTCCTCCAGGCGACGACGCGGGGTGACCTGCTCGACCCCGACGCCGGCCTCGACCAGCGCGGCGACGGCCTGGGCGCGGCCCAGGTCGCCGAGCTCGACGACCAGCCCCTCGTCGGCCCGCTCGACCGCGGCACCCAGCCCGGTGAGCACCTGCTCGGCCCGCTGCGGGTCGCCCTCGACGACCAGCAGCACCGCTCCCCCGGTGCCGATGATCTCCTCGACGGTGCCCTCGGCGACCTTCTGGCCCTTGGCCATCACGACGACGTGCGAGCAGGTCTGCTCGATCTCGGCCAGCAGGTGGCTGGAGACGATGACCGTGCGGCCGGTGGCCGCGTAGTCCTGCAGCACCTGCCGCATCGCATGGATCTGCGGCGGGTCCAGCCCGTTGGTCGGTTCGTCGAGCACCAGCAGGTCGGGCAGGCCGAGCATCCCCTGGGCGATGGCCACCCGCTGCCGCATGCCCTGGGAGTAGGAGCGCACCCGCTTGTCCAGCGCCTTCCCGAGGCCGGCGATTTCGATCGCCTCGTCCAGGTGCGCGTCGGCCAGCGGCCGGCCGGTCGCCGCCCAGTACAGCTCGAGGTTGTCCCGACCCGACAGGTGCGGCTGCAGGCCGGTGCCCTCGACGAACGACCCCAGCCGGGACAGCACCGGTGCGCCCGGCGTCGCCGGGTGGCCGAAGACCGAGATGGTGCCCTCGGTGGGCCGGATCAGACCCATCAGCATGCGCAGCGAGGTGGTCTTCCCGGCCCCGTTGGGGCCCAGCAGGCCGAGCACCTGACCGCGGCGCACCTCGAACGACAGGTCCCGGACGGCGGTGAACCCGTCCTTGTAGCTCTTCGTGACACCGGTGAACCGCAGCGGCACGTCCTCGCCGTCGGGCTCGACCACCGAGAGCTGCCGGCGCCGGCGGGCGCCCCACAGCTTCGCCACGACCACCCCGCCGACGGCCAGCGCGGCCAGCACGCCGAGCAGCACCCACCACCGCGTCGCACCCGTGGCGCTCTGCACGCTGCCGGTGACGGTGGGCGCGGCGACCGCGGCACCGTCGGCCAGCCCCACCGCGTACACCGACGACTCGGCGGGGGCGGCGAAGGCCTGGTCGGTGGAGGACACCAGCACGCGCATGGTGTGCCCGGCCTCGAAGCGGTGCACGATGCCCGGCAGCGTCACCTCGACCTCGGTGGGCGCGGTCGGGTCGGTCGACAGCCCGGTCAACGACAGCGGCGCGACCAGGCCCGCGGGCAGGGTCTGCGCGCCGTCGGCCGCGACGTCGTAGAGCTTGGCGAACAGCGTCGCCGTGCCCGTCGGGGAGGACACGGTCAGCGTCACGGTCGAGGCGCCCACGACGTCGACCGCGTCGTCCAGCGGCTCGGAGTCGAAGGCGGCGAACTGGCCGGGGATCTCCACCGTCGTCCCGCCGAGCGCGGCGGTCACGGCACCGAGGCCGGGCACGGTGGTGATGGCCGCCGGGTTGCCGCCGGGCGGGGTGACGACCGGGGAGGTGGTGCCCGACAGCGGGACGGCGACCCGCTGCACGGGGTCACCGGTCAGCCCCGGGTAGGCCGCTGCCGTCTCGGTCTGCCCGCCACCGCGCACGCTGCCGGCGGCCGCGCTGACCCCGGTGGGCACGGGGAAGGTGAACCCGGTGCCCGGGTCGGCGCCCTCGCCCCGCAGGTGGACGTCGAACCAGCCGGCGACCAGGTCGCGCAGGTCGGCGGTGTCGCCCTCCGAGGCGCTGGCGTCGTGGCCGCCGTCGTACCAGACGACCCTCACCGGGGTGCCGTTCGCCGCGATGCCGCGGGCGTTGGCGTCGGCCTGCCCGAGGCCGAAGAGGGAGTCCTTCGTGCCCTGCACCAGCAGGGTGGGTGCGGTGATGCGATCGAGCACACCAGCCGGGGACGACCGGTCAAGCACCGTGGCGATCTCGGGGGTGAGCGTGCCGCTGGCCGCAGCCGCCTGGTACGCGGCGCAGACCTCGGCCCGGAACCGGCCGCAGGTCAAGGCCTGCTCGACGGCCGCGGAGTCCAGCGTCGAGGGGTCGACGTCGGGGAGCGCGCCCCCGGACCCCGCGGTGGCCCCACCGGTCAGCGAGGCCAGCAGGCCGTCGCCGGTGGGCACCGACCCGGCCCCGAAGAACAGCCCGGACCACAGCCGCTTGAACACCCCGCTGCCCCCGGTGCTCGGCGTGGCCGCCGGGGTGCTGCCGTCGACGGCGCCGGCCTGGGACGGGAAGAGGGCGGTGGTGAGCGAGTTCCAGGTGATTTGCGGGGCGATCGCGTCGACCCGGTCGTCGTAGGCCGCGCCCAGCAGGGCGAGCGCCCCGCCGTAGCTGGCGCCGGCCACGCCGACCCGCGGGTCGCCGGGGGCGTCCAGCTGCACGTCGTCGCGCGCGGCCAGGACGTCGAGCAGGGTGGACAGGTCGGCCACCTCGTAGCGCGGGTCGTCGAGGCCGATCTGCCCGGTGCTGGCACCGAACCCGCGCGCGGAGTAGGTCAGCACCACGTAGCCGCGGGCCGCCAGGTCGCGGGCGTCGGCGGCCACCGACTGCTTGCTGCCGCCGAACCCGTGGGCCAGGACCACCGCCGGGGCGGGGTCCGCGGCGGTGGCCGAGGCGGGCACGTAGGTGGTGGTGTCCAGCTCGACGGCGTCGGCCCCGGCGCCGGAGGGCACCGTGGCGTCGTCGGTGGCGACGTCCTCGGCGGCGCGGGCCGGGGCGGCCGCGGGGACGGCGACCGGCAGGGCCAGCAGGGCGGCGGCGAGCAGGACGGTGGTGAGGGCCGCGAGCGCCGCACGTGCGCCGGGGCGCGGGCGGGGACGCACGAGCCCGGCGGTGGGACGCACGGCGGGTGAACGGACGGTGGACGGCCTGTGTTCCGCGCCCGGCCGACCTGTGCGTCGACCGTGCCCGGCGGGTCGGCTCAGGGCTGCCAGTTGCCGGTGGCCACGACCACCAGGCCGGGGTCGGGCACGCCGTCGATGTCGAAGAAGCGCTCCGCCGGGCCGCCGGAGATTTCGGGGAACTGGGCCTGCAGCGTGGCCGCGGCCTGCTCCTGGGTGGCGTCCCCGGCGGTGTAGAAGACCGTGGTGGTGGCGATGTCACCGCCGCTGTAGAGCCCGGGCTCGAGCACCTGCCAGCCCCCGGCGGCGAAGGTGCTGCCGATGTCGCCGGCCAGGCCGTTGACGTCGGTGGCGTTGAGGACCGTCACCGGGGCGAACACCGGGACGGCCGGGGTGGTCGGCGCCGCGGTCGTCGGGACCGCCGTGGTCGGCGCCGCCGTGCTGGGTGGCGCCGTGCTGGCCGGCGCGGAGGTCGGGGTGCTCGCGGCCGACTCGTCGCCGCCGGGCCGCTGGAACGCCCAGACGGCGAGCACGACCAACGCGACCACGACCACGACGACCAGGCTCAGCACCAGTCCGCGCGAGGCCCGCCGCCCCTCACCGGGCAGCGGCGGGATCGGGGTGATGCCCTGGCGCCGCTCCTCGCGCCGGCGCACCGCGTCGACCGCCTGCCGCTCGGCCCGGGTGGCGGCCCGGCCGCCGAGCACACCGGTCTCACCGCTGGCCGGCCCGCGGCCGACCGCCGGCCGACCGGCACCGTCGGTACCGGGGTCGGTGCGGGGGTCGGTGCCGGGGTCCGTGCGGGGGTCGGTGCGGGGGTCCGTGCGGGGACCGTCGGCCCCGCGCCGGTCGACGTCGGGGACCTGCCTGGGCGGGACCGGTGGTGGCGGCGGTGGGGTGCTGCGCCGCTCCCCCGACGACGGCACCGCACCCGGGCGGTCGGCGACGCGGCGCTCGGCGCCCGACCAGCCGGCCGAGCCCCCCGGCGCACCGCCCGCGCCCCCGTCGGGCGTGCCGCCGGTCGGGGTCGGCGGCTCGAGCGAGGTCGCCCAGCTGGGCAGCCCCGAGGTGACCGGACCGCGGCCGGCCGGCGGCCGGTTGCCCGGCAGCGGGTCGACCGACGTGCGGGGACCCGACGGCGCCGCGTCGGCGCGCCCGGTGGGAGGTGCGGTGGACTGCTCGGGGGACGGGTCGGCCGAGGCGTCGGGACGCCCTGCGGAAGGGGCGGGGGGCGGCGTCGGCAGGCCCCGGGTGGCCGGCGGTGGGACCGCCGGGGTGCGCGGGACCGCTCGCGGCGGCGTCGGGGGCGGCGGGGCCGCACCCGCTCGGCGGCTCACCGGCGGGGAGGTGTCCTGCCGGCCCGGAGCGGCCGGGATCCCGGCGACGTGGGTGCGCGGCCCGGCCTGGGCGGCGGGCCGGCCGGTGGCACCGGGCTCGACGGCAGGGGTGCGCCCGGACATGGGGTCGGGCCCCGGGGGCAGCAGGCCCTCGCGGCGGCGCTCGGCGCGGCTGCGCCGACCGAGGGTGCTGGCGTGGTCGTCGGCGTGGTCGTCGACGGGGTCGTCGAACGGGTGGCCGCCCTGGTCACCGCCCTGGCCGCTGTCGTCGGGGGTGCCGTCGGGCTCACCGTCCGGTACGCCATGCCTCCCCACGGTGATCGAGACTAGTCGGCGTCAGAGGTCGGTGCCCAGGGTGCGGGCCGAGCGCCGCCGCTGCCGGGTCGCGCGCATGCGCCGCAGCCGACGGACCAGCAGCGGGTCGAGCGCGAGCGCCTCGGGCCGGTCGATGACGCCGTTGAGCACCTGGTAGTAACGGGTCGCCGAGAGCCCGAACTGCTCCTTGATGGCGGCCTCCTTCGACCCGGCGTGGCGCCACCACTGGCGCTCGAAGGCCAACACGTCGCGCTCGCGCCGGGGCAGCCCCGCGGCCGCACCGCCGTCCTGCTCGACGGGCCCGTCGCCGGCCGGACCGGCCGGCCCGGCCTGCCCGGCGGGGTGCTCGGGGTCGGGGGCAGGGAGGGCGTCGCTGCTCATGGGTGGAGTCTCCTGCGTGGGTGGGGGCGGTGGCGAACCGGACGGGGTGCGGGGGCAGGTAGCCCGCCCGAGCCGCCGCTCACAGGCCCGCCGGGGCCGGCACGGGGACGGCCCGCCGGGCCGCGCGGCCGGCCCGCAGGCCGTCCACGGTGAAGATGACCAGTGCGAGCCAGACGACGGAGAAGCCCACCACCCGGGCTGGTGGCATCGGCTCCCCGTTGACGAACACCCCGATGGCCAGCTGCATCAACGGGGTGACGTACTGCAGGAGACCCACGGTGCTCAGCGGGATGCGCCGGGTGGAGGCCGCGAACAGTAGCAGGGGCACCGCGGTGGCGATGCCGGAGCTGGCCAGCAGCAGCAGGTGCCCGGCGCCCGCGTCCTCGAGGGAACCGGCGCCGCGCACCTGCAGCACCACCAGCACGACCAGCGCGGGGAGGACCAGCAGCAGCGTCTCGACGAAGAGGCCGGGCGCGGCCGCGACCCGCACGAGCTTCTTCATGAGCCCGTACGTCGCGAAGGTGCCGGCCAGCAGCAGCGCGATCCACGGTGGGCGGCCGTTGTCCACCGTGAGCACCACGACCGCGACCGCGGCGGTGCCTACGGCCACCCACTGCAGGGCGCGCAGCCGCTCGCCCAGGAACGCCACGCCCAGCAGCACGCTGACCAGCGGGTTGATGAAGTAGCCGAGCGACGTCTCGACGACGTGCCCGGCGTTGACCGCCAGCACGAAGGTCAGCCAGTTGCCGGTGACGAGCACGGCGGCGCCGGCCAGGATGAGCACCGTTGGGCGGTCGGCCAGCGCCTGCCGCACGGCCGGCCACGACCGCAGCGCGGTGAGCAGCAGCGCGACGAAGACGAGGGACCACACGATGCGGTGCGCGACGATCTCGACCCCGCCGGCGGGCTCGAGCAGCGGGAAGTACAGCGGGAAGGCGCCCCACAGCCCGTAGGCGGCCAGCCCCAGCAGGACGCCGGTGCGCCGATCGCTCATGCCGGGAACAGTAGGGCCGCGCACCGACAGTTCCGCGGGGCGGTAGGGACGACGAGAGGACCCCGCGCGTGGACGTGGCACCCCTGCTGGCGCTGGCCGTCGCGGCGGTGGCGGTCACCGCGGTGGCCCGCCGGCTGGGCTGGCAGGCACCGCTGCTGCTCGTGCTGGTGGGCTTCGCGGCCAGCTTCGTGCCCGGGGTGCCCGAGTTCGCCATCGACGGCGACCTCGTGGGTGGGCCGGCTCTGGGTCACGCCAGCGCGAGCACGACCCCCAGCGCCGCCCCGGCCAGCAGCAGTCCGACCATCGCCAGCACGCGCACGGTGGCGCCGGGGTGCCCGTTGGCCGGGGCGTCGGGTCGGGTGGGCATCCCCCAGACGCCGGCCGCGCCGCGCGGCACCGTGTAGCGCCCCTGCTCCTGGCCGGCCCAGACCGCCCGCCCCACGACGTCGACCACGGCGGGCCCGGCCTTGTGCAGCGCCCGGGACTCGACCGTCACCCCGCCGACGTCGTCGCGCAGCACCACCTGCGTGGCCCGCGCGTTGGCCGTGGACCCGACCGCGGTCAACCGGGCCAGGTCGACGCCCTGCCGGCCCAGCAACCCGGTGCCCTCGAGCACCCGGCCGTCGCAGCGGACCGACCAGACCGTGTCCTGCCAGATGAACCCCATCGCGAGCAGGGCGAGGATGGCCGGCAGGAACCACAGCACCACCTGCACCTTGCTGCCGCCGAACCAGGCGACCTCGTAGCCGCCGAACACCGACGCCCCCAGGAGCAGTGCGCCGAGCAGGACCAGCACGCCCGTCCGCAGCCCCGGCGGCACCCGCTGGGGCTCGCCGAGGGGCCGACCAGGCCCGGGGGCGGACCGTACTGGGGCTGTCCGTATGGGGGCTGCGAGGGCTGCACCGGGGCATCGTGCCACCGCCCTCCCCCGGCTCAGGTCAGTTGGCGTCCTGGACCGTGAGCAGGTCGAGCACCTCGGCGGCGTCGGTGGCCGCACGCAGCCGGGCCGCCCGGTCGGGGTCCAGCAGCACCTCGGCGAGCGCGGCCAGCACCGGCAGGTGTCCCTCGCCGACCGCGGCGATGCCGATCACCACGTGTGCGGTCCCGTTGCCCCAGTCGACGCCGCCGGGGTAGCGGACGACGGTCATCGCATCGGCGCGCACCGCGGCCTTCCCGCTGGCCGTGCCGTGCGGGATGGCCACACCCTCACCCATGTAGGTCGAGACCGACGCCTCGCGCTCGAGCATCGAGTCGGTGTAGGAGGGGTCGACGGCGCCGGCCGCGACCAGCAGCTCCCCGGCCTGGCGCACGGCCTCGGTGCGGTCGGCCGCCCGTTCGTCGAGCCGGATGCGGGAGGGGTCCAGCAGCCCCCCGAGGTCAGCCATCGATGGTGGTGCCGCCGTGGATGGCAGCCACGACGTCGTCGACCGCCGGGTCGCCCACGAAAGCGGTGAACGCCACCACCGGCCGGTCGCCGGCGTGCGTCCGGGTGCGGTCGACGAGCTTGCTGTGGGTCAGCACCAGGTCGGCGTCGGCCGGGATGGCGTCGAGCGGGCTGTGCTCGATGACCACGCCGTTGTCCTTCAGCCGCTTCTTGAGCTGGTTGGCCATGAGCACGCTGCTGCCCATGCCCGCGTCGCAGGCGATGACCAGCTTGCGGACCTGCGAACCTTCGACGCTCGGCATGGGGGCTCCTGCTCGACGGGGGACGGCCGCGCCCAGCTTCCCATCCCTCCGCCCACGGCGCGGGGTCAGACCCGCCGCACCCGCGGCCCCGCCTCGGCGAGCTCGGCGGCCGTGCGGGCGTCCAGCCCGGTGTCGGTGATGAGCAGGTCGACGGCGTCGAGCTCGGCGAAGCGGGCGAAGTGGTCGCGGCCGACCTTGGTGTGGTCGGCCAGCAGCACCACGCGCCGGGCCGCGGCCACCATCGCGGTCTTCACCGCCGCCTCGGCCGGGTCGGGGGTGGTGAGCCCGCGCTCGACCGAGACCCCGTTGGTCGCCAGCAGCGCGAGGTCGACGTAGATCCCCGACAGGGCCGACAGCGCCCAGGGGTCGACCGAGGCCAGCGTGCGCCCGCGCACCCGGCCGCCCAGCAGCAGCACGGTCAGGTTCGGGAAGGAGGCCAGCCGCCCGGCCAGCGACAGCGCGTTGGTCACCACCGTCAGCTCGCGGTCGGTGGGCATGAGGTCTCCCAGCCGGGCGGTCGTGGTGCCGGCGTCGATGAGCACCGCACCCTCGTCGGGCAGCTCCGCGATGGCCGCCTTGGCGATGCGCTCCTTCTCCGCGGTGAGCACGACGTCGCGGGCGGCGACCGGCGGCTCGAAGCCCAGCCGCTCCACCGGGATCGCCCCGCCGTGCACGCGGCGCAGCACGCCGACCCGCTCGAGAGCCGTGAGGTCCTTGCGGATGGTCTCCGGTGCGACGTCCAGCTCGACGGCCAGCTCGCTGACCTCGACCCGGCCGACGGCTCGAGCTGCCCGCAGGATGTGCTCCTGCCGTTCCTCCGCGTACACGCGCTCCCCCTGGTCGACCCTGCTGGGGCAGTGCTTACGGGCCGGGGCGGGCGCAGTCAAGGCCGAACGGTCAGGCCGCCGGTGGCGCGCGTCACGCCCCGTACCGGCCTATCGTCGGCAGGCGTGGCGAACGCGCGGCCCGGTCCGGCCCGGTGGGTCTGGTACGCCCTCGGCGGCGGGCTGCCCCGTCGGTACGCCGACTGGGTGCTCGCCGACACCACCGGCCCGAGGTGGGCGGTGCGCCACCTGCTGCGTGCCCTGGTGCAGCTGAGCCCGGTGCTGCTGGTCTGCCTGCTCGCCGTCCCCGTGCCGCTGTCCTACCGGCTGGCCGCCTGCGGCGGCGGGGTGCTGCTCGGGCTGCTGTTCTCCGCCGCCTACATGACCGAGACCACCGAGCACCGCGCCGTCAAGGCGGGGTGGCCGCCGGGCACGACCCGGCGGGTGCGCGAGGAGCGCGCCGAACGGGCGGCCGTCGAGCGCGGTGCCCGGTACCGCCGGGACGGCGCGGGCTCCTTCGACTGAGCCCCGTGTCCGGATCGAACGGACGACCTTCCGCTTACAAGGCGGGTGCTCTACCACTGAGCTAACGGGGCGGGTGGTGACGGGGCGGGCTGCCCGCAGCACGTTACCGGCCGGCCGGGCGCGGGCCGACCGCACCGGGTCACGCCGTCCAGCATCCTCACAGGCCACGTGCAGCGCCGGGATAGCCCCGGCGCCCATGGTGGGACCAGCGAGCGGAGAGGCCCTCGCGACGTGGGGAGGAACCACCAGTGACCGAGCAGAACCGTCCCGGCGACGAGGCCGGACAGCACGTCGACCGGTACCCGGGCCTGCCGGCGCAGCCCCAGAGCCAGCAGCCGCCGCACCCCCAGGCCCCGCACCCCCAGGGGCAGTACCCGCAGGGTCCGTACCCGCAGGCGCCGCGCCCCCAGGCCCCGTACCAGGGCTGGACCGGTCAGCCGCAGACCCCGGGTGGCCACGTCGGCCCGCCCCCGGCCTTCACCCCGCCTGCGGCACCGACCCCGCCGACCCCCCGGGCCCGCAGCGGCCGCTGGCGCATCGCCGTGGCCGGGCTGGCCGCCGGCGCCCTCATCGGCGGCGGCGCCGGCGCCGGGGTGGCCACCCTGGTCAGCACCCACGGGTCCGGGGCGGCCGCGGCGACGGCGGCGCAGAACGTGGTCATCACCGACCCGCAGGACGCGACGTCGGCCACCGCCGCCGCGGCCAAGGCCGAGCCCAGCGTCGTCACCGTCTACGTCACCGACCGCTCCGGCGCCGGGTCGGGCTCGGGCGTGGTGCTCACCGCCGACGGCTACGTGCTGACCAACAACCACGTGGTGTCCCTGGACAGCAGCACCAGCTCCGCCACGGTGCAGGTCACCACCTCCGACGGCACCCTCTACGACGCCACGGTGGTCGGCACCGACCCGACGTCGGACCTGGCCGTCATCAAGCTCGACGGCGCCTCGGACCTGACCCCGGCCACCTTCGCCGACTCGAGCAAGGTGCAGGTCGGCGACCAGGCCGTGGCGATCGGTGCCCCGCTGGGGCTGTCCAACACCGTGACCACCGGCATCGTCAGCGCCCTCGACCGCGCCGTGGCCACCGGGTCGGACCAGAGCACCACCGTCATCGACGCCATCCAGACCGACGCCGCGATCAACCCGGGCAACTCCGGCGGCGCCCTGGTCGACGCCGCCGGCGAGGTCATCGGCATCAACTCGGCGATCGCCACGGTGGCCGGCGGGCAGGGTGCGCAGCAGTCGCAGAGCGGCAACATCGGCGTCGGGTTCGCCATCCCGGCCGACACCGCCCAGCGGGTGGCCGGGCAGATCATCCGGGACGGGCACGCCACCCACGCCCTGCTCGGGGTCAGCGCGCAGACCGCGTCGGCCAGCGGCTCCGAGGTCGGCGAGGGCGCCCAGGTGGCCCAGGTCGCCTCGGGGGGCCCGGCCGCCGAGGCCGGCATCCAGGTGGGCGACGTCATCACGGCGATCGGCGACCGGGAGATCACGACCTCCACCGAGCTGACCGCCGCGGTGCGCAGCGCCTCGCCGGGTGACCAGGTGACGCTGACCGTGCGGCGCGGCAGCAGCACCGACACCGTCGACGTCGTGCTCGGGTCCGCCTCGAGCTAGCAGCCGGGTCCTCCCCGAGGGGGCCGGTACCGCCACGCGGTACCGGCCCCTGCTGCATAGCCTGACCCGGTGACGGCCCCTCTCCCGCTGACCGGCGCGCTCGACGACCCCGCCCGGGCCCGCGACCTGGCGAAGATGAAGCGCCTGGCGACCGGGCTGTTCGTGGCCGCCGCGCTGGTGTTCCTGGCCTGCGTCCTGTTCGGGGGCGACCGCACCTGGGTGGGCTACGTCCGGGCCACGGCCGAGGCGTCGATGGTGGGCGCGCTGGCCGACTGGTTCGCCGTCACCGCGCTGTTCCGGCACCCGCTGCGGCTGCCGATCCCGCACACCGCGATCATCCCGCGCAAGAAGGACCAGATCGGTGAGAGCCTGGGCACCTTCGTGCAGGAGAACTTCCTCACCCCGGCCGTGGTCGACGAGCGGTTGTCCGGCTACGACGTCCCGGGCCGCATCGGCGAGTTCCTGGCCACCCCGGGGCGGGCCGAGCGGCTGGCCGGCGACGCGGGGACCGCCGTCCGGGCGCTGTTCGACCTGCTCGACGACGACGTCGTGCAGGACGCCGTCGGGTCCCTGGTCGATCGCAAGGCGCGCGAGACCCCGGCCGCCCCGGTGCTGGCGCGGGTCATCGAGGCCGTGGTCGACGGCGACAAGCACCAGGACGTGCTGTCGGCCGGGCTGACGGGGCTGGCCGGGTTCCTGCGCGAGAACCGGTCGCTGTTCCGGGCGCAGCTGTCCGACGCCTCCCCCGCCTGGGTACCCGACTGGGTCGACGACCGGGTGTTCGTGCGTGCCTTCGACGGCGTGCAGCGGTTCCTCGCCGAGGTCGGCGCCGACCCGGCGCACGAACTGCGCCGCTCCTACGACGCGCGGCTGCGGGCCTACGTCCACGCGCTGCGCACCGACCCGGCCACCGCCGCGAAGGTCGAGGAGTTCAAGGCCGAGCTGCTCGACCACCCCGCCGTCCGCACGTGGTCGGCCGGGCTGTGGGGCACCGCCAAGACCGCCCTGCTCACCGCCGCCGACGACCCCGACTCCGCGTTGCGCGCCCGCGTGGCCGACCTGGTGCGCCGGGCCGCGGTGCTGCTGCGCGAGGACGAGACGGTCCGCACGCAGGTGCAGAAGCAGACCCGGCGGGCCGCGCGGTGGGCCGTGCAGCGCTTCAGCGGCGACGCCGCCGAGCTGGTGAGCACCACGGTCGCCCGCTGGGACACCGAGGAGACCAGCCGGCGCATCGAGCTGCAGGTCGGCCGCGACCTGCAGTGGATCCGGGTCAACGGCACCGTGGTCGGCGGCCTGGCCGGCCTGGTCATCTACACCCTGGCCCAGCTGCTGGGGTGACCCTCAGCCGAGGCTGAACCCCGTCCACTCGAAGCCGGGGGACACCACGCAGCTGACCAGCACCTCGTCGTCCACCGGCGCCGCGCTCTGCCGCACCCCGGCCGGGACGAGGACCTGCGGGTGGGCGGCGTCCAGACGCACCTGGTGCTCCCCCACCTGCAGGTCGAGTGCGCCCGGGCCGTGCCAGAGCCACAGCTCGTCGGCGTCGACCGTGTGCGGCGCCGAGGACTCCCCCACGGCCAGCAGGTACAGGATCGCGGTCGCCTGCGGGCGCCCGCCGTCGCCGGCCGGGCCGGTCCAGGTGCGCCGGAACCACCCGCCCTCGGGGTGCGCGGCCAGGTCGAGGCGCTCGGCCGTGGCCGGCCGATCGCTCACCGGACCCCCGCCCACCGGACCCCCGCTCCCCGACGATCACGGACTCCCGGACGACCCGATGCGGCGTGGCGCGCGCACAGGTCCGTGATCACCGGGGAGGGGGGCGGGGTCAGCGGGGAGGGGGCGGGGCCAGCTGGGAGGGGGGCGGGATCTGCGGCGGGCGGAGGCCGCCGCGTAGAGGGCGAGGCTCGCGGCGACGCTGACGTTCAGCGACTCGGTGTCCTTGGTCATCGGGATGCCGACGACGACGTCGCACCGCTCGCGCACGAGCCGGGACAACCCGGTGCCCTCGGCGCCCACGACCAGGGCCAGCGGGTCGGCGAAGCCGTCGAACTCGTGCAGCTCCATGTCCGCGTCGTCGCCGGCCAGGCCCACGGTCTGCAGGCCGGAGTCCTGGTAGGAGGCCAGCGCGCGGGGCAGGTTGACCGCGCGGGCCACCCGGATGCGGGCGGCCGCACCGGCCGAGGTGCGCCAGGCCGAGGCCGTCATGCCCACCGCGCGGCGCTGGGGCACGACGACGCCGTGCGCGTCGAACGCCGCGGCCGACCGCACGACGGCACCGAGGTTGCGGGGGTCGGTGACGCCGTCGAGGGCCACGACGAGCGGCGCCCGGTGGCCGTCGCGGGCGATGTCGAGCAGGTCGTCGGGGTGCGCGTAGTCGTAGGGCGGCACCATCAGCCCGATGCCCTGGTGCAGTGCGCCGTCGCTCATGCGGTCGAACTCGGCGCGGCCGACCTCGAGCAGGGGCAGCCCGCGGTCGGCGGCCAGCTGCACGGCCTCGGCGATGCGCTCGTCGGTGCCGCCCCGGCTCGTGTCGCCGGTGACCACGTAGAGGGCGGTGGCGGGGATCGCCGCGCGCAGCGCCTCCACCACCGGGTTGCGGCCCAGCAGCAGCTCGGGCTGCTCCTCGCTGCGCTTGACGGCCCGGGCGCGGTTGTCCCGGCGGGCGGCGGCGGCCTTGGCCTTCTTGAACGCCGGGTGGTAGGGCCGGTCCTCGGCCTTCGGGGTGGCGCCGCGGCCGGCCAGCGACCGGCGGTTGTGCCCGCCGGTGCCGGTGGTGGCGCCCTTCTTGCCGGCGCCGGACGTCCGGCCGCGCCGCTGGCTGTTGCCCGCCATCAGCGGGTCACCTCTTCCTCGTCGATCGTGGTGCTGCTGCCGCCGCGGGTCACCGGGAGAGCTCCCACCGGGGGCCGGACGGGGTGTCCTCGACGACGACGCCGAGGGTGGTCAGCTGGTCGCGGACGGCGTCGGCGGCCGCGTAGTCCTTGCGGGCCCGGGCCGCGGCGCGCTGGTCGAGGGCCAGCCGCACCAGGCCGTCGGTGACCTCGGTCAACCGGGTGTCGGTGCCGCCCTCGGCCCACTGCGGGTCGAGCGGGTCCAGGCCGAGGACGCCGAGCATGGCCCGCACGGCGCCCAGCTCGGCGGCCACGGCGGCGTCGTCGCCCTCGGCCAGCGCCGTGTTGCCGGTGCGGGCGTGCTCGTGGGCCACCGCGACGGCCGCCGGTGTCCCGAGGTCGTCGTCCAGCGCGGCGGCGAAGGCGGCGGGCAGCGGCCCGCCCTCGGTGACCCCGACCCGCTCGACCGCCCGGCGCACGAACGACTCCAGCCGCCGGTAGGCCGCGCCGGCCTCGGCCAGCGCCGCGTCGGTGAACTCGACGGTCGAGCGGTAGTGCGGGGCGACCAGGTAGTAGCGCAGCTCGACCGGGCGCACGCGGGTGACGACCTCGTCGACGAGGGCGGTGTTGCCCAGCGACTTGCTCATCTTCTCCCCGCCGAGGGTCACCCAGCCGTTGTGCAGCCAGTACCGGGTGAAGGGGTCACCGGCCGCGCGGGACTGGGCCTGCTCGTTCTCGTGGTGCGGGAAGCGGAGGTCCAGCCCGCCGCCGTGGATGTCGAACTCCTCGCCCAGGTACTTGTGGGCCATGGCCGAGCACTCGAGGTGCCATCCGGGCCGCCCCCGGCCCCAGGGGGTGTCCCAGGACGCGGTCGCCGGGTCGGTGGGCTTGTGCGCCTTCCACAGCGCGAAGTCGCGGGGGTCGCGCTTGAGGTCCTCGGTGTCGGAGTCGGCGGCGGGCTGCAGGTCCTCGACCCGCTGCCCGGTGAGCTCGCCGTAGGCCGGCCACGACCGGACGTCGAAGTACACGTCGCCGCCGGCGGCGTAGGCGTGCCCGCGCTCGACCAGCCGGGCGATCATCTCGACCATCTCGGGCACGTGGCCGGTGGCCCGCGGCTCGTAGGTGGGCGGCAGCGTGCCCAGCACCTGGTAGGCGCGGGTGCAGGCCAGCTCGTTGCGGTAGGCCCAGTCCCACCACTCGACGCCGGCGGCGGCGGCCTTGGCCAGGATCTTGTCGTCGACGTCGGTGACGTTGCGGACGAACGTGACCTCGAGGCCGCCGTGGGTGAGCCAGCGGCGGAGCACGTCGAAGGCCAGCGCGGCGCGCACGTGCCCGATGTGCGGGGGGCCCTGCACGGTCAGCCCGCAGACGTACATCGACACCTCGCCGGCACGCAGGGGCGTGAAGTCGCGCACGGCGCGCGCGGCCGTGTCGTACAGGCGGAGGCTCACTGCGCCGAGTCTACGGAGGTCCCCGGCGCGCTCCGGACCACGAGCGCGGTGGCCACGGCCGCCCGGCCCTCCCCGCGACCGGTGAGCCCGAGACCGTCGGTGGTGGTGGCGGTCAGCCCGACCGGGGCGCCCAGGGCCGCCGAGAGCACCCGCTCGGCCTCGGCCCGGCGCGGACCGACCTTGGGGGTGTTGCCGATCAGCTGCACGGTGGCGTTGCCCACCACCCAGCCGGCGGCGGCCAGGGTCTCGCGGACGTGCACCAGCACGTCGGCCCCGCGGGCGCCGGCCCAGCGGGGGTCGTCGGTGCCCAGCAGACCGCCGATGTCCCCCAGCCCCGCGGCCGACAGCACCGCGTCGATGAGCGCGTGCGCGACGACGTCGCCGTCGGAGTGCCCGGCGCAGCCGTCGACGCCGGGCCACTCGAGACCGGCCAGCCAGCAGGTGCGCCCGGCCTCGACGGGGTGGACGTCGGTGCCGGTGCCGACCCGGGGCAGCGTCACCGGGCCACCGCGTGCCGCTCGGCCAGGACGAGGTCGTGCGGCACCGTGATCTTGGCGGCGAGCTCGTCGCCGGGGACGGTGTGCACGGGCACGCCCAGCGCCCGGACGACGGAGGCGTCGTCGGTGAAGACCTGCTGGTCGGTGACGGCGGCGTAGGCGGCCACCAGCGTCGCGCGGTCGAACCCCTGGGGGGTCTGCACCCGGCGCAGGGCAGCCCGGGCGACCTCGGCGACCACGCGGTCGCCGTCGACCTCGACCGTGGTGTCGACCACCGGCAGCACGGGGACGACGGCCCGCGCGCCGGCGGCCAGCGCGGCCAGCACGCGCGCCACCACCGCGGCCGGGGTGAAGGGCCGGGCGGCGTCGTGCACCAGCACCGGGCCCGCCCCGTCGGCGCACCGCGCGAGGGCGTTGCGCACCGACCCGGTGCGGGTGGCGCCGCCGGGGACGAGGGCGACCTCGGCGGGCAGGACGGCGGCGAAGGCGTCGCGGTGCTCGGCCGGGACGGCGACGACGACGTCGGTGACCCCGGCGTCCAGCAGGCCCGCGACGGCGTGGGCGACGAGCGGGCGTCCGCCGACCTCGACCAGGGCCTTGGGCACGGGCGAGCCGGCGCGGACCGCGCCCAGACGCACTCCGCTCCCGGCCGCGACGACCAGGGCGGTCGCGGGTCCGGGAGCGGTGAAGTGGTGCGGGGGGTTCGTGCTCAGCTGGCGAGCACCTCGTCGAGCAGCACCTCGGCCTTGTCCTCGTTGGTGCCCTCGGCGAGCGCGAGCTCGCTGACCAGGATCTGGCGGGCCTTGGAGAGCATGCGCTTCTCCCCGGCCGACAGGCCACGGTCCTTGTCGCGGCGCCACAGGTCGCGGACGACCTCGGCGACCTTGTTCACGTCGCCGGAGGCCAGCTTCTCGAGGTTGGCCTTGTAGCGGCGCGACCAGTTGGTCGGCTCCTCGGTGTGCGGGGCGCGCAGCACCTCGAAGACCTTGTTCAGGCCCTCCTGGCCGACGACGTCGCGGACGCCCACGATCTCCGCGTTGTCGGCCGGGACGCGTACGGTCAGGTCGCCCTGGGCGACCTTGAGCACGAGGTAGGCCTTCTCCTCGCCCTTGATGGTGCGCTTCTCGATCGCCTCGATGAGCGCAGCGCCGTGGTGCGGGTAGACGACGGTCTCGCCGACAGTGAAGCCCATGTGTGTGTGACCCCTTTCGCTCCGCCCAGAATACCACGGGACGGGTGGCACCGGACTGGTTGGTCCTGCCAAATGTGCAGGTCAGGGGCTTGTCGCTGGTCAGGACGGGGTTGACAGAGGGGTGGTCGGTGTGCCTGTGGACGACGAGGGCGGCTCCCCGGGGGCCTGGCGGACGGTCTCGGCGATGGCGCTGGCGACCCATCTGGGACCCACCGTCGCGGTCACCGCGGTGGCCACGCTGCTCGCCGCCGCCGCCGACGTCGGCGGCGCCCGCACGGTGCTCGTGGCGGTGGCGGTGCTGGCCGGGCAGGCGTCGATCGGCTGGAGCAACGACTGGCTGGACGCCGACCGCGACGCGGCGGTCGCCCGCACCGACAAGCCGACGGTGCAGGGCGTGGTCACCCCGGCGCGGCTGCGCGCCGCCGCGCTCACCGCCGTGGTCCTCGCCGTGGTGACCTCGCTGGCCCTGGGCCCCGCGCCCGGGGTGCTCCTGCTGGGCGTGGTCGCCGGCGGCTGGGCCTACAACGCCGGGCTCAAGCGGACCGCCGCCTCCCTGCTGCCCTACCTGGTCGCCTTCGGCCTGCTGCCCGCCGGCGTGGTCGCGGCGGCGCCCGGCACCCCGGTGGCCCCCTGGTGGCTGGTGGCCGCCGGCGCGCTGCTGGGCGGGGCGGCGCACCTGGCCAACGTGGCCCCCGACCTGGAGGACGACGCCGCCACCGGCGTGCGGGGCCTGCCCCACCGGCTCGGCGCCACCGTCTCGGCCCTGGTCGCCGCCGGGCTGCTGGGGGCGGCGTCGCTGGTGCTGGTGCTCGGGCCGGACGGCCCGCCGTCCGTGCCGGGCTGGGTGGCGCTGGTGGTCGCCGTCCCGGCCCTGGTCGTGGCCTCCCTCGCCGGCACCGAACGGTTCCGGGCCGCCGCCTTCCCGGCCGTCATGCTGCTGACCGTCGTCGACGTCGTCCTGCTCGTGCTCGGCGGGGCCGCCCTCCGGTAGCCGAGCTCAGAAGGGGTCGGTGCCGCGGGCGCGCTCCTGCTCGACGACCGCCTCGAGGTCCTTGAGCCGGTTCAGCCCGGCCAGCGGCTGGGCCATGCGGCGGTTGCCCCGCAGCACCGGTTCGACGCGGTCCAGGAAGCCCCAGTAGCCGGCGGTGAACGGGCACGCGTCCTCGCCGAGCCGCTTCCTCGGGTCGTAGCGGCACCCGCCGCAGTAGTCGCTCATGCGGTCGATGTAGGCCCCGCCCGAGGCGTAGGGCTTGGTCGCCAGCACCCCGCCGTCGGCGTGCTGGCTCATGCCCACCACGTTGGGCACCATCACCCAGTCGTAGCCGTCGACGAAGGTGCGGTGGAACCAGTCGGTCATCGCGGCCGGGTCGATGCCCCGCTGCAGGGCGTAGTTGCCCAGCACCATCAGCCGCGGGATGTGGTGCACCCAGCCGCGGTCGCGCAGGTCGCCGACCACCCCCGAGAGGCAGGCGGCGTCGAGGTCGGCGGGGTCGAGGTCGGCCAACCACGCCGGGACGGCGGCGCGCGCGTCGAGGGCGTTGCGGCCCCGGTAGTCCCGGCCCAGGTGCCAGTACAGGTGCCAGATGTAGTCACGCCACCCCATCACCTGGCGCACGAAGCCCTCGACCGAGTTCAGCGGCAGGTCCTCCTCGCGGAAGGCCTGCTCGGCCCGCTGCACGACCTCGGCCGGGTCGACCAGCCCCAGGTTCATCGGCGCGGACAGCAACGAGTGGGCCAGCCACGGCTCGTCGGCCAGCATCGCGTCCTCGTGCGGGCCGAAGGCGGCCAGCCGGTGGGTCAGGAAGTCGCGCAGCCGGTGCAGCGTCTCGCGCCGGGTCGCCGGGAACAGGCGTGGGCCGTCGGCGCCGACGAAGGACACGTCGCCGTCGCGCTCCCAGCGGTCGAGGTCGGCGCGCACCTCCTCGTCGACCTCGTCCTCGGTCGGCAGCCACGGCTCGGGCGCCGGGGAGCGGCCGTCGGCCGGCGGGGGCTCGCGGTTGTCGTGGTCGAAGTTGTACTTCCCGCCGGTGGGGTCGGCGCCGTCCATGAGGACGTCGTGGTGCTGGCGGGCGGCCCGGTAGAAGTCGTCCATGAGCAGCCGCTTGCCCCCGTCGGTGCCGCGGCCGGTGGCCCAGCGCCGGAAGGTCTGCTCGTCGGTGACGAACCCCCGGGAGGCCAGCACCTGCACGCCGTCGCGGCCCAGCACGAAGTCGCGCGCGGCCCAGGTGGTGGGGGCGCAGACGCTCAGCGGTTCGTCGACGGAGTCCAGCGCCTCGCCGTAGGTGTCCACCTGGAGGAAGCGCGCGCGGTCGCCCAGCTCGGCCGCCCGGTGGCGCAGCGCCGAGAGGACGAGGTGCGCCTTCTGCCGGTGGAACCGGCGCCGCCGGAACACCGACCGGGCCTCGACGAGCAGCACGTCCTGGTGCGGGTCGTCCAGGAAGTGCGGGCCCAGCTGGTCGGCGAAGCACCACCGCCGCGTGCCCGGCGCCCGCGCCGGGAAGTCGGCCAGGGCCGGGTCCTCGTCAGCCACACCCGCTCACCTCCACGCGCGCATCGTGGGGTGACCGTTAGGCTCTGCGCGACTCGAGTCGACGAAGCCCGGGGTTCCCCGGTGCCGTAGGAGGTCCCCCGCCGTGAACCGCGTTGTGCGCGCCGCCGCCGTCGGTGTGCTGCTGCTGTCCCCGGTGGTCCTGTCGGCCTGCAGTGCGGGCCAGATCGCGCAGACCGCGACCCAGGACCGCGACATCCGCGGCGGTCAGGGCGACGTGGGCGACATCCACCTCCGGACGGCCACCACCGCCTACCCGCAGAGCGGGCGCTACGACGAGGGCGGCGACGCCCGCCTGCTCGTGGCGATCGCCAACTCCGGCGACGCCGACGACGAGCTGACCGACATCTCGGGCCCGGGCTTCGAGTCCTACAAGGTCGTCGACTCCTCCTCCGACGAGGAGTCGCCCACCGGCTTCACGATCCCGGCCGGGCAGAACGTCTACGTCGGCGACGGCGGCCCCGCGGTGACCCTGACCGGGCTCACCGAGCCGCTGACCCCCGCCCAGGCGCTCGAGGTCACCTTCACCTTCCGCGACGCCGGCGAGGTCACCGTGCCGGTGCTCGTGGGCACCCCGAGCCTGGACCTGCCGCGCGGCGAGGGCTTCGACTTCCACGAGGAGGAGGGCGGGGGCGAGGAGTAGTCGCTCCCCGGTTCTGTCGTACCCCGGCGGCACCATGGCAGCGTGCCGCCGACCGTCGTGAAGTCCCGCCCCGCCCACCGCTGCAGCGAGTGCGGGTTCGCCGCCACCCGCTGGATGGGGCGCTGCCCCGAGTGCCAGGCCTGGGGCACCCTCACCGAGGTCGGCGGGGGCGCCTCCGGCGGCCTGCGGGCCGTCTCCCCCGGCCCGGTCACCGGCCGGGCCCGCCCGATCGCCGAGGTCGAGCTCTCGGGGTCCACCGCGGTGCCCACCGGCATCGGCGAGTTCGACCGCGTGCTCGGCGGGGGGCTCGTGCCCGGCGCGGTGCTGCTGGTGGCCGGCGAACCCGGCGTGGGCAAGTCCACGTTGCTGCTCGAGGTGGCCCACCGGGTGGCCGAGGCGCACGGGCCCACCCTCGTGGTGTCGGGCGAGGAGTCGGCCGCCCAGGTACGGCTGCGGGCCGAGCGCATCGGCGCCCTGCACCCCCAGCTGTTCCTGGCCGCCGAGACCGAGCTGTCGGCCGTGCTGTCGCACGTCGAGGACGTCAACCCCTCGCTGCTGGTGCTCGACAGCGTGCAGACGGTCCGCTCCCCCGCCGTCGACGGCACCGACGGCGGGGCCACCCAGGTGCGCGCGGTGGCCAGCGCCCTGACCGGCATCGCGAAGTCGCGCGGCATGACCGTCATCCTGGTCGGCCACGTGACCAAGGACGGCGCCATCGCCGGCCCGCGTGCCCTGGAGCACCTGGTCGACGTGGTCATCGGCTTCGACGGCGAGCGGCACTCCACGCTGCGCATGGTGCGGGCCACGAAGAACCGGTTCGGGCCGGCCGACGAGATCGGCTGCTTCGAGATCGGCGACGGCGGCGTGGTGGGCGTGCCCGATCCCTCGCACCTGTTCGTGTCCAAGCGCTCGGTGCCGGTGGCCGGCAGCAGCGTCACGGTCACGATGGAGGGCAGCCGGCCGTTGCTGGCCGAGGTGCAGTCGTTGGTCGCGCAGTCCACCGGTGGCGGGTCCCCCCGGCGCGCGGTCAGCGGTCTGGACCCGCAGCGCCTGGCCATGATCAACGCGGTGGTCGAGCGGCGGGGCGGGGTGCCGCTGGCCGCCGCCGACGTGTTCGCCGCCTCCGTCGGCGGGGTGCGCATCCTCGAGCCGGCGGCCGACATGGCGGTCGCGCTGGCCATCGCGTCGGCGGCCAAGGACAAGGCCCTGCCGGTGGGCATGGTGGCCTTCGGCGAGGTGAGCCTCTCGGGCGAGGTCCGCCGGGTCGGGGGCACGTCGCGGCGGCTGGCCGAGGCCGCCCGGCAGGGGTACACCCTGGCCGTCGTGCCCCCCGACCCCGGGCCGGTGCCCCGCGGCATGCGGGTGGTCGAGATCCCCGACCTGGGCTCGCTGCTGAACCGGTTGTTCTGACCGTCGCCCGAGGTCACCGGCAGGTCACGGGCCGCACGCGGGCCCGGCCACCCGCCGACCCGTCACCTAGACTCGGGCCGTCCGACCACCTGACCGAGGAGCGATCGTGCCACCCGTGGATCCCGACGTCGCTCTGCGCGAGCTGCTGGGGCGCATCGCCCCCGGCACCGCGCTCCGTGACGGGTTGGAGCGGATCCTGGCCGGGCGCACCGGTGCCCTCATCGTGCTGGGCTACGACCAGGTCGTGGAGTCCCAGTGCACCGGGGGGTTCGCCCTCGACGTGGCACTGTCGGCCACCCGGTTGCGCGAGCTGGCCAAGATGGACGGCGCCGTCATCGTCTCCGCCGACGGCAGCCGCATCGTGCGCGCCGGGGTCCACCTCATGCCCGACCCGACCATCCCCACCGAGGAGTCGGGCACCCGGCACCGCACCGCCGAGCGCGTGGCCCTGCAGACCGGGTTCCCGGTCATCTCGGTCAGCCAGTCGATGCACATCATCTCGGTGTACGTGGCCGGTCGCCGGTACACCCTCGAGCACCCCACGACGATCCTGGCGCGCGCCAACCAGGCGTTGGCCGCCCTCGAGCGGTACAAGCTGCGGCTCGACGAGGTGGCCAGCACCCTGTCGGCGCTGGAGATCGAGGACCTGGTCACCGTCCGCGACGCCATGAGCGTGAGCCAGCGACTGGAGATGGTGCGCCGCATCGCCGACGAGATCGAGGGCTTCGTCGTCGAGCTGGGCACCGACGGCCGGCTGCTGGCCCTGCAGCTCGACGAGATGCTCGCCGGTGTCGAGGAGGACCGCGGCCTGCTGGTGCGCGACTACCTGCCCACCGAGGGCCAGCGCACGCCGGTGGGCGACCAGGTGCTCACCGACCTGCGCGCGCTCAGCGCCACCGAGCTGCTCGACCTCTCGGCCGTGGCGCGCTGCTACGGCCTGCCCACCTCACCCGACGCGCTCGACTCCCCGGTCAGCCCGCGCGGCTACCGGTTGCTGGCCCGGGTGCCCCGGTTGCCCGCCGGCATCATCGACCGCCTGGTCAGCCACTTCGGCGGCCTGCAGAAGCTGCTGGCGGCCACCATCGAGGACCTCCTGAGCGTCGACGGCGTCGGCGAGGCCCGGGCGCGGGGCATCCGCGAGGGCCTGTCCCGCCTGGCCGAGACCTCGATCCTCGACCGCTACTCCTGAGGCGGGGCCTCAGGCCACGAGGGTGAACGGGGTGGGGTCGCCCACCTTGGTGTCCAGGCGCCCCTGCAGGCTGTAGGCGCCCGCCGGCGGTGCGCTGCGCGGTGCGGTGCAGGCCGGCTCGCTGGTCAGCCCACCCCACTGCAGCGGGAAGCCCACGGCCTCCCCGGCGGCCAGGACGCGGGCGTCGCTGCTCACCTCGGGGAAGCAGTCGTTGCTTCCCCACACGCGGGCGCCGGCCCCGTCGAGCAGGACGATCTCGCGCAGGCCGGCGTCCAGCGACCGGGTGCAGGGCACCCCCGACACGTTGGTGACCACCAGGGTCATCGTCGGCTTGCTGCCGACCGTGGCCTGCGGGGCGCCCGGGAGCACGTCGACGGCGACCATGTCGTCGGTGCACGGCTGGCCGGGGTCGGGGGCCGCGGCGGTCACCGGCGCGGCCGCGGTCTCCTCTGCCGGCGGGGCCGCCGACGCGGTCGCCGAGCCCTCCTCGGGCGCGGCCGGGGTCTGCACCGAGGCCAGCGACGGCACCACCTGCTCCAGCGACGGCGCCTCCAGCGACGGCTGCGCCGGGCCGGAACTGGCCGCCACCTGCGGATCGGTCTCCGTGGTGGGCACCGTCGAGGCGACCAGCCAGCCGCCCCCGCCCAGCAGGGACGCCGCGATGCCCAGCACGAGGGCCCGTCGACGCCAGTAGACGCCGGCGGGGAGGTCACCGACCGGGTGCAGCACGGCGCGAAGGCTAGCGCCGACCGGTCGGCCGACCCGTGCGGCTCGCCGAGCAGGCACGCACGGTTCCCCACCCACCCCGCGCACCCCGACCTGGGAGACTGGCGACCCGTGACCCACGCCGCGCCCGGGGACCTGATCGTCGACTGGTACGCCGCAGCCGCCCGCGACCTGCCCTGGCGCGCGCCGGGGGTCGACGCCTGGGCCGTGCTGGTCAGCGAGGTCATGCTCCAGCAGACGCCGGTGGCCCGGGTGGAGCCGGTCTGGCGGCAGTGGCTGGCCCGGTGGCCGACCCCCGCCACCTTGGCGGCCGAGCCCACCGGTGAGGTCATCCGGGCGTGGGGGAAGCTGGGCTACCCCCGGCGGGCCCTGCGCCTGCAGGCCGCCGCGGCCGTGATCGCCGCCGAGCACGACGGCGTGGTGCCCGACGACGTCGACACCCTGGAGTCGTTGCCGGGCATCGGCAGCTACACCGCTCGAGCCGTCGCCTGCTTCGGGTACGGCCAACGCCAGCCGGTGGTCGACACCAACGTGCGGCGGGTGGTCGCCCGGCTGGTGCACGGTCGGGCGGAGGCGCTGCCGGCCCGGGCATCGGACCTCGGTGACGTCGCGGCGCTGGCGCCGGCCGACCACGACCGGGCGGTGCGCTTCTCGGTGGCGGTGATGGAGCTCGGTGCGCTGGTCTGCGTGGCCGGCACCCCCCGCTGCGGGGTCTGCCCGGTGCGCGGCGTCTGCGCGTGGCGACTGGCCGGGTCACCGGCCCACGACGGGCCGGCCCGGAAGGTGCAGAAGTTCGCCGGCACCGACCGGCAGGTGCGTGGTCGCTTGCTCGACGTGCTGCGCGCGGCCACCGGACCGGTGGAGCAACCCGAGCTCGACGCCGTGTGGGACGACCCGGTGCAGCGCGGCCGCTGCCTGGACTCGTTGCTGGTCGACGGCCTCGTGGTGCAGACCGACGACGCCCGCTTCGCCCTCCCCGGCTGAGCTGGGGCCCGGTACGGCGGAGGCCGCCACCCGCGGTGCGGGTGACGGCCTCCGTCGGTGCTGCGGTGCTACCGGGTCATTCGCCCTTGGTGAGCGAGGGGCCGGAGCCGTTGTCCTCGTCGTCGGCGCCCGAGAGGGCCACCGGCGGGGTGTCGGGGACGTCGATCGGCTTGGTCTCGCCGCGGAAGGTGAAGGTCGACTTCGTCGGGTCGTCGGCCTCCTCCACGTCCACCACGATGATCTGGCCGGGGGCCAGCTCGCCGAAGAGGATCTTCTCCGACAGCGTGTCCTCGATCTCGCGCTGGATGGTGCGCCGCAGCGGGCGCGCACCGAGCACGGGGTCGAACCCGCGGGACCCGAGCAGCTTCTTGGCCGCCGGGGTGACCTCGAGGGCCATGTCCTTGTTCTGCAGCTGGCTCTCGACCCGGGTGAGCATGAGGTCGACGATCTGGACGATCTCCTTCTCGGCCAGCTGGTGGAACACGACGATGTCGTCGATGCGGTTGAGGAACTCCGGCCGGAAGTGCTGCTTGAGCTCCTCGTTGACCTTGAGCTTCATCCGGTCGTAGTTGCTCTGGTCGTCGTTGCCGACCTGGAAGCCCAGACCCACGGCCTTGGAGATGTCCCGGGTGCCGAGGTTGGTGGTCAGGATCAGGATCGTGTTCTTGAAGTCCACGATCCGGCCCTGGCCATCGGTCAGGCGGCCGTCCTCGAGCACCTGCAGCAGCGTGTTGAAGACGTCGGCGTGGGCCTTCTCGATCTCGTCGAACAGGACCACCGAGAACGGCTTGCGCCGCACCTTCTCGGTCAGCTGCCCGCCCTCGTCGTAGCCGACGTAGCCGGGAGGGGCACCGACGAGCCGCGACACGGTGAACTTGTCGTGGTACTCACTCATGTCGATCTGGATGAGCGCGTCGTCGTCGCCGAACAGGAAGTTCGCCAGCGTCTTGGCCAGCTCGGTCTTCCCGACGCCCGAGGGGCCGGCGAAGATGAACGACCCACCGGGACGGCGGGGGTCCTTGAGCCCGGCACGGGTGCGCCGGATGGCCTGGCTGACGCTCTTGATGGCCTCTTCCTGGCCGATGATCCGCTTGTGGAGCTCGTCCTCCATCTTCAGCAGCCGGGAGGTCTCCTCCTCGGTCAGCTTGAAGACCGGGATGCCCGTCCAGTTGGCCAGGACCTCGGCGATCTGCTCGTCGTCGACCTCGGCGACGACGTCCATGTCGCCGGCCTTCCACTGCTTCTCGCGCTCGGCCTTCTCGCCCAGCAGCTGCTTCTCCTTGTCGCGGAGGTTGGCTGCCTTCTCGAAGTCCTGGGCGTCGATCGCCGACTCCTTCTCGCGGCGCACGCCGGAGATGCGGTCGTCGAACTCGCGCAGGTCCGGCGGGGCGGTCATGCGCTTGATGCGCATGCGGGCACCGGCCTCGTCGATCAGGTCGATGGCCTTGTCGGGCAGGAACCGGTCGGAGATGTACCGGTCGGCCAGCGTGGCGGCGGCGACCAGCGCGCCGTCGGTGATGCTGATCCGGTGGTGCGCCTCGTAGCGGTCGCGCAGGCCCTTGAGGATCTCGATGGTGTGCGCCAGCGTCGGCTCGGCGACCTGGATGGGCTGGAACCGCCGCTCGAGGGCGGCGTCCTTCTCCAGGTGCTTGCGGTACTCGTCGAGCGTGGTGGCGCCGATGGTCTGCAGCTCACCGCGGGCCAGCATGGGCTTGAGGATGCTGGCGGCGTCGATCGCGCCCTCGGCGGCACCGGCCCCGACGAGGGTGTGGATCTCGTCGATGAACAGGATGATGTCGCCGCGGGTGCGGATCTCCTTGAGGACCTTCTTCAGCCGCTCCTCGAAGTCACCGCGGTAGCGGGAACCGGCCACCAGGGCACCGAGGTCGAGGGTGTAGAGCTGCTTGTCCTTCAGCGTCTCGGGCACCTCGCCCTTGACGATGGCCTGGGCCAGGCCCTCGACGGCGGCGGTCTTGCCGACGCCGGGCTCGCCGATCAGCACCGGGTTGTTCTTGGTGCGGCGGGAGAGGACCTGCATGACCCGCTCGATCTCCTTGGCCCGCCCGATCACCGGGTCGAGCTTGGAGTCGCGGGCGGCCTGGGTGAGGTTGCGGCCGAACTGGTCGAGGACCAGCGAGGTCGACGGGGTGCCCTCGGCGGGGCCGCCGGCCGCGGCCGGCTCCTTGCCCTGGTAGCCGCTCAGCAGCTGGATGACCTGCTGGCGGACGCGGTTGAGGTCGGCGCCGAGCTTCACCAGGACCTGGGCGGCCACGCCCTCGCCCTCGCGGATGAGGCCGAGCAGGATGTGCTCGGTGCCGATGTAGTTGTGGCCCAGCTGCAGCGCCTCGCGCAGCGACAGCTCGAGGACCTTCTTGGCGCGCGGGGTGAAGGGGATGTGGCCCGAGGGCGCCTGCTGGCCCTGGCCGATGATCTCCTCGACCTGCTGGCGGACGCCCTCGAGCGAGATGCCCAGGGACTCCAGCGCCTTGGCCGCGACACCCTCACCCTCGTGGATCAGGCCCAGGAGGATGTGCTCGGTGCCGATGTAGTTGTGGTTGAGCATCCGGGCCTCTTCTTGCGCCAGGACGACGACCCGACGGGCTCGGTCGGTGAACCGTTCGAACATCTGCTGCTTCCCCTCTGACCGGCTCGGACGTGCGGTGCTGCTCCCTCGCGGGGTCGTGCTGACCGACGTCGTCGGTGACTCTCTCCGATGAACGGGGCACCGGTCGTTCCACTGTAGTCGCGGACGACGGACGCCGGAGCGCCGTCCACACCCTGGGGGTGGTGTCGTCCACCCTGCTCAACCCCCACCCGGGGGTCGGTGTTCCGCACCCGTTACGCCCACAGCGGACGACGACGGCCCGGCCCCCACGGGAGGGGCCGGGCCGCAGCGTGCTGGAACGGCCCCCTCGCAGGGCCCCGGACCGCGCGGAGCGTGGGCGGATTCCAGGGGTCATCGCAACACTGCCGTCTACGCGGGGGTGAGTAGATCACGCAGGCGCTCGGCTGGGGTGGCCCAGTTGAGTGTCTTGCGTGGTCGGCCGTTGAGCAGGTGGGCGACGTGCTCGAGGTCGGCCGGGCCGTGTGCCGAGAGGTCGGTGCCCTTGGGGAAGTACTGGCGGAGCAGTCCGTTGGTGTTCTCGTTCGAGCCGCGTTGCCAGGGGCTGGCTGGGTCGCAGAAGTAGACGGGCATGTCGGTGGCGGTGGTGAAGGAGCGGTGGGCGGCCATCTCGGCGCCCTGGTCCCAGGTCAGGGAGCCCCGCAGGTGTGCGGGCAGGGTGTTCATCGCGGTCACGAGCTGGTCGCGGACGGCCTCGGCGGTCCGCCCGGCGCCCAGGTGGAGCAGCATCACGTAGCGGGTGCTGCGTTCGACCAGGGTGCCGATCGCGGAGGCGTTGTCGGCGCCGATGATCAGGTCGCCTTCCCAGTGCCCGGGCACGGCGCGGTCGTCCACCTCGGCGGGCCGGTCGCTGATCATGACCATGGGGTCGGTGAACCTGGGTCGACGGGCGGCGGGGTCGCGGTGGGGCTTGCGGCGGGTGCGCCCGGTGCGCAACGCGGTGGCCACCTCACGCTTGAGCCCGCCGCGGGCCTGGCAGTAGAGCGCCTGGTAGATCGTCTCGGTGCTCACCCGCATGTCCTGGTCACCCGGGTGATCTTCGCGGATCCGGCGGCTGATCTGCTCCGGTGACCAGCCCAGCGCGAGCTTGTCGTGCACGTAGTCACGCAGCGGACCGGGCACGGCCAGCCCAGCGGTCTTGGGGCGGGCGCGACGGGCTGCGGTCGCACGCTGGGCGGCGTAGGGCAGGTAGGGCGCGTCGGGGTTGTCCGGGTCGCGGTTGCGTGCGATCTCTCGACTGATCGTCGAGGGTGGGCGGCCCAACTGGGCGGCGATCGCGCGGATCGTGTGACCGGCGCGGCGCAGGTCGGCGATGCGTTCGCGGTCGGTGACCGACAACCACCGCGGGTGCAGCGGCTTGTCCGGGAACGGCGTGAGCGCCTGGGGCAGGTAGGTCACCCGATGACCATCGGGATATGTCCGCGACGAGTTGATCTTCTGCACGCCGTTGTCCCAGTCGCTGGCCGTGCGGTAGTGCACCCCGACCTCACCAGCGGCCTGGGCCCGACCGACCCCGGCAGCACGCAGCTGGTCGTAGCGGGCACGCCCGGGGTGACCGCGATACACCCGCCCCACGGTGACCAGACCGGCCTGCCGCGCCCACGACCGCGCGACCTGCTCGGCAACGCCGACCTCAGCCGCTGACGCCGTCACCGATCCCGTCCGGGCCATCGAGCCCAAGAACATCTCCCTGACCGACGAAGCGGTCATCGCAACTCCTCATGGTCGAGGTGTTGCGATGACCGCTAGAACCCGCCGTGGTCCGGGGGGCGAGGGGGTCCTTCTTCAGTGGGCGGCTTCGTAGGCCTCGACCACGCTGGCCGGGATGCGGCCGCGGTCGCTGACCTCGTGGCCGTTCTTGCGGGCCCAGTCGCGGATGGCGCCGGCCTGCTCGCGGTCCATGCGTCCGGCACCGGAGCCGCCGGTGGCCTTGCTGCGGCCACCGCCGGAGGCGCGGCCCCGGCCGGCGACCTTGCGGGCGGCGCCGACGTACTTGGCGAACACCTCGCGCATCTCGCTGGCGTTCTTGTCCGAGAGGTCGATCTCGTAGGTGGTGCCGTCGAGGGCGAAGGTCACCGTCTCGTCGGCGGGGACGTCGTCGTCGAAGTCGTCGCTGAGGATGACCTGGACCTTGCGTGCCATTCGTTCCACTCCTGTAGCTGTCGGCCCCCGTGGCGGCCTGCTGCACTCCCGCGAATTGTCGCGGTCAATTCATTCCACCACATCCGCAGCGGAATTGCGCATTCGGGGACGAATCCACCCCGACGGGGTGGCGCAATTGCTCAGGAAGTGATGGGTCGGACCAACGGGAACAGGATGGTCTCGCGAATGCCGAGCCCGGTGAGCGTCATCATCAAGCGGTCCATCCCCATGCCCACGCCGCCGGTGGGCGGCATGCCGTACTCCAGCGCCTCGAGGAAGTCCTCGTCGAGCACCATCGCCTCGGGGTCACCCGCCGCGGCCAGCAGCGCCTGCTGGGTGAACCGCTCGCGCTGCACGGTGGGGTCGACCAGCTCGGAGTAGCCGGTGCCCCGCTCGACGCCGCCGATGTAGAGGTCCCACTTCTCGGCGACGCCCTCGACGGTGCGGTGGGCGCGGGTGAGCGGCGAGGTGTCGGTCGGGTAGTCCACGACGAACGTGGGCGCCTGCAGCGAGTGCTGGACCAGTGCCTCGAAGAGCTCCTCGACCAGCTTGCCGTGGCCCCAGGCGGGGTCGACGCCGAGCTCCACCCGGTCGGCGTGCGCACGCAGCTGCTCGACGGTGGTGGCCGGGGTGATCTCCTCCCCCAGCGCCTGGGAGGTGACCTCGTAGAGCGACACCTGCGGCCACTCCCCCGAGAGGTCGACCTCGGAGCCGTCGTGGTGGCGGGCCACGTGGTCGCCGAACAGTGCCGCGCAGGACTCCTGCACCAGTTCGCGCGTGGTGCGCGCCATGTCCTGGTAGTCGGCGTGCGCCTCGTAGAACTCGAGCATCGCGAACTCGGGCGAGTGCGAGGAATCGGCGCCCTCGTTGCGGAAGTTGCGGTTGATCTCGAACACGCGGTCCAGGCCGCCGACGATGCACCGCTTGAGGAACAATTCCGGTGCGATGCGCAGGTAGAGGTCGAGGTCGAACGCATTCATGTGCGTGCGGAATGGCCGGGCCGCGGCGCCCCCGTGCACCACCTGCAGCATCGGGGTCTCGACCTCGAGGTAGCCCCGTGAGGTGAGTCCGGCCCGCACCGCGGCGTTGACCGCGGCCCGCTGGTGCACGGTGCGGCGGGCCTCGTCGCGCACGATCAGGTCGACGTAGCGGCGGCGGACCCGCAGCTCCTCGCTCATCGGCTTGTGCGCCACCGGCAGCGGGCGCAGCGCCTTGGCGGCCAGCTGCCACGATTCGGCGAACACCGACAGCTCGCCGCGGCGGGAGGTGCCCACCTCACCGGTGACCAGCACGTGGTCGCCGAGGTCGACGTCGGCCTTCCACGCAGCCAGGGCCTCCTCGCCGACCCGGTCGCGGGAGAGCATGACCTGCAGCTCGGTGCCGCCCTCGCGCAGCGTCGCGAAGCACAGCTTGCCGGTGTTGCGGCTGAAGATGACCCGGCCGGTGACCCCGACGGTCTCCCCCGTCATGACGTCGGCGTCGAGGTCGGGGTGCGCCTCGCGCACGGCGGCCAGCGAGGTGGTGCGGGCGACGGACACGGGGTAGGGGTCGACGCCGGCCTCGCGCAGGCGGTCGAGCTTGCCGCGGCGGACCCGCAGCTGCTCGGGGAGCTCGTCGTCCATGGGTTCCTGCGGGCCGTCGGTCACCCGGCAAGCCTACGGACGCCGGCTCAGCGGGCCGCCTGGTGCCGCTCGTGGGCCAGCCGGAGCCCCTGGACGGTGAGGTCGGGGTCGCGCTCGCCGACCGACCGGCAGCTGTCGACCACCAGCGGGTGCAGCCCCCCGGTGGCCACCACGACCGGGCCCACCCCGAAGGAGGCCATCAGCTCGGCGGCGATGCGGTCGACCAGGCCGTCGACCAGGCCGGCGAAGCCCAGCACGACCCCGGACTGCAGCGCGGCCACCGTGTTCTTCCCGATCGCCTGGGCGGGGACGGTCAGCTCCACCGAGCGCAGCTGGGCGGCGCGGTCGGCCAGCGCGTCCAGGGACACCTCCACGCCCGGGGCCAGCGCGCCGCCGAGGAACTGGCCGGCCGGACCCACGGCGTCCACCGTCGTGGAGGTGCCGAAGTCGACCACGACGACCGGTCGGCCGGTGCCGTCGGGCCGCCGGCCGTAGAGCTCGTGCGCCGCCAGGGCCGTCACCACCCGGTCGGCCCCCACCTCGCGCGGGTTGTCCACGTGCAGCGGGACGCCGGTGCGCACCCCGGGGCCGATGAGGGTGACCGGGACGTCGAGCCGGTCCAGCAGCTGCCGCAGCACCGGCAGCACCTGCGGCACCGTCGAGCAGGCGGCCACCCCGGTGACCTCGGCGCCGCGCAGCAGGCCGCGCCACAGCAGCTGCACCTCGTCGGCGGTGGCGCGCGGCTGGGTGCGCACCCGCCAGCACCCGGCCACCCGGTCGCCGTCGAAGGTGGCCAGCACGGTGTGGCTGTTGCCGACGTCCACGGTCAGGAGCACGTCACGCCGTCCGCAGGTCCAGGGCGAGGTCGAGGATCGGTGAGCTGTGGGTGAGCGCCCCGACCGACAGGTAGTCGACGCCGGTGGCGGCGACGGCGCGCGCGACCTCGAGGGTCAGGCCGCCGGTGGCCTCGGTCTCGGCCCGCCCGGCCACGGCGGCCACCGCCTCGCGCAGGACCTCGGGGGGCATGTTGTCCAGCAGCAGGAAGTCCGCGCCGGCCTCGACGGCCTCCACCGCCTGGGCGACGGTGTCGGCCTCGACCTGCACGGTCACCCGCGGCGCCCGCTCGCGGACGGCGGCCACGGCAGCGGCGACCGAGCCCGCGGCGGCGACGTGGTTGTCCTTGACCATGGCGACGTCGTAGAGGCCCATGCGCTTGTTGGACCCGCCACCGCAGCGCACCGCGTACTTCTCCAGCGGCCGCAGCAGCGGGGTGGTCTTGCGGGTGTCGAGCACGACGGCGCCGGTCCCGGCGACGGCGTCGACCCAGGCCCGGGTGGCGGTGGCGATCCCCGAGGCCCGGCTGGCGATGTTGAGCGCCGAGCGCTCGGCGGCCAGCAACGCCCGCACGTGGCCCGAGACGGTCAGCAGGACGTCGCCGCGGCGCACCCGGTCGCCGTCGGCCGCGCCGGCCACCAGCGTGGCCGAGGGCGACAGCCGGCTGAACACGCGGGCGGCCACCGGCAGCCCGGCCACCACGCCGTCGGCCCGGGCCACCAGGTCGGCGGTGCCGCGCTGCGTGGCCGGGACCGTCGCCGCGCTGGTGACGTCGTGCGCGACCGCCTGGTCGGGGGCGTGCGGCAACGGGGCGCCGCCGGTGAGGTCCTCGGCCAGGGTGCGCTCGACGAGGTCGGTGACCCAGGCCTCGTCGAGGCCGGTGCCGGTGAGGTCGCGCGGGTCGCGCCCGGGGACGGCGTTCACCACAGCACCTCCGGGGGCGTGCCGACGGGGCGGGGGTCCAGCTGCAGGGAACCGTCGGCGAGCAGCCGGACGTCGAGGTGCACCCGCCAGGAGTCGTCGGCCTCGGGGTGGTCCTCGCGCCAGTGGCAGCCCCGGGTCTCCTCGCGCGCCCCGGCTGCGGCCGTGAGCGCGGTGGCGACGGTGAGCAGGTCGGTGGCCTCCCAGCCGGCCACCCCGGGCTCGGCGGTGCCCAGCGAGCCGGCCACGGCGGCCAGCTCGCCGGCGGCCACCACGAGCCCGCCGCCGGTGCGCAGGGCGCCGACGCGGGCGGACATGGTGGCGGTCAGCCGGTCGCGCAGGCCCGGGTCGAGCAGTCCGTCGAGGTGGGCGGCCTGCGGGGGCACCGGGCGGGGGTCGGGCAGCTCGTCGGCCAGGGCGGCGCCGATCCGCCCGGCGAAGACCAGGCCCTCCAGCAGCGAGTTCGACGCCAGCCGGTTGGCCCCGTGCACCCCGGTGCAGGCGACCTCGCCGCAGGCGTAGAGGCCGGGCACGGTGGTGCGCCCGGTGAGGTCGGTGACCAGCCCGCCGGAGGCGTAGTGCGCGGCCGGGGTGACCGGCACCAGATCGGTGACCGGGTCGACACCGGCCTCGCGGCAGCGGGCCACGATGGTCGGGAACCGCTCGGCCAGGCCCTCGACGTGCCGCGCGTCGAGGAACACGTGGTCGGTGCCGTCGCGCAGCTGCACCCGGGTGATGGCCTTGGCGACGACGTCGCGCGGGGCCAGCTCGGCCAGCGGGTGGACCCCCACCATGAACCGCTCGCCGGCCGCGTCGCGCAGGAGCGCGCCCTCGCCGCGCAGGGCCTCCGACACCAGGGGCTGCTGACCCCGCGAGCCCGGCCCCAGGTACAGGGCCGTCGGGTGGAACTGCACGAACTCCAGGTCGGTGGCCACCGCACCGGCGCGCAGGCCCAGCGCCACGCCGTCGCCGGTGGACACCGAGGGGTTGGTGGTGGCCGCGTAGACCTGGCCCATGCCGCCGGTGGCGAGCACCACGGCCCGGGCCCGCACCGCGCCGACGCCGTCCGCCGTTCCCTCCCCCAGCACGTGCAGGGTGACCCCCGCCGCCCGCCCGGCGGCGTCGGTGAGCAGGTCGAGCACCATCGCGTGCTCCACCAGGGTGATGCCCGGGTCGGCGGTCACCGCGGCGTGCAGGGCCCGCTGCACCTCGGCCCCCGTTGCGTCACCGCCGGCGTGCACGATGCGGTCGGCGTGGTGCCCGCCCTCGCGGGTGAGCAGCAACCGGCCCTCGGGGTCGCGGTCGAAGGCGGCCCCCCAGCTCATCAGCTCGCGCAGCCGGTCGGGGCCCTCGGTGACCAGCGCCTGCACCGCGGTCGGCTCGCACAGCCCCACGCCGGCGGTCTCGGTGTCGGCGGCGTGCGCGGCCGGCGAGTCGGTCTCGGCCAGCACCGCGGCGATGCCGCCCTGGGCCCAACGGGTCGACCCGTCGTCCACCTCGACCTTGGTCACCACGGCGACCGACAGGCCGGCGGCGCGGGCGTGCAGCGCCACGCACAGACCGGCCACGCCGGACCCCACGACGCAGACGTCGGCGGTCAGCTCCCACCCCGGGACCGGGGCGGCCAGCCGCAGCGGCAGGGCGGTCTGCAGAGGGGGGCCCAGCAGCGGGCCGGCCAGCGTCACCGCCGGACCGTATCCCCCCGCACCAGGTCGTTGCCCGCCACGCCCGGCGGCGGGCTGGCGGGGTCGGCACCCAGCTCGACCACGCGGTTGTCGGCGTCGACGTGCACGACCTTGGGCAGGTAGGACTTCGCCTCGGTCTCGTCCATGACGCCGTAGCTGATGAGGATGACCAGGTCACCGGGGTGCACCAGGTGCGCCGCGGCCCCGTTGATGCCGAGGACGCCCGAACCGCGCTCGCCGGGGATCGTGTAGGTCTCCAGCCGGGCCCCGTTGGTGACGTCGACGATCGTGACCTGCTCACCGGGCAGCAGGTCGGCGGCGTCGAGCAGGTCCTCGTCGACGGTCACCGAACCGACGTAGTGCAGGTCGGCCTGGGTGACGGTCGCCCGGTGGATCTTGGACTTGAGCATCGTGCGCATCATCGGGGGTCTCCCAGCTCGACGGCGGTGTTGTCGATCAGTCGGGTGCTGCCGGCGCGGGCGGCCACCAGCAGGCGGGCCGGGCCGGCGGTCGGCGCCGGGCCCAGGTCGGGGTCGGTGAGGGCCAGGTAGTCGGGCACCAGCGACGGCTCGGCGTCGAGCACCGCACCGGCCGCCGCGAGGACGGCGTCGGCGCCCTGCGGCCCGGCGGCGGCCCCGGCGCGCAGTGCCGCGGAGATCGCGGCGGCCGCCGTCCGCTGGGCCGGGTCGAGGTAGCGGTTGCGGGAGGACAGGGCCATGCCGTCCTCCTCGCGGACCGTCGGGACGCCGACGACGGCGACGCCCAGCGCCAGCTCGCGGGCCATCGCACGGATGAGGGTCAGCTGCTGGTAGTCCTTCTCGCCGAGGACCGCGACGTCGGGGCGCACCAGGCCGAGCAGCTTCGCGACCACGGTCAGCACGCCGGCGAAGTGCCCGGGCCGGACGGCGCCCTCCAGCACGTCGCCCAGCGGCCCCGGGTGCACCGTCACCCCGGCTGCCCCGGCCGGGTAGACCTCGTCCACGCCGGGGTGGAACACCACGTCGGCGCCCTCCTCGGCCAGGGCGGCGAGGTCGGCGTCCCAGGTGCGGGGGTAGCGGTCGAAGTCCTCGCCGGGGCCGAACTGGGTGGGGTTGACGAACACCGAGACGACGACGCTGCCGCCCAGGGTGCGCGCGTGCCGGACCAGCGTGCGGTGGCCCTCGTGCAGCGCGCCCATCGTGGGCACCAGCACCACGGGCCCCGGCAGCGCGTCGACCAGCTCCCGCAGCTCGGCGACGGACTCGGCGACCGCGGTCACCGCGGCACCTCCACCCCGTCGAGCAGGTCGGTGAGCGGCTGGGCCTCGTGCGGCTTGAGCCGGCCGGCGGCGCGGGCCCGCTCCGTGGTGCGCCGGGCCATGGCCACGTAGCCGGCCACGGCGTCCGGCGCCCGGTCGGCCAGGGCGGCGACGTGGCCGGCGACGGTGCCCACGTCGCCGCGGCTGACCGGACCGGTGAGCCCGGCGTCGCCGCGGCGGAGCCCGTTCTCCAGCGCGGCGGTGAGCAGCGGGCCGAGCACACGGGCGGGGTGCTCGACACCGGCGGTTCGCAGCAGGTCTGCTGCCTCGGCCACCAGGGTCACCAGGTGGTTCGCGCCGGTCACCAGGGCGGCGTGGTAGAGCGCGCGGTCGGCCTCGGCGACCCAGAACGGTTCGCCGCCCATCTCGAGCACGACCGTCTCGGCGACCGCGCGGTGCTCGGGGCGGCTGGTCACGCCGAAGGGGGTCCCGGGCAGGCGGTCGACGTCCTCGGGCCCGCCGGAGAAGGTCATCGCGGGGTGCAGCGCGAGGCCCAGCACACCGGCGTCGGCGGCCGGGGCCAGGACGGCGAGGCCGTGCGCGCCCGAGGTGTGGAAGGCCAGCTGGCCGCGGCGCCACACCCCCGTCTCGGCGAGACCGGCCACCAGGCCGGGCAGGGCATCGTCGGGCACGGCCAGGACGACGAGGTCGGCAGCGGCCACGACCTCGTCGGTGGGCAGCAGCGGCACGCCCGGCAGCAGGCGCTGCGCGCGGTCGCGGGAGGCGGTGGACAGGCCGGCGGCGGCGACCACCTCGTGGCCGGCGGCGGCGAGGGCGGCGCCCAGGACGGCCCCTACCCGGCCGGCCCCGACCACGCCGACCCGGAGTCGGGCGGGGGCGTCGGGGGACGGGTGCGCGGCGGTCGCGGGGACGGCGCGGCGGAACTGCGGCATGCGGTGCACCTCTCGTTCCAGTCCCTGACGGGTACCGGACCACTCGGCGGCGACGGACCCTCCTCGTCGAGGGCCCGGGGTGGAACTGGTGCTGCTGATGAACTGGTGGTGCTGCGGCGGCCGTGCGCCCGCTGCGACCCGTGAGGTGCCACGCAGGTGTCGTGCCGTCGGCGAGTCTGCTACCCACATGCGCCGCAGACCACGCCTGGGAGGTGTGGGCTCACTCACCCCGGGGAGGGGTCGCTACGGTGCGGAGCGTGACCGACCTGACCACGGCAGCGACGCCGTCCACCCGCCCCGACCCCACCTCCTTCGCCGGCCGCACCGCGCTGGTCACCGGCGGCAGCCGGGGCATCGGCCTGGCCATCGCCCGCTCGCTGGTCGACCGGGGTGCCCGGGTCGTCCTCACCGCCCGCAAGCCCGACGCCCTGGCCGAGGCCGTCGAGTCCCTGGGCGGCGCCGAGCTCGCGGTGGGCGTGCCGGGCAACGCCGCCGACCCCGAGCACCGGGCCGAGGCCGTGCGCACGGCCGTCGAGACCTTCGGCAGCCTCGACCACCTGGTGGGCAACGTCGGCATCAACCCGGTCTACGGCCCGATGCTGGACACGCCGCTCGACGCGTTCCGCAAGATCCTCGACACCAACGTCGTCGGCACCCTCGGGCTCGTGCAGGAGGCGCACCGGGCCTGGCTGGGCGAGCACGGCGGCTCGGTGCTCATCGTCGCGTCGGTGGCCGGGATCAAGTCCAGCCAGGGCATCGGCGCCTACGGCGTCAGCAAGGCCGCGCTGGTCAACCTGACCACCCAGCTGGCCGTCGAGCTCGGCCCGCAGCGGATCCGGGTGAACGCCGTCGCCCCGGCCGTGGTCAAGACCCGGTTCGCCGAGGCCCTGTTCGAGGGCCGGGAGGACGCGGTGGCCAAGCAGTACCCGGTCGGCCGGCTCGGGGTGCCCGAGGACATCGGCGAGGCCGCAGCCTACCTGCTCTCCGACGCCGCCGGCTGGGTGACCGGCCAGACGATGGTGCTCGACGGCGGCGCGCTGTCCCAGGGCCCCATCTGAGGGAGGGCCCCGTCCCGCCCCACGACGCGCTGCGCACGCCGCGGGCCTGTGGGACGGGGCCGTCCCGTCACGTCCCGAGGACGCGGGCGAGGACGTCGTCGCCCTCGTCCTCGTCGTCGTCGCGGTAGCGGCGCCGACGGCGACCGCCCACCGCCGCCCCGGACTCGGCCAGGATCTCGGTGAGCCGCTGGTGCCCGGCGGTCTCGAAGACGTCGGGCTCGTGCAGCGGCTCGGCGGGGGGCGGCGGGGGCTCCTCGGGCGCGCGGCGCCGGTGCGGCCGGTCCTCCTCGGCGGGGGCCGGCATCTCCCACAGCGCGGTCGGCAGCGGGGTGCCCGGCTCGGACGGCGGGGACGACGGCGCGGACGACGGCGCGGACGACCTGGACGGTTCGGACGGCGGCGGAGGCGGCGGCGAGGGCGGAGCGGTGGGGTGGGGCGTCCGCGCGGCCGGGGGCGGGGTCACCGGCGGCAGGACGACCTGCGGCTGCTCGGCGGTGTGCCGAGCAGCCGTCGACGGCTGCACCCGGGGCAGCGGCTCCTCGCGGACTGCGGGCTCGACGTCGGCGCGGGTGTCGTCGGCGTCGGCGTCGGCGTCGGCGTCGGCGTCGGTCCAGTCGTGCAGGGTGCCGTCGATGGCCCGCGGCGCCCCCGGGCCGAGCTCGACCCGCTCGGCGGGCATCCGGATCGACTGGGTGCGCATGACGATGCGCTCGACCAGCATCTCGCCCGACAGCTGCTCGGTCAGCTCGGCGCGCAGCCGGCCCATGTCGGCCCGCAGCTCACCCAGACCGCTGAGCTGGTCGCGCAGCCCGGCCAGCGACGCGAGGTCGGCGCGCAGCTTGTCCAGCTCAGCGCGCATGGCCTCCTGGGTCTCCCGGCGCAGCTGGTTCTCCAGCTTCAGCTCGTACTCGCGGCGGGCGGCCACCTCGCGCTCCAGCTCCAGCTCGTAGGCCTGGCGCAGCTCGCTCTCGCGGCCCTCGGCGACGGCCTGGTCGGTCTTGCGGCGCCCGGCGGAGAACGCGGCGATCACGAACGCCCACGCGACCGCGATCACCGCCAACCGCAGGTAGACCGCGTCGTCGGTGAGGAAGACGGCGAGGGTCGCTGCGATGGCCAGGGCGAACCCGAGCACGAGACCGGTGACGCGGACCACCGGCGAGGTGGTCGCCGTGCGCTGCCGGGTGCGTGCACGCGGCGTGTCACGCACCTCACCTGGCACTTCGGTCACGCCGGGAGGATATCTGCCGATCGTGACGACCCGTCGCGCCGTCCTGGTCGGTCGCTGGCAGGGTGGCGGTGGTGACCATCTCGTTGCTGGACTGGCGCCGTCGGGTGCACGACCTCTACGCCGCGGTGCGGGCCGCCGACGACCCCGCGGAGGGGTGGGCTGCCTGGCGGCGGGGCCGGGACGAGCTGTTCGCCGGTCACCCCGACTCCCCGCTGGGGACGGCCGCCCGCGCCTCGTTCACCGGGCTGCCCGTCGCGCCCTACGACCCCGACCTGCGCTTCCGCGCCCGGGTGGAGGACGCACCGCCGCAGCGGCTGGGGTTGCCCACCGCCGACGACGGGGTGGTGCCGCTGGACCGCATCGGCCGGGTCACCCTCGGCGACCTGGGCCGGCTCGACGTCTGGTGGTTGGCCGGCTACGGCGGCGGGGTGTTCCTGCCGCTGCGCGACGGCTCGGCCGGGCAGGACACCTACGGCGGCGGCCGCTACGTGCTCGACACCGTCAAGGGCGCCGACCTCGGCTCCGCCGACGGGCACCTGGTGGTGGACCTCAACTTCGCCTACCACCCCAGCTGCACCTACGACCCGCGCTGGTCCTGCCCCCTGCCGCAGGAGGGCAACCGGCTGGACCCGGTGGTGGCCGCCGGGGAGCAGCTCCCCGCCGACGGCTGGTACTGACGGCGCAGCCCCTCCCGACGGTGTCGGGAGGGGCTGCGCCGGTGCTGCTACTGCTGGGCGAGGGAGCCGTCGGAGCTGAAGACCAGGCCCATCGACACGTCGCCGTTCAGGATGGCCTGCTTGGTCAGCGGGCCGCCGGCGTCGTACTCCTGGAAACCGGCGAAGGACAGGCCGTAGGTGTCCTCCAGGCCCAGCTGGCAGGCCGGGCGGGTCGGGCACTCGGTGGGGCCGCCGAGGGTCAGCGAGCCGTCGCCGCAGGCGTCGGCCAGCTCCGACAGGGTGGTGACACCCAGGGCGTCGGCGAAGGCGGTGGTGACGGCGAAGGCGTTCTGGTCCTGCGCCGCAGCCGGCTCGCCGTAGGTGACGCCGAACTGGGCGGCCAGCGGCTCGACGGCGGCGAGGGTCTCGTCGACGTCACCGGTGGCGATCAGGGTGCCCGAGCCCTGCACGTTCTCGCTGATGAAGTTCGCCGAGGTGGCCAGGTACTCGGGGAAGGCCTGCAGCTGGCCCTGCGCGACCGCCGGGAGGTAGACCTCGCGGTTGCCGGTGGTCTGCACCGTCGCCTGGAAGCCGGCGTTGGTCAGCGCGTCGGCGTAGAGGTTGGCCAGGATCGTGGACTCGCTGAAGTTGCCGGCGCCGACCACGACCGATCCGCTGCCACCGGTGACGTCGCTGCCCAGGGAGTTGCTGTCGACGTAGGCCTGGGCGACCTCGGCGGCGTCCTGGCGCTGCACGTCGACCTGGTTGTTCAGCTCGATCAGGTCCTCGGTGGTCAGCACCGCGGAGACCGCGTCGAGGGCCTGCACCGCGGCCGGGTTGGCGCTGGCGAACCCGGCGTTGAGGACGGGGACGACGTTGTCGGCGTTCTGCAGCTGCTGGTCGTCCTCGAGTACGACCAGCTGGTCGCCGGCGACCGGGGCGCAGGCGTCGCCGGAGGCGGCCTCGCCACCGCCGGCCGAGCCGCCGGTCCCGGAGGAGCCCGACTCCCCGCAGGCCGCGGTGGCCAGCACGGTGGCCAGCGCAAACGTCGTGAGCAGGGGGGTGCGCAAGCGCATGGTGTCCCGCCTTCTGTGTCCCGGGCCGCCCCGCAGGTCGGCCACGCGTGTCTGGCGGGAGGTGTCCCGCGACCGGCTATGCAACCCCTCGGTCGGCCCGCCCGCCAGCCGACGTTGCCGGTTCGTTATGCGGCGGCGCGGCGGCGGCGCGGCCGGAGGAAGCCGGGCAGGGTGCGCGGGCCGGGCGTGAGCACCCAGGACAGCACGACGAACACGGCCTCGGTGAGCACCGCGAGCGCGGCCACGACGATCGCCCCGGCCACGACCTGCCCGTAGTCCTGCTGCCCGAAGCCCAGGTTGATGATCCGGCCCAGCCCGCCGCCGGCCACCAGTGCGGCCAGCGTGGCGGTGGCGACCACCTGCACGGCCGCCGTCCGCACGCCGGTCATGACCAGCGGGACCGCCAGGGGCAGCTCGGCGCGGAAGGTGACCTGCCGCCCGGTCATGCCCATGGCCCGGGCGGCCTCGACGACGTCGCGGTCGACCTGGCGGAACCCGACGTAGGTGTTGGTGAGCACCGGCGGCACGGCGAACAGCGCGAGTGCCAGCGTGGTGGCCTCGGGCCCGAACCCGATGGGGGTGACCGCGAACAGGGTCAGCAGCGCCAGCGTGGGCACCGCACGCCCGACGTTGGACAGGGCCACGGTGAAGGCCCCACCGCGGCCGGTGTGGCCGAGCCAGATGCCCAGCGGCAGGGCCACCACCAGCGCCAGCGCGACGGCCGCGCCGGAGATCTGCAGGTGCTGCACGAGCAGCACGAGGATCCCGTTGCCCGGCCGGGTCCAGTTGAACGGGTCGTTGAGGAACAGGACGGCGTCCCCGAACACGTTCATGCCGCACTCCCCGCGGTGGCGGCCCGGCGGCCGGCGCGGCGGCGGGACGTCGTCCGGGTCCAGGGGGTGGCCAGCCGCCCCACCAGGGCGACGACGGCGTCCAGCAGCAGGGCGAGCACCACGCAGCCGACCGCGCCGGCGACGATGGGCGCCCGGTAGAAGTTGGCGTTGAAGCCGCCGACGATCAGCTGGCCGAGCCCGCCCTGACCCACGATGACGCCGACGGTGACCAGCGCGACCGTGGAGACGGTCGCGATGCGGATGCCGGCCACGAACGACGGCAGCGCCAGCGGCAGCTCGACCCGCAGCAGCAGCCGGCCGCGGCCGTAGCCCATGCCGCGGGCGGCCTCGACGACGTCGGCGGGCACCGACTGCAGACCGGCCAGGAAGTTCCGCACGAGCACGACCAGCGAGTACAGCACCAGCCCGACCAGCACCGTGGTCTCCGACAACCCGGTGAACGGGGCGATGAAGGCGAACATGGCCAGCGACGGGATCGTGTAGACCAGGGTCGACAGCCCCAGGACCGGCCCCGAGAACCAGCGGCTGCGCCGGGCGACCAGTGCCATCGGCAGCGCCAGCAGCGAGCCGATGACCACCGCGAGCACCGTCAACCTGACGTGCTGGGTCGTGTAGGACAGGATGGTGTCCCAGTTGTCGACCACGTACGACGGGTCGATCCACGGGTTGGGTGCCGCGTTCACCGCGACCGGCCGCCCACTACCGCCGACCAGGAGGAGTCCACCCGGTGCAAGCTACTGCCGCCGAGCCGATCCGGCTCGAAGGGGTCAGCAAGGTCTACCCCGACGGCACCGTGGGGGTGGCCGAGCTCGACCTGACCTTCGCCGCCGGTGAGCTCACCGTGCTGGTCGGCCCGTCGGGCTGCGGGAAGACGACCACGATGAAGATGATCAACCGGATCATCGAGCCGAGCACCGGCCGCATCGTGATCGGTGACGACGACGTGACCCGGCTCAAGCCGCAGAAGCTGCGCCGCCGCATCGGCTACGTCATCCAGAACGTGGGCCTGTTCCCGCACCAGTCGATCCGCACGAACGTGGGCACCGTCCCCCGGTTGCTGCGCTGGGACGCCCAGCGCACGGCCGCGCGGGTCGACGAGCTGCTGGACCTGGTGGGGCTGGACCCGGCCGCCTACGGCGACCGGTACCCCCACCAGCTCTCCGGCGGTCAGCGGCAGCGCGCCGGGGTGGCCCGGGCGCTGGCCGCCGACCCCCCGGTGCTGCTCATGGACGAGCCCTTCTCCGCCGTGGACCCCGTGGTGCGCGGGCGCCTGCAGGACGAGTTCCTGCGGCTGCAGGAGACGGTGCGCAAGACGATCGTGTTCGTCACCCACGACATCGAGGAGGCGGTCCGCCTGGGCGACCGCATCGCCGTGATGAGCGAGGGCGGGCACGTCCAGCAGTTCGCCACCCCCGCCGACCTGCTCGGTGACCCGGCGAACGACTTCGTGGCCGACTTCGTGGGCGCCGACCGCGGGCTCAAGCGGCTGGCGGTGACCGACATCGACGTGGCCGACCTGGAGCAGCCGCCGACGGTGGCCCTGGACGACGGCCTGGGCACTGCCCGCGCAGTCATCGCGCGGTCGGGGGCGAGCTGGGCGGTGGTCGTCGACGCGCCCGGGGTGACCGGCGGGGCCGGCACCGGGCGGCACCAGGGCACCGGCTTGCCGCTGGGCTGGGTGTCGGCCGAGCACGCTGCGGAGGCCGCGGCCGGCGGGGCACGGGTGGTGGGCGACGTGTGGCGCCCGATGGACGCCTGGGTGCCGCTCGGTTCGTCGCTGCGCGAGGCCTACGCCACGCTGCTGCAGGTCGACGCCGGGTGGGTCGGGGTGATGGACGGCGACAAGCTGGTCGGCGTCCTGACCCCCGCCTCGGTGCACGCGGCCCTGCGCCGCAGCGTCGCCGGCACCGACCCAGAGACCGTCGACTAGCTGTACCTAGCCGTCCTCGGGGGTGCGGCAGGCGCTCTCCAGGAGGAGGGCGGCCGCCACGAGGGCCAGGGAGCAGGCCACGCCCAGCGCTGCCGCGACGGCGTCCCCGGGGGCCGCGGCCAGCCGGCCGACCTGGGTGGCGGTGAAGACCAGGGCCCCGCCCCACAGCCCGGCGAACCCGGCCCCGGCCCACGCCGAGGCCTGGGCCAGCACCGCCAACCGGGCCACCAGCATCGGCTCGACCGGTTCGTCGGCCCGCTGCCCGGGGACCAGCACGGCCGCCTCCCCGGAGCGGGCCGCGCGGCGCCGCTCGCGGTCGGCGCCGAGCCGGGCCCGAAGCGACCGGGCGCCCAGCGCCTCGGCCGCGGCCAGCAGCAGCAGGGGCAGCGGTTGCCACCAGTGGAAGACCGGCAGGCTCCCGTACAGCGTTCGCACGAGCAGCCAGCCGGCCACGCCGAGCCCGAGGGCCAGCACGGCGAGGTCGCGGCGGGGCACCGGCCTCACGCCAGCTGCTCCCACCTGCGCACACCCTCGACGTCCTCGGCGGGCAGCGCGGCGAGCAGGTCGCGCACCGGCCCGTGGCCGGGCAGCTCGGCGGCGGGGTCGAGTGCGAGCCAGGGCACCAGGACGAAGGCCCGCTCGTGGGCGTGCGGGTGGGGCAGCGTGAGGTCGGCGTCGTCGCACCGCACGGGGGTGCCGTCGTCGGCGGTCACGGTGACCACGTCGACGTCGAGCGTGCGGGCACCCCACCGCACCTCGCGGGTGCGGCCGGCGGCGTCCTCGAGCTCGTGCGCCAGGGCCAGCCAGCCGGCCGCGTCGCGGTCGCCGCGCACGACGGCGACCGCGTTGAGGAAGGTCGGCTGCTCGACCGGGCCCCAGGGTGGGGTCTCGTAGAGCACCGAGCGGGCCACCAGGCCCTCGGAGGTCAGCGCCCGCAGCGCCGTGCGCAGGGTGCCGGCCCGGTCCCCCAGGTTGCCGCCCAGCGACAGGACCGCCCGGGTCACCCCCGGCTCCGCGTGATCTGCACCGTGACGTCGTCGAACGGGACGCCGAGGTCGGCCTCGGGCTTGTGCACGGTGATCTGCACGGCCTGCACGAGCGGGTCGGCCAGGCAGGTGTCGGCCAGCCGCTGGGCGAGGGTCTCGAGCAGGTCGACCGGCTCGCCGGTGAGCACCGCGTGCAGGCCCTGGGCGAGCTCGGCGTAGTTCACCGTCAGCGCCAGGTCGTCGGTGGCTGCGGCGGGGGCGGTGTCGACATCGAGGACCGCGTCGACGCGGAACGTCTGGCCCTGCTCGCGCTCGAACGCGTACACGCCGTGGTGGGCGTGCGCGGTGATGCCGCGGACGGCGATCCGGTCAGTCACGGGTCCTCCTGGCACGGGCGGCCTGCACGGCGGCCACGGTAGCGACGGCGTCCACCGACGCCGCGGCGTCGTGCACCCGCACGCCCCAGGCGCCGGCCTCGGCGGCCAGCACCGTGGTGGCCAGGGTGGCTGCGTCGCGCTCGACGGCGGGGCGCGGGTCGCCGTCCGGGCCGGCCAGCAGGCGACCCAGGAAGGTCTTGCGGGAGGCGCCCACCAGCAGCGGCAGCCCGAGGGCCACCAGCCGGTCGAGCCCGGCCAGCAGCGCCCAGTTGTGCTCGGCGTTCTTCGCGAAGCCCAGGCCCGGGTCCAGCACGAGCTGCGCGGGGTCCACACCGGAGGCGACGACGTCCTCCACCCGGGCGGTCAGCTCGGCGCACACCTCGGTGACCACGTCCCCGTAGCGGGCCGCGGCGTACATCTCGCGGCTGTGGCCGCGCCAGTGCATGAGCACCCACGGCACCCCCCGGTCGGCCACCAGCGGCGCCATGCCGGCGTCGGCCAGACCACCGCTGACGTCGTTCACGAGCGTGGCCCCGGCGTCCAGCGCGGCGGCCGCCACCTCGGCCCGGGTGGTGTCGATCGAGACAGCCACCCCGGCCGCGGCCAGCTCGGCGATGACCGGCAGCACGCGGGCCCCCTCCTCGGCGGCCGCGACCCGGTCGGCGCCGGGACGGGTGGACTCCCCGCCGACGTCGACCCAGTCGGCCCCGGCGGCGTGCATGGCCAGGCCGTGGGCGACGGCCGAGGCGGTGTCGGCGTAGCAGCCGCCGTCGGAGAACGAGTCGGGCGTCACGTTGAGGACGCCCATCACCAGACAGCGCCCGGTGCTGGTCACCGGCCCAGGACCAGGCTCAGCGCCTCGGCTCGGGTGGTCGCGTTCATCTTGAAGATGCCGCGCACGGCCGAGGTCGTCGTCCGGGCGCCGGCCTTGCGCACACCGCGCATCGCCATGCACAGGTGCTCGGCCTCCACCACGACGATGACCCCGCGCGGGTGCAGCGAGGCGACCATCGCGTCGGCGATCTGGGTGGTCATGCGCTCCTGCACCTGCGGGCGCCGGGCGTACACCTCGACGAGTCGGGCCAGCTTGCTCAGCCCGGTCACCCGGCCGTCGGCACCCGGGATGTAGCCGATGTGCGCGACCCCGTGGAAGGGCACGAGGTGGTGCTCGCAGGTGGAGTACATGGCGATGTCGCGCACCAGCACCAGCTCGTCGTGGTCCTCGTCGAACGTGGTCGACAGGATCGTCGACGGGTCCTGCCGGAGCCCGGCGAAGGTCTCGGCGTAGGCCCGCGCCACCCGGGCCGGCGTCTCGCGCAGACCGGGACGGTCGGGGTCCTCCCCCACCGCGATGAGCAGTTCCCTGACCGCCGCCTCGGCACGTGCGTGGTCCACGCCGTCCTCGTCGTGCGGCACCGGCCGCGGGTCCACGGTGTGGTCGATCACCGGGGCTGCGGGGCGCCGGCGTCGCCCACCGGGAGCGGCTTCTCCAGGTCGACACCGGCCGGCAGCGCGCCACCCCGGGCGCGCTCGGCCGGGGTCAGCACCGGCGGCTGGTCGCTGGGCGTGCGCTTGCCGAAACCGTTGTAGGGAGACAGCGAGGGCCGCTTGACGACGCCGGCGCAGATGCGCGCCATGTCCTCCTTGGACAACGTCTCCTTCTCGATGAGCTCGAGCACCAGCTGGTCGAGCACGTCGCGGTGCTCCACCAGGATCTCCCAGGCCTCGTCGTGCGCGGCCTCGATGAGCGCACGCACCTCGCCGTCGATGTCGGCGGCCACCGCCTCGGAGTAGCCCGGCCGCGAGCCCATGTCCCGGCCCATGAACGGCTCGGCGTCGGAGCTGCCGTACTTCACCGCGCCGAGTTTGGCGCTCATGCCGTACTCGGTGACCATCGCCTTGGCCATGCTCGTGGCCTTCTCGATGTCGTTGCCCGCGCCCGTGGTGGGCTCGTGGAAGACCAGCTCCTCGGCCGCACGACCACCCAGGGCGTAGGCCAGGGTGTCGATCATCTCCGAGCGGGTCTGGGTGTACTTGTCCTCGGTCGGCAGCACGAGCGTGTGCCCCAGCGACCGCCCGCGCGGCAGGATCGTCACCTTGTGCACCGGGTCCAGGTTGGGCAGCGCGTGCGCCACCAGGGCGTGCCCGCCCTCGTGGTAGGCGGTGACCTTCTTCTCCTTCTCGCTCATCGCCCGGGTCTTGCGCTCGGGGCCGGCGAGGACGCGGTCGATCGCCTCCTCCAGCGAGGAGTCGGTGATGACGGTGCCGCCGTGGCGCGCGGTGAGCAGCGCGGCCTCGTTGAGCACGTTGGCCAGGTCCGCGCCGGTGAAGCCGGGGGTGCGGCGGGCCAAGGTCGCCAGGTCGACGTCGTCGGCCAGCGGCTTGCCGGTGGCGTGCACCTTGAGGACGGCGACGCGGCCCTGCAGGTCGGGGCGGTCGACGGCGATCTGCCGGTCGAACCGGCCCGGGCGCAGCAACGCGGGGTCGAGGATGTCGGGCCGGTTGGTGGCGGCGATCATGATCACCCCGCCCTTGACGTCGAAGCCGTCCATCTCGACCAGCATCTGGTTGAGGGTCTGCTCGCGCTCGTCGTGCCCGCCGCCCATGCCGGCGCCGCGGTGCCGGCCGACGGCGTCGATCTCGTCGATGAAGATGATCGCGGGCGCGTTGGTCTTCGCCTGCTCGAACAGGTCGCGCACCCGGCTGGCACCGACGCCGACGAACATCTCGACGAAGTCCGAGCCGGAGATCGAGTAGAACGGCACGCCGGCCTCACCGGCGACGGCGCGGGCCAGCAGGGTCTTGCCGGTGCCGGGCGGGCCGAACAGCAGCACGCCCTTGGGGATCTTGGCGCCGATGGCCTGGTACTTGACCGGGTTCTGCAGGAAGTCCTTGATCTCGTGCAGTTCCTCGATGGCCTCGTCGGCCCCGGCGACGTCGGAGAAGGTGGTCTTCGGGGTGTCCTTGCTGACCGCCTTGGCCTTCGACTTCCCGAAGGCCATGACGCCGCGGCCGCCGCCCTGCATCGAGCTGAACAGCCAGAACAGCAGGCCCAGGATGATGAGGAAGGGCAGGAAGCTGATCAGGATCGACGTCAGGACGTTGTCCTGGGTGACGTTGGTGTCGAAGTCGACCGCGCTGTCGCTGCTGCCGTCGGCGCTCGCGTCGGCGCCGCTGACCAGGTCGTAGATCGCGGTGTCGGCACCGGTCGGGTAGAACGCCGTGATCTTGCGCTCGCCGTCGACCGCGCTGCGCAGGTCGATGTCGAGGGTCTGCTCGCGGTCGTTGATGGTGACCCGGTCGACGTTGTCGGCGGCGAACTGGGCCAGTGCCGTGGAGGTGGGGACCTCCTTGTACTCGCTGCCCCCGCTGAAGGACTGCACGCCGACCGCGACGACCAGCACCACGAGGACGACCCAGAACCAGACGGACCGGAAGATCTTCTTGCGTTCCATACCGAAGCCGGGCGGGCGGGGTGACCCGCCGGTGCCCGTCGACCCTCCTGCTCGTCCGGGGACGCCGTGCGACCCGAGGTCTCCTGCGTCGCGAGGGGCGACGTCGTCGGATCGACGGTACACCGCAGCACCTGTGCGTCCGCCGCTCGACGACTGGACGCCCCCTGCATTGGTGAGCTGCAGGAACCGGCCTGCTGCTACTGGTAGACCTCGGGCTTGAGGGTGGCGATGTAGGGCAGGTCGCGGTAGCGCTCGGCGTAGTCCAGGCCGTACCCGACGACGAACTCGTTGGGGATGTCGAACCCGACGTACTCCACCGGGACGTCGACCTTCACCGCGTCGGGCTTGCGCAGCAGCGTGCACACCTCGAGCGAGGCCGGCCCGCGCGAGCCCAGGTTCTTCAGCAGCCAGGACAGCGTGAGCCCGGAGTCGATGATGTCCTCGAGCACCAGCACGTGCTTGCCGGTGATGTCGCGGTCGAGGTCCTTCAGGATGCGGACGATGCCCGAGGAGCTGGTGGCCGACCCGTAGGAGGACACCGCCATGAACTCCATCTGGGTGGGGAGCTGGAGCGCCCGGGCGAAGTCGCTCATGAACAGCACCGCGCCCTTGAGGACGCCGACGAGCAGCACCTCCCGGCCCGCGTAGTCGACGGCGATGCGGTCGGCCAGCTCGCGGATCTTGTCGGCGATCTGGGCCTCGGACAGCAGCACGTGGTCGATGTCGGGGCCGTAGCCGTGGTCGGGTCCCAGGGGGCCGCTGGGTGTGTCGCTCACGGGTGGGGCTCCTCGCTGAGGGGGGCGCCGGGGAGGGCGCCGGGAGGTGTGCGGTGGCCTTGCAGCGCAAGCCTGCCAGACGCCCGGACGACGCCGGCACCGCCGGGGAGGTCGACCCGGCCCTGCCCGCGCCACCGCACCACCAGGGCGTCCACGGCCTGCAGGTGCACCGCGGCCAGGTCGGGGACGCCGTGGTCGAGCAGCCACCGCCGCAGCACCCGCCGGCGCAGCGCGGCCGGGAGCTCGGCCGTCGCCGCGCAGTCGGCCGGGTCGGGCACCGCGGCGGCGAGGGCGTCGAGGGCCTCGGTGTCCTCGCGCAGCATGGCCGCGGTGCGGGCCAGCGCCGCGTCCACCCCGCCGCCGAGCACGTCCGCCAGCAGGGGCAGCACCTCGGTGCGCACCCGCACGCGGGTGTAGGCCGGGTCGGTGTTGTGCGGGTCGTCCCAGACCGGCAGGTCCTGCGCCGCGCAGGCCGCCCGGGTCGTCGTCCGCGGCAGGTCCAGCAGCGGGCGCCAGAGGTGGCCGCGCACCGGGGCCATGCCCGCCAGCGAGCGGGGCCCGCTCCCCCGGCCCAGCCCCAGCAGCACCGTCTCGGCCTGGTCGTCGCGGGTGTGCGCCAGCGCGATGCGGGCGCCGTGCGCGGCGGCGACCTCGTCGAGGGCCGCGTACCGGGCGTCGCGGGCCGCCGCCTCGGGGCCGCCCGCCGTCCCGACCTCGACGCGGCGCACGAGCACCGGGTCCAGCCCCAGCGCGCGCAGCAGCCCCGCCGTCGCCGCGGCCCGGTCGGCCGACCCGGCCTGCAGGCCGTGGTCGACGGTGACCGCACCGGCGGGCACCCCGGCCCGGGGCGCCTCGAAGGCGACGGCGGCGGCCAGCGCGAGGGAGTCGGCTCCCCCGGAGCAGGCCACCAGGACCGGTCCGGCGCCCAGCCCGGGGCGGACGGCGGCGCGGACGGCGGCGACCGCCGGGTCGGGTCCCACGGCTCAGTAGGGGGTGAGGACCCGGTCGACCCACCGCTGGGGGTCGGTGAGCTCCTCCTTGCGCGGGAGGGTGCCCGGGGACGTCCAGACGGTGTTGAACCCCGCCATGCCGACCCGGTCGACGACCCCGGCGACGAAGTGCCGGCCGTCGGCGTACTGCTGCATCTTCTGCTCCAGCCCCAGCAGGCGGCGCAGCACGCGGTCCACCGGGCCGACGCCCTTGCGTCGCTGGCCGAACCGCCGGCGCAGGGTGCGCACGCTGGGCACGACGTCGGGGCCGACGCCGTCCATGACGAACTCGGCGTGCCCCTCGACCAGGCTCATCACCGCGGTGACCCGGTCGAGCACGGCCTGCTGGGCGGGGTCGGCGACGAGGGCCATCAGCCCGCCGGGGGCGTTCCCCTCGACCGGTGCGCCGCGGACGGCGTCGGAGAGGCTGCGCACGACGTCGCGCAGCCGCTCGCGCAGCACGGCCGGGTCGAGGTCGCTGGCCCGCACGAACTCCTGGACCTGCTTCTCCAGGTAGGTGTGCAGCCACGGGAACGCGGTGAACTGCAGCTGGTGGGTGACCTCGTGCAGGCACACCCACAGCCGGAAGTCGTGCGGGTCGACGCCCAGCTTCTGCTCGGCCTCCACGATGTTGGGGGCCACCAGCAGCAAGCGGCCACCGCTGCCGAACACCTCGTACTGGCCGAGCACCTTGGTGGACACGAACGACAGCACCGCGCCGGCCTGGACCCCGGTCACCCGGCCGCCGACCGCCCGGGCCAGCGCGCCGGGCGCGCTGGCGGACCTCTCCTGCAGGGCGTCGGTGAGCGGGTCCAGGAGGGCGGCCATGCCGGCGGTGTTGGCCTCGACCCAACCCGGCCGGTCCACCACGGCGGTGACGGGGGTGGGGGCGCCCGCGGCGGGCGCGAGGCCGGTGAGGCCCTCCACGTGGGCGACCGCGGTGGCCGCGCACTCCTGCAGCTCGCGGACGACGGCGGCCGCGTCGGCGCGGGTGGTGGCCGGCCCCGGGCGGGACAGCCGGCGGGCGGTGCGTCCGGCGAGGTCCCAGTCCACCAACGAGCTAGCCATGGGGACGAAGGTAACCGCGGGGCTGCACCACCGTGCACGGTCGTGAGGAGTGGGGCCCGGCGTCCATCGCGATCCTCCGGATCGCACCGCGGCCAGGCGCCGTCCCCTGCTGCGACGAGCGCGTCCGTCGTTCGGTCGCGGGACCCTCCGGGCCCCGCTCCTCACGACCGAGCAGGAATCGTCAGCAGCCGCAGGAGGCCATCGACTCGGCGACGGCGTCGAGGGCGGCCTCGGCGGCGGCGACGTCACCCGGCGTCCCGTCGGCGAGCAGGGCGAAGGCCAGCAGCCGGCCGTCGACGGTGACGACGAGGCCGGCCAGCGCGCTGGTGGTCGAGAGCGTGCCGGTCTTGGCCCGCACGGCCCCGGGCGCGGTCGCGGGGTCGGCGTCGCCGCGGTCGGCCAGCGTGCCGGTGTACCCCGCGACGGGCAACCCCGACAGCAGGGCGCCGGCGACCGGCAGCGAGTCGTCCGCGGCGGCCTCCAGGACGTCGACCAGCAACCGCGCGGGGATCCGGTCGGCGGTGGACAGGCCGCTGCCGTCGGAGAGGCTGAGCCCGGTCGTGGTGAACCCGGCGGCGGTCACCGCGGCGGTGACCGCGGCGGCCGCACCGGCGAAGCTGGCCTCCTGGCCGGTGGCCAGCGCGACGTGCCGGGCGAGCACCTCGGCGAGCAGGTTGTCCGACGCCGTGAGGGCCTGCTCGACCAGCCGCTCGACCGGGGCGGACTGCACCGTGCCCAGCACGCGGGCCCCGGCGGGCGCCGTCCCGAGGGAGACCGGCGCACCCGGCGCGCCCAGCGCGGTCGCCAGTGCCCGGCCGGCGTCGGTGCCGGGCTGTCCGCTGCGCTGGCTGAGCCCCGGGGCCACGCGGGCGCCGTCGACCGCGGCGGCCGTCACCGGGGCGGCGTAGGTGGAGGGCGCGTCACCGCTGCCCCAGCCGGGGGCGGTCAGCGGGCCGGTGAACAGCGCGCCGTCCACGACGACGGAGGTCACGGGCGTGCCGGCGAGGGCGGCCTGCACCTGGGCGGCGAGGTCGGCGACGGTGGGGGCACCGGGGTAGCTCTGCGACGGCGAGGTGGTCGACAGGGTGGGGTCCCCGCCACCCACGAGGACCACCTGGCCGGGGTCGGTGCCGGCGACGACGGTGGTCGGGATCGTCGCGCCGGGGCCGAGCACGGTGAGCGCGGCCAGCCCGGTCAGCAGCTTGGTGGTCGAGGCGGGGGTGCCCGGGTCGGCGGCGTCGGTGTCGAGCAGGACGGCGCCGGTGGCGACGTCGACGACCTCGGCCGACAGCCCGCTGCCCAGCGCCGGCACGGTCAGCAGCGGGGCCAACCGGGCCTGCAGGGTCGCCGCGTCGGGGATGGGTGCGCTGCCGGCCAGCGCGGCCAGCACCGGGTCGGGGGCGGCCAGCTCGGGCAGCACGGCGTCGGGGACGGCGACGGCGTCCTCGGGCACCGCGGCCACGGCGTCGTCGGGGGCGTCGTCGGTCGCGTCGTCCCGCGTGGCCAGCAGGACGGCGCCGGCGCCGAGCGCGGCCACCACGCACAGGGCCACGAGCAGCTGCCACAGGCGCCCGGGCCACCGGCGGCGCGGGCGCACGGTGACGGTCGGGGCGGTGCCGATGACCCCTCCCGAGGCAGATGCCGGACCCTCGGCACACCACGGGCGCCGGGCGTGGGCCACACTACGTCGGTGCAGTTCGACGTGACGGTAGAGATCCCCAAGGGCCAGCGGAACAAGTACGAGCTGGACCACGCCACTGGACGCATCCGGCTGGACCGGATGTTGTTCACCTCGACGCGGTACCCGGCGGACTACGGGTACATCGAGGCGACCCTGGGTCAGGACGGTGACCCGCTGGACGCGCTCGTCCTCTTGGAGGAGCCGACGTTCCCCGGGTGCCTCATCACCTGCCGGGCCATCGGCATGTTCCGCATGACCGACGAGGCCGGCGGTGACGACAAGGTGCTGACCGTGCCGGCCACCGACCCGCGCATGGCCCACCTCAAGGACATCACCGACGTGTCCGAGTTCGACCGGCTGGAGATCCAGCACTTCTTCGAGACCTACAAGGACCTCGAGCCCGGCAAGAGCGTCGAGGGCGCCAACTGGGTCGGCCTGGCCGAGGCCGAGGCCGAGATCAACGCCTCCTTCGAGCGCGCCAAGCAGGCCTCGGACCACCACTGACCGCACCTACCGCACCCGGACGACCGAGGGGCGCCGCACCTGACGGGTGCGGCGCCCCTCTGCGTACCGAGCCCGGCCGTCTCAGAGAGTGTCGGGTAATTGATCCAGCGCGTTCAGTGAGGGCGCGACTGGTGTTGTGATGGGCTCGGCGTGGCGCCACCGGTCAGGTCCTGCGGTAGTGATGGTGCCGGTGGCATGTGCGTGTGTACCTGCAAGCCGGCTTACTCCTCGTCGCTGACCGACGCCGAGTGGGCGTTGGTGGCTTCGTTGCTGCCGGCCCATGACCCC
>NZ_JBAPLU010000022.1:0-77192 GCF_037083825.1 Klenkia sesuvii
ACCCCCACCCCCGCCCCGCCCCCGCAGTTGATCACGGACCTGTGTGCGCGACACGCCGCCCCGGGGCGTCCGGGAGTCCGTGATCAATTCGGCGGTGCGGTGCGGTGCGGTGCGGTGCGGTGCGGCGGGGACTGCTCGCCGGAGGACCACGGAGACATACCCGGGTATATCCTTCCGGCATGCCGAAGGTGATGGTGAGCCTGCCCGAGCAGCTGCTGCTCGACCTCGATCGCGAGGCCGCCCGCCGGGGCAGCAGCCGCAGTGCGCTCCTGGCCACCGCGGCCCGCCGGGAGCTCGAGCAGCAGGACCCCGCTGAGCTCGACGCGCTGCTCGACCGCGCTCGGGCGGCCATGCGGTCTGCGGGCGCGTTCGAGTCCGGCGACGTGGTGCGCGCCGAGCGCGACCGGTGACCCTGCTCGTCGACACGTCCGTCGTGCTCAAGTGGTTCCACGACGAGGGCGAGTCCGAGGTCGAGGCCGCTCGCGCGCTGCTCGCCGACCACAGGGCCGGACGGCGGCAGGTGCTGCTGCTCGACCTCGTGGCCTACGAGCTGGGCAACGTGCTGCTCCGCCCGCTCCGGCGTCCGGCAACGGTCGTCGCTGACCAGCTCGACCTCCTGCACCGCCTGTGCGGGCCGTTCGCCCACCCGGCTCCGTCGTGGCACACAGCGGCGGCGGCACTGGGGGAGCAGCACCGGTTGACCTTCTACGACGCGAGCTGGGCCGGCGCGGCCCAGGCTCTCGACGTCCCGCTGGTGAGCGCCGACCGGGCCTTGCTGGCGGCCGGACTGGCGATCTCGGCCACCGAGGCTGCCGCTGGCTGACCCCGGCTCCGGTTGGTCGGCCCAGGTGCCGCGCAGCACCGTCGTCCCCCCGGCGGCCGTGCCGCGACGCTAGCGACGCACGTCGGCGGGCCCGCGACCGACCGGGAAGCCGGCGTCCCGCCAGGCGGCGAACCCGCCGGCCAGGTCGGTGGCCCGGTGCAGCCCGACCGCGCGCAGGCTGGCCGCGGCGAGGGAGGAGCTGTAGCCCTGGTGGCACACGACGACCACCTCGAGGTCCCAGCCGGTGGCCTCCGGGATGCGGTGGCTGCCGGTGGGGTCCAGTCGCCACTCGAGCACCGTGCGGTCGATGACCAGCGCACCGGGCAGCTCGCCCTGCTCGGCCCGCTGGGTCTCGGTGCGGGTGTCGACCACCAGCGCCCCGCGCGCCATCGCCGCCGCGGTCGCCGCGGGATCCAACCGGACCACACCTGACCGGGCCCGGGCGAGGACGTCGTCGACCCCGCTCACCGGGGCAGCAGCGCCCAGACGCTCTTCGCGCGGCCGCTCGCCTGCCAGCCGTGCGCGGTCGCCAGCTCGGCGATGAGGTGCAAGCCGAGGCCGCCCTGGCTGGGGTCGCGGTCGACGGCCGGGGTGGGCGGTGTGCCGCCGGCGTCGTCGCAGACCTCGACCAGCCAGGCGTCCCGGTGCGGGGCCAGCCGGGCGACGACCCCGCCACCGCCGTGGCGCAGCGCGTTCGAGGCCATCTCGTCGAAGGCCAGCACCACCTGGTCGTCGAGCTCGTCGGCGTGGGGCGAGCGCCCGGCTCCGCCTGCCTCGGCGAGGTGGCGGCGGAGCTGGGCGCGCACGCGCGGCAGCTGGGAGACGTGGTCGAGGGACCAGGTGAGTCCCTGCTCGGCGGCGGGCGGGGGTGCCGACGGCCACACGGGGCTCGCCGGTTCGCGGTTCACGCGGGCACTCCTGGTCGTCGTCCTGGTCGTCGTGCTGGTCGTCGTCCGGGTCGCCGGGGACGGGTACGGGCGCGCCCGGACCCCGGACAGTCGACCACGGGAACGAGGTTGCGGCACGCGGAAGGTCCCGTTGTCACCGGCCCCCTCACCGGTCGCCGGCCAACGCGGCGACCCGCTCGACCGTCGTCCAGTTGCGGCCCGTGCCGGGCGACCCCAGCAGGCGGTCCCACCGCCAGCCCCCGACCGGGGTGTCGAGCACCCCGTCGGGGAGCCAGAGGTGCAGGTCGCGACCGACCAGGGCCCAGGCCCCGTCGTCCGGGCCCGGCTCCGGGACGGCGGCCACCGCGGTGGGGTCGGGCACCGCGGGGAGGAAGGTGACCAGGTAGCGCTTCGGGTCGAGCTCGACGCCCGGCGGCAGAGCCACCGGGCCGGCGGCGACGACGGCGGCCAGCTCGGCGGCGGAGCGGACGACGACGTCGACCTCGTGCCCGAACCGCTCGCGGACGCAGGCGTGCACGTCGGCGGCCAGCGCGGCGTCGTCCAGGTCGGTGTCGAGCAGCACGTTGCCGCTCTGCAGGTGGGTGGCCACCCCGCGGTGCCCGCGCTCGGTGAGCGCCTCGCGCAGCGGGCCCATGGCGATGCGCTTGGCTCGGCCCACGTTGATGCCGCGCAGCAGGACGACGGAACGGGCCACGTCCGGCACCGTAGCGCTCCGGAAGGGGTTTCTGGGAGGGTGAGCGGCATGCGGTGGTGGGCGGTCGAGGGTGCCGCTCCGCACGTCGGCACGGCAGCTCCGGGGATGCCCCGGGGACGGCACGCAGCCTCCACCACCACGCCTCCGGCGTGTCGGCGCGCTCCGCGCACGCCCACGCAGGGACGACGAGACGGGTCGACGCCCACCACCGCATCCCCGTGTTCCACGTGAAGCAGCCGCCCGAGCAGCGCACCGCCCGCGCGCTGGCCACCGCCTTCCTGGCCGACGGGCCGTGGACGGTCGAGGGCCTCACCGCCCGGGGCCGCCGCGCGCTCGACCCCGCGCCCGACTGGCTGCCCGCCCTGGTCGCCGCCGCGCTCGCCGCCTGGCGCGAGCCGCCCCGTGACTCCCCGGGCGAGTTCGCCCGCTACCTGCGTGCCGCCCGGGACGCGCTGCCCGTCGAGGCGCCGGGGTACGACGACGAGGAGGACGTGCCCCCCGCCGTCCCCGAGCCCCGGGTGCGTGCGTGGCTGCCGACCGCGACCCGCATGGGGCGCACCCGCTGGCCGGTGCACCCGCTGCACGACCTGGCCGACGTCGCCGAGCTGCTGAGCACCGACCTGGACCACCTGCGCTGGTACGCCGACCCCCTCGACCGCCAGCGCACCGAGCCCTCGGGCCACCTCCAGCTGTACCGCCGGCACTGGCTGACCCGGCCCGGCCGGGTGCCCCGCCTGGTCGAGGTGCCCACCCCGCGGCTGCGCCGGGTGCAGCGGGTGCTGCTGGACGCGGTGCTCGCCCCCGTGCCTCCGCACCCGGCGGCGCACGGCTTCGTGGCCGGCCGCTCGGCGCTGACCGGCGCCCGGCAGCACGTGGGCGCCGACCAGGTCCTCACGATGGACCTGGCCGCGTTCTTCGCGACGGTCCGCTCCGGCCGGGTCTTCGCCACGCTGCGCAGCGCCGGCTACCCCGAGCCCGTCGCCGCGCTGCTCACCGGCCTGTGCACCACCCGGGCCACCCGTGACGACCTGGCCACCATGCCGGCCGGCGGCACCCCCGCGGCCCGCGACCACCTGCGCGCCGCGCTCGCGCTCCCGCACCTGCCGCAGGGGGCGCCCACCTCGCCGCAGCTGGCCAACCTCGCCGCCCACCGGCTCGACCGGCGGCTGGCCGGGCTGGCCGGGGCGGCCGGGGCGGTCTACACCCGCTACGCCGACGACCTCACGTTCTCCGGGCGCCGGGGCACCGCGGGGCTGCGCGACCGGGTCGCGGCCGTCGTCGCCGAGGAGGGCTTCGCGGTGCAGCGCAGCAAGACCCGCATCCGCGGCCGGGGTGCCCGGCAGACCGTGACCGGCATCGTCGTGAACGACCGGACGTCGCTGCCCCGGGCCGAGCTCGACGCGCTGCGGGCCCGGCTGACCAACGCCGCCCGACGCGGTCCCTCGGCCGGGGACCTGGCCGCGTTCGACGGTGACCCGCACGCCCTGCGCCGGCACCTGGCCGGCCGGGTCGCGTGGGTCACCCAGGTGCACCCGGCCCGCGGGCAGCGGCTGGCCGAGCTGCTGGCCGCCGTCGACTGGGCGCCCCCGGTGCCGCCGCCGGGCGAGCCGCTCGTCGAGGCCGCGCGCGACGAGCCCACCGACCGGTAGGGCGTACAGCCGGAGGTCCTACGCTGCCGGCGATGGCGACGACCGGGCTGCTCGAGGCGCACGACCTCTCCGTCGGCTACGCCGGCGAAACCGTGTGCGCCCCCGTGACGGTGAGCGTCCAGGCGGGCACCGCGCTGGGGGTCATCGGACCCAACGGGGCGGGCAAGTCGACGGTGCTGCAGACCCTCGTCGGGCTGCTGCCGGCGATCGGCGGCACGGTGCGGTTCGACGGCCGCGACGTCGACGAGCGCGAGGCCGCCTTCCGCCGGGACGTCGTCACCGTGCTCGACGACGACGCCTTCTTCCCTTCGCTCACCGGCGCCGAGCACCTGCTGCTCACCGCCCGCGGGCACGGGGTCGCCGACGCCGACGACGTGGTGGCCGAGGAGGTCGAGGAGTTCGGGCTCGTCGAGCGTGCGCACGCGCTGCCCTCGGCCCTGTCCTCGGGACAGCGGCGCCGGCTGGCCCTGGCCGCGGCGTTCGTCCGCCCGGCGCGGTTGATGGTGCTCGACGAGCCCGAGCGACGGCTGGACGCGCAGATGCGCCGCCGGCTGGCCGCGCGCATCGCCGCCGACGTGGCCGACGGGCTGACCGTGGTGTTCGCCAGCCACGACGCCGAGTTCCTGTCCACCGTCGCCCGCCGCGTGCTGGTGGTCGACGACGACGAGTGCACGGTCGTGTCGCCCCGGGCCGCCGTCGCGGCGCTGCACGAGGGATGAACGCGGACCCGACCCGCGAGCTCACCGGTGCCGGCGTCCGCCGGGCCACCCGACACGCCACGGCGGCCCGCGCCGACACCAGCTGGGTGACCCTGGGCGGTGACCTGCTCAGCGCGCTCACCACGGCCGGGGTGGTGGTGGCGGTGTTCGGCGGCGCCTTCTCCGCGCTGCGCGAACGCATCGCCGCCCGGCCCGCGGCCCCGGCCACCCACCTGCCCGGCGAGCTGACCGCGCTGGTCGCCGCGCTGCTGGTCACCGCCGCCGTGGTGGCGCTGCTCTCGCGGCTGGGCCCGGTGAGCGCCACCCCGGCCACCGCGGCGTGGTGGCTGCCGCTGCCGGCCGACCGGCGCGGCCTGCTGCGCGGGGAGCTGGTGCGCACCTGCGGGGTCGCCGCGGTCGCCGCCGTGGTGGTGGCCCTCCCCGTCGTGCTCGCCGCACCGGCCGCCCCCACCGTGCCCGAGGTGGCGGTCGGCGTGCTGGCGGCGGTGCTGCTGGCCCTGGTCGCCGTCGGGGTGCTGGTGGTGCTGCAGACCCGCGAGCTCACCGGCTGGGTGGCGCCCGCAGCCGGGGCCGTGGCGACCGTGGCCGTCATCGTCCCGGCGGTGGCCGGCACCCTGGGCAGCTGGGCCTGGGTGCCGGCCGGCCCCGACGTCCCCCTCCCCGTGCTGGCCGGCGTGCCGGTCCTGCTCGCCGCGGCCGCGCTGCTGGCCGCCGACCGGGTGACCGGCCGGCTGCGGGCCGGGGCCCTGCGCGACCGGGGGGCTGCGGTGTTCGTGGCCTCGGCGTCGGCCTTGTCGCTCGACACCCGGGAGCTGGGCCGCGCCCTGGGCACGCCGGTGCACCCGCCCCGGCGCCCGCGCCGCTGGGCCTGGGTGCGCCAGCCCTGGCAGGCGGTCGTGGCCGGTGACCTCGCGGTGCTGGCCCGCTCGCCGTGGCGCTGGGGCCAGCTGGCCATCGGCGCCGCGTTGCCGGTGCTGGCCGCCCGCACCGACGGCCTGGGCGGGGTGCCGGCCCTGGTGGCGATCGCCGTCGTCGTCGGCTGGTCCACCGCCGCGGTCGCCCTGGGCGAGCCGTCGCGCAGCGCGCACGCCGCGCCCGCCGCCGACCGGGCGCTGCCGCTGGGCGCCCGGGACGTCGTCCGGGCCCGCGCGCTGCTGCCGCTGGCCGTGCTCGTGGTGGTCTGCGCGGTGTCGGCCGGCGTCGCCGGGCTGGGCTGGCAGTGGGCCGCGCTGGGCGCGGCCACCGCGCCGGCGTGGGCCGGCGCCGTCGTGCGCGGGGGCTACCGGCCCGAGCTGGACTGGTCGGGGCCGGTGCTGTCCTCGCCGATGGGGGCGGTGCCCACCAGCGTGACGGTGACGCTGGTGCGGGGGGTGGACCTCGGTGTCCTCGGCACCGTGCCGCTGGTCATCGGGCTGCTGCTGGGCGAGGTGCCCGACCTGCTGCTGGCGGTCGCCCTGGGCTGGTCGCTGCTGCTCGCGCTGGTCGCGGTCGAGACCGCGCAGAAGAAGCCCTGAGGGTCACCCCCCGACGAAGAGCGGGGCCCAGGTGCCGGCCAGCACGCTGGCGGTCACCGCCGCCGCCGCGACCAGCACCGCGCCGGCCACGAACAGGTGGTCGCGCGGGTGCAGCACCGAGCCGCGGGCGTTGGTGCGCGGGATGCCGGAGTCGAAGCCCCGGGCGTCCATGGCGGTCGCCAGGCGTCCGGCCCGGCGGACCGCACCGACCAGCAGCGTGAAGGCGACCCCGGCCAGCAGCCGGGCGCGGGCCACCGGGTTGCGGCCGGCCTCCACGCCCCGGGTGCGCCGGGCCAGCCGCACGGTCTCGAACTCGGTGACCAGCAGCGGCGCCAGGCGCAGGGCGGCCAGCGAGCCGACGGCGAACCGGGGCGGGAAGCGCCAGTGCACGGTGAGGGCGTCGGCCAGCCGCACCGGGTCGGTCGAGGCCACCAGCAGCACACCGGGCAGGGCCAGCCCGACGACCCGCAGCGCGATGCCCAGCGCGCCGACCGCCCCGGCGTCGCCCAGCACCACGTTGACCACGGCCAGCGTGCCGGCGCCCAGCAGCAGCGGCCAGGTGCGCAGCAGCAGCGTGCGGGGGTGGGTCAACCCGGCGGCCGGCAGCAGGCACAGCTCGGTGGTCACCACGACGGCCGGTGTCACGACGTCGAGGGTGGCCAGCAGCACCAGGCTGACCGCCACCGACGCGAGGATCTGGGCGCACGGGTTGATCCGCGAGAGCGGGACGTCGGGGGCCGGGCCGAGGGCGAGCGAGGCCGTCACAGCGCCACCTCGCCGTCGGCCAGCACGGCGACCAGGTCGCGGTCGTGGGTCACCGTGCACACCGCGCACCCGGCGGCCCGCTGCTCGGCCAGCAGGGTGACCAGCTCCCGCCAGGTGGCGGCGTCCTGCCCGAAGGTGGGCTCGTCGAGCACCAGCACGTGCGGGGCGGTGGCCAGGGCGGTGGCCACGGACAGCCGGCGTTGCTGCCCGCCCGACAGCGTGTAGGGGTTGACCTCGGCGAACGGGGCGAGACCGAGCCGCTCGAGCAGCTCCTGCGCCCGGGCCCGCGCGGTGGCCGACCCCGACCCGCTGCGCAACGGGCCCAGCTCGAGCTCGTCGCGCAGCCGGCCGGTCAGGAACTGGTGCTCGGGCTGCTGGAAGACGGTGCCGATGCGGGTCACCAGGTCCCCGGCCCGCCAGCGGTGCGGACGACGCTCGCCGCGCACGGCCAACGCCGCCGACGCCAGCACCGCCCCCGTGGTGGGTGCCCGCAGACCGGCCAGCAGCAACGCCAGGGTGGACTTGCCCGTGCCGTTCGGGCCGGTGACCGCGGTGACCCGCCCGGCGGGGAGGCCGACGTCGACCGGTGCCAGGGCGGGCGTCGTCGTCCCCCGGTAGGTGAACCCGGCACGCTCGGCGACCAGCACCCCACCGTCCGCACCGGTCCCCGTCACGGCGGGGGGAGGGGGCAGCGACAGGCCGGCGGCGCGGGGGGCCGGCGCCCAGTCGGCCGCGTGCTCGACCAGCCCGCCGGCGTGCACCTCGACCACCCGGTCCACCAGCGGCAGCCAGGGGGCGGCGTCGTGGTCGACCACCAGCAGCGTCGTCGCCCGGTCGGCGACGGCCCGCCCGACCGCCTCCCGGACGACGACGGCGCCGTCCGGGTCGAGCTGGGCGGTCGGCTCGTCGAGCAGCAGGAGGCCCGGACGGCGGGCCAGCGCCCCGGCGAGCACCAGCCGCTGCTTCTCCCCGCCCGACAGCGCCTGGGTGGCCCGGTCCCGGTCGTGGCGCCAGCCGACCGCGGCCAGCGCGGCGTCGACCCGCGGCCAGATCTCGGCCGGCGGGAGCCCGGCGTTCTCCAGCCCGAACGCGACGTCGTCCCCGGCGCGGGTCATGACCAGCTGCGCGTCGGGGTCCTGCATGAGCAACCCGAACCGGTCGCGGGCCGCGCGCGGGGGTGCGCCGTCCACCGTGAGCTCGCCGGTGACCTCGGCGGCCTCGGGGTCCAGCAGCCCGGCGAGCGCGGCGAACAACGTGGACTTCCCGGCACCCGACGCCCCGGTGACCAGCACGCGCTCACCGGGCTCGACCCGCAGGTCGACGTCGGTCAGCGCCCAGGCCAGCCGGGAGGCGTGCCGCACCGCCAGCCCGCGGGCCAGGACCCGGGCCGGCCGGCCGCCGTGCGCCGGGCCGTGCTCAGACGCGGCTGCGCCCGGCGGCGAAGGCGCTCAGCGCACCGGTGCGGGCCAGGGCTCGCACCAGCAGCAGCCCGAGGACCCCGGCGATCAGCACGCTGCTGACCACGGTGAGCAGGGTGTAGGGCACCTTGACCGACCAGAACCCCACCTCGGGGTAGTAGATCGTCATGTCCAGCACCGAGGTGGACAGGCCCGCGGTGACCCCGGCCAGCACGGCGGTGGCCCAGCCGAAGGTGCGGTAGCGGGTGAGCGCGAAGCCCAGCTCGGCGCCCAGGCCCTGCACCAGCCCGTAGACCACGATGATCCCGCCGTAGGGCGAGGCCAGCAGGCTCACGGCGGCGGCCAGGGTGGAGGCGAACGTGGCCGCCCCCGGCTTGCGGACCAGCAACCCGGCGACCACGCCCGGGAGCAGGTAGACGCCGTTCATGATGCCGCTCACCGGGGGCACCAGGGCCACCGCGGAGTTCAGCAGGTTCCAGACGATGAAGACGACGCCGAAGGCCACGCCGAGGACGGCGGTGGTGACGATGTCGACGGTGCGCCAACGGGTGGTGCTCACGGTGCGGTCCTGCACGGACACGGTGCTGCTCCAGACTCCCTACGCCGGCATGACCCGGTTCAGGTTCGAGGGTCTGCGGTTGCCCGCACTCTCAGCGCCGAGGCGCTCCCCTGTCGTGTGTTCGGTTGTGCGGCCGATCGTACGCACGACCGCGTGCTGCCGTGCTCGGGCCCGCAGGACGACAGGACGGGCCCGGTCAGCGCAGCGGGTCGTGGTGCCGGACCCCGAGGTCGGACCACCGGGCGAAGTCGCCGTCGCGGCTGCACACGGTGAGCCCGTGCTCCATGGCCAGGGCCGCGAGGTGCGCGTCGGTCACGAGGCGAACAGACGAGTCGGCGCCCAGGAGCTGGTCGAGCAGGTCGAGGTGTCGCGGTCCGGCCTCGGGGATCCACACGTTGGGCCTGGACAGCCAGGACCGCACGGCCGCCAGCGCGGGACCGACCGGCATGGGGCGCGTCCAGATGCGCGCCTGACCGACGACGCGGACGAAACCGGTGAGCGACACCCACGGGAGTGCGACCCGTCCCGCGCCGACCAACTGGCCCTGCCACCACGCACGGGCCGCGTCGTGACGCGGTGCCTGGCTCATGGTCGCCTCCACGAGCAGGTTCACGTCGACCAGGTTCACGACGGCGGAAGGGCGCGACGGTCGTCCTCGTCGTCCAGGATGTCGGACCAGGTGCTCGGGTCGGGCACTGCCGGTGGGCCGGAGTCCCAGGTCGGCGCCTGGTAGTCGTCCCCACCTGGAGGGGCGGCATCGATCGCCCCGAGTCCGGCCCGCAGCAGGTCGTTGACCTCCTGACGGAGCTTCGTGCCCCGACGGGACAGTCGCTGCGCCAGGGCAGCCGCGACGTCGTCGTCCAGGGTCAACGTGGTACGCACATCATGATGCTAGGTCTGCACGATCAACGCATCAAGATGCACGACCGGGGCTGCCTGGTAGAGATCTCGTAAGACGTACTCACCGGTAGTGGAGGAGCAGGCAATGGCGCAGGCGCAGCGGACGGCGATCGTGACGGGTGCGGCCCGGGGCATCGGGGCGGCGATCGCCACCCGGCTGGCCGCCGACGGCATGTCGGTAGCGGTGCTCGACCTCGACGAGGGCGCCTGTGGCGGCACCGTCGAGAAGATCAAGGCCGCCGGTGGTGACGCGATCGCGGTGGGCGCGAACGTGGCCGACGAGGCCAGCGTGACCGCCGCCGTCGACCGGGTCGCCGAGGAGCTGGGCGGCCCCACCGTGCTGGTGAACAACGCCGGCATCACCCGGGACAACCTGCTGTTCAAGATGAGCGTCGACGACTGGGACGCGGTCCTGGGCGTGCACCTGCGCGGCGCCTTCCTCATGAGCAAGGCCGCCCAGAAGCACATGGTCAGCGCCGAGTGGGGCCGCATCGTCAACCTGTCCAGCGTCTCGGCGCTGGGCAACCGCGGCCAGGTCAACTACTCGGCGGCCAAGGCCGGCATGCAGGGCTTCACCAAGACCCTGGCCATCGAGCTGGGCCGCTACAACGTCACCGCGAACGCGATCGCCCCCGGTTTCATCGAGACCGAGATGACCGCGGCCACCGCCGAGCGGGTGGGCGTGCCCTTCGAGGACTTCAAGAAGATGGCCGCCAAGGAGATCCCGGTCGCCCGGGTCGGCCAGCCCGAGGACATCGCGCACACCGTGTCGTTCCTGACCAGCGAGGGCGCGGGCTTCGTCTCGGGCCAGGTCATCTACGTCGCCGGCGGCCCGCGCGCCTGACCTCCTCGTCCGCAGGTGGGACCCGCTCCCACCTGCGGATGGTTGGGCGCCGTCCCCCCGCGGGTACCGGCGTCGCAGAGAATTCGGGCTGGAGACCACGGCCGGGACGTCACCGCCAGGCCAGCAGGGCCGGCGGAACCCGACCGGGGAGCTGCCCATGCCGTTCGACTGCACCGCCGAGTCCCAGCACTTCGGGTGCTCCCTGGGCCTGGTCCTGCGCCAGTACGCCCAGGAGCTCGACTGGGCCCGCGACGGCGTGGTGGAGCTGGGCACCGGGGACGCCTCTGCGGTGGCCGGCGTGGTCGCCGGCATGCCGGGCCTGCGGGTGCGGTCGTGGGACGTCGACGGCGAGTCGGTGGTCGCCGCCCGCGGCACCATCGCCGAGCACGGGGTGGCCGACCGCTACACCGTCGAGCACGGCGACTTCTTCGCCGGCAGCGCTGGCAGCCCGGCCCGCACCGTGGTCACCAACCCGCCCTACCTGCCCGCGCCCGACGGCGACCTCGAGCTGCCCGGGCTCTGGGGCGGGGAGGACGGCAACGCGTTGCTGGTGCGGCTGCTCGACGGCCCGTGGGAGCACGTGGTGGCCGCCGTCGCCAGCTACGCCGACCCGGTGGGCACCCTCGCGGCCGCCGCCGACGCCGGGTACCGGGTGACCAGCTTCCTGGCGATGCCGCTGGAGCTCGGTCACTACAGCCGCGAGCCCAAGGTGCTGCACCGCATCCGCGAGCTGGTGGACGCCGGCCGGGGCTGGGCCGACGAGGACTCCTACATGGTGGCCGTGGCGCTGTTCACCCGGTCGCCGCTGCTGCCCGGTGACCGCTCGGCCGAGCTGGCCGGCGCCCTGCAGCTACCGGTCGTCCCGGCCCTCGCCGCCGCCTGAGGGGGACGCCGGCCGGCGGACCATCGTCCAGACCGGCAGCTCGTGGTCGACGGCGGTGCGGGTGGCGTGGGTGACCGCGAAGCCGTGCCGCTGCGCCCAGGTGAGGGCCAGCCGGGTGTGGACGGTCAGGGCGGCCGGCGTCCCCTCGGCGTCGCACCGGTCCAGCACCGGCCGGCACACCGCAGCGGCCAGGCCGGCGTGCCGGCGGTCGGCCAGGGTGCCCAGGGCGACCAGCCGCCAGTGCGGCTCCGGGGGCAGGCCGAGCGCGCCGAGCCGTTCGCTGGCCAGCACCACCGGCTGCCGGCTGCCCAGCATCCGGGGCAGGTCGCGGTCGAGCACGGCCTGCAGGTCGTCGGCCACCGGCGGCGGGGACGGCGGCGTCCACACGGCCACGCAGGCGCCGTCGTCCGTCGTCCAGACCGAGTCGGTGTCCAGCCCCTGCAGCACGGCGAGCTCGCACCAGCGGTGCAGCCGCTGGGCTCGGCCGTCCTCGGGGAGGGCCCAGCCGGACCAGCGGTAGTCGGCCCAGGCGCGGGCCAGCGTGGCCGAGACCCGCGGGACGTCGGGGCGCTGCGCCGGGCGGACGTCGGTCACGGCCGCAGGACCAGGATCGAGCTGGTGGCGGTGGCCAGCAGCCGGTCGTCGGCGTCGGTCAGGCGGGCCTCGGCCAGCGCGGTGCGCCCGCCGAGGTGGGTGACCGTGCCGGTGCAGCGGGCCAGGCCGGTGCGGGTGGTCATGGCGCGCAGGAACTTCACGGTGAGGTCGAGGCTCGTGTAGCCGACGCCGGCCGGGAGCATCGAGTGCACGGCGCAGCCGGTGGCGGAGTCGAGGATGGTCGCGTAGACGCCGCCGTGCACCGAACCGATCGGGTTGTAGTGGAACTCGGCCGGTTCGAGCGTGAACACGACCTTGCCCGGCTCGACGGACTCCAGGCCCATGCCCAGGGTCGACGCGATCGGGGCCGCGGGCAACCGGCCCTCGGCGATGCCGCGCAGCACGTCGATGCCGGCGCTGGTGCGCACCTCGGCGGCGGACTCCATCGGGTCGCCCCAGGTGTAGCTGCGCGCACGGGTCGGCTCTCCGGTCATGCCGGCGAAGCTAGCCCAGCGCACGCCGGAGGCCGGGGCCCGCCCCGTGACGGGCCCCGGCCGGCGTGGCTGGTCAGCAGGTCAGCGGTGCGACCCGACCAGCTCGACGAGCCAGCTCGTGGCCGAGCCGTGGGCGGAGCCGCCCTCGGCGTCGGCCTGCGAGCCGGTCAGGTTGCCCGAGTTCGCACCGGTGGCGGAGTGGTTGCTGCCGCCGGTGCCGGAGGCGTCCCCACCCTGCGGGGACCCGCCGGTCGGGTCGTTGCTGTGCTCGACGCTGCCGCCCTGCCCACCGGTGGCGTCCTGGTGGACGCTGCCGGAGGAGCCGTCCGCGGTGGCGGTGCCGTCGCCGGCGTCGGAGCTCCACCCACCGTGGCCCCAGCTGTGCACGGTGCCCGAACCGGTGCCCTGGTCGGCGTCGCTGCGGGCGTCGGCGTCGTTGCCGCCGCTGCTGCCGTTGTTCGTGGCGTCCCCCGCGGTGCCCCCGGTGGCGTCGCCGCTGTTCCTGGCGTCGCCACCGGTGGCCGAGGCGTCGCCGCCCCGACCGGAGGCGTCGTCCTCGGAGGTGGCGGTCGCGCTGCCGGAGTCGACGTCGCTGCCGGCGTCCGCCGTGGCGTCGCCCCCGGTCACGGTGCTGGAGGTGTCACCACCGGACGTCCAGCTGCCGGTGAACCAGTCGTGGGCACCGCCGCCGCCGAGCGCCTCCCAGCTGTCCCACCCGCGGGGGTGCGAGCTGGCGGTGCCGGTGGCGTCCCCACCCTGGGCGTCGGCGGACGACCCGGTGGCGTTGCCGCTGTTCGCGCCGGTGGCCGAGGAGTTGTGGCCCCCCGTGCCCGAGGCGTCCCCGCCGTGCGGCGAGCCACCCGTCGGGTTGTTGGAGTGCTCGACGCTGCCGCCGTCCCCGCCGGTGGCGTCCTGGTGGAGGTCGCCGGAGGAGGCGTCGGAGCTCGCGTCGGAGTCGCCGAACACCGCGATGGAGAACGAGTAGGAGCGGTTGCCCCCGGTGCTGCCGTTGTTGGTCGCGCTGCCGGCGTCCCCGGCCGTGGCCGCACCGGTGTTGGTGGCGTCGCCGCCGGTGGCCGAGGCGTCCCCGCCGGTGCCCGAGGCGTCGTTGCCGGAGGTGGCCGTGGCCTGCCCGGAGTCGACGTCGTTGCCGGAGTTCGCCGTCCCGTCGCCACCGGTGGCGACCGAACCGGTCCCGTCGGCGGCGTGCTGCCCGTAGCCGGCGGCGGACTGCGCGGAGCCGGTGGCGTCACCGCCGGAGGCGTGCGCACCCGACCCGGTGGCGTTGCCGGAGTTCGACCCGGTGGCGGAGTGGTTGGCCCCGCCGCTGCCCGAGGCGTCCCCGCCCTGCGGCGAGCCACCCGCCGGGTTGTTGGAGTGCTCGACGCTGCCGCCGTCCCCGCCGGTGGCGTGCTGGTGGACGTCGCCGGAGGAGGCGTCGGACGAGGCGTTCGAGTCGCCGAACAGCGAGAGGGCGTAGGCGTGGGACTCGTTGCCGCCGGTGCTCCCGTTGTTGGTGGCCGACCCGCCCTCCCCGGCGGTGGCGTCGCCGCGGTTGGTGGCGTCGCCGCCGGTGGCCGAGGCGTCGCCGCCCTGACCCGAGGCGTCGTCGTCGGAGGTGGCGGTGGCCGCGCCGGAGGTGACGTCGTTGCCGGAGGTCGCGGTGCCGTCGCCGCCGGTGGCGGTGCTGTCGACGCCGTCACCGTCCGAGCCGCCGCCGTGACCCTGGGCGGACTCGCCCCGGGACGACGCGCCGCCGTCGGCCGAGCCGCCGTGGGCGCCGGCGGTCGACCCGGTGACGTTGCCGGTGCCGGCCCCGGTCACCGAGTCGTTCGCACCGCCGGTGCCGGAGGCGTCGCCGCCGGCCGGGGAGCCGCCGGTCGGGTTGTTCGACCCCGTGACCGAGCCACCCTGGCCGCCGCTGGCGCCCTGGTGGACGTCACCGGAGGAACCGGCGGCGGTCGCGGTGGAGTCCCCGCCGCCCTGCTGGCCACCGGTGCTGCTGACGGTTGCGGGCTGCTCCTGCTGCGGGGCCTCGGCGGTGGCCTGGTTGCCCCCGGTCGACCCGTTGTTCGTCGCGGTGCCGCCGTCGCCGGCGGTGGCCGCACCGCTGTTCGTGGCGTCGCCTCCCTGGGCGGAGGCGTCGCCGCCGGTGCCCGGGGCGTCGTCGTGCGAGGTGGCCGTGGCGTCCCCGGAGTCGACGTCGTTGCCGGAGTTCGCGGTGGCCTCGCCGCCGGTGACCACCGAGGTGACCGTGTCGGTGACGGGGGAGAGCGGGTGGGTGTCGTCGTCGGCGCTGGCGACTGCCTGGCCGAGCAGGAACATCCCGCCGGTCATGGTCGCGACGGTCAACCCGTTGCGGATGTGTCGGTTCACGATCTGTCCTTCCGTCCGCGCTGCTGCGCGGTGTCCGTGAGGTCGCAACCGGCCGTCGGTGGCCGGGTGCGTTCGTGCGGACGGATCACGACCGGGTCGGGTCCTGGTGGACACCGGAGCCTGGCCGCGCGGGAGGTCAGTCGGGGGAGAACGAGGGCTCGACGACGGTGCCGTCGACGAGCAGGGCCACCGGCGCGGTGGCCGGGGAGCCGGCCGTGGCCGGGAGCTGGAGGCCGGCCGCCGAGGTGGCGTCGGCGACGAGGGAGGGCCCGGGGCTGCCGATGCCCGCCGCGGACCCGCCCTGGCCGGCCGGCGCGCCGGGCACGGCCGGCAGCGGGACGCCGAACGGGGCGGCCGGAGCGGCCGGTGCGTCGGTGTCCGTCGCGCCCACGTCGGTGCCCGTGGGTGCGCCGACCTGCTCGGTTGCCCGCGGTCCAGCGGCCTGCGAGGTGGCGGTCTGCGGGGTGGTGACCTGCGGGGTGGGCGTGGCGGCCGGGGCGGTGGGTGCGACGGCCCGGGTGGTCGACTCGGCCGGGACGGGCCGGGGGGTGGCGGGAAGCGCGACGTCGTCGACCACGGGGCGGACGGCGTCGACGACCGGGGCGACGACACGGTCGACCGTGGGGGTGACGACGTCCTCGACGACCGGGACGACGACGCCGGTCACCACCGGCTCCACGACGCCGGTCACCACCGGCTCCACGAGGTCGGTCACGACGGGCTGCACGACGTCGGTCACGACCGGTACGACCACGTCGTCGACGACGGGAGCGGCGACCGCGGCGACCGGTGCGACCGCGCCCTCGACCACCGGGGCCACGGCCTCGGCCACCGGGGCCACGGCCTCGGCCACCGGGGCCACGGCCTCGGCCACCGGGGCCACGACCTCGGCCACCGGGGCCACGACCTCGGCCACCGGTGCGGCGGCCTCGGCCACCGGTGCGGCGGCCTCGGCCACGGGGGCCACGGCCTCGGCCACCGGTGCGGCGGCGTGCTCGACGGCGTGGGTCACCGGCTCGACCAGCGGCTCGGCTGCGTCAGCCACCGGTGCCGTCACCGGCTCGACCGCATCGACCACGGGTGCCACGACGTCGTCCACCGCTGGCGCACCCACCGCATCGCCGACGGGATCGAGCAGGTCCCCGGCGGTGTCGCCGACGCCCGCGACGACCTGGCCGAGGACGCCCGACTGGCCGTCGTCGGCGGAGGCTGCGCCTGCCCCGAGGACGAGCGCGGCACTGGCGCCGAGGCCCAGACCGAGAGTGGTGAGGACACGGCGGGTCCACGACCAGCGGCGCTCAGCCGGCTGATCGCTCTCGCACCCCCGTGTGATCGCCATCGCAGCCGACGGTAGGCGCGGGGGAGGGGGTCTCCGCCACTCGGAACTGCACATTACTCACCGGTAACGTCCAGTTCTGCTCGACGCGCCGTCGGCATGAACCGCCGTGGGTGATCGACACGAACACCTGGCCTTCTCGACACCCGCCGCATTGAAATGTTAGATGTCAGTCGTGACGACGCCTCGGGTGCTGCTGCGCGACCAGGCCCTGGCGGTGCTGCGCGAGGCCATCGTCAGTGGCGACCTGCCACCCGGCGCCGTGGTCAAGGACGCCGCGCTCGCCGGTCGCCTGGGTCTGTCGGTGGCTCCCGTGCGCAGTGCGCTGGCCCGGTTGGCCGACGAGGGCCTGGTCGAGTCCAAGCCGCAGAGCCACACCCGGGTGACGCCGCTGGTGCCCGCGGTGGTGCGGGACGCGGCCGTCGTCGTCCGGGCGATGCACGAGCTCGCCGTCCGCACGGCCGTGCCGCAGGTGACCGACGCCGACGTCGCGGCGATGCGCGCCGCGAACACCCGGTTCGCCGCCGCGGTGGCGGCCGGTGACGTCGACACCGCGCTGGCCTGCGACGACGAGCTGCACGACGTGCTGGTCGACCGGGCCGGGAACGGGGCGGTGCGGGCCACCGTCGACCGGTTCGCGCCGCTGGTCCGCCGGCTCGAGCGGCTGCGGTTCGCCGCCGCGCACGCCGCGGACTCCGTCGCCCTGCACGACCAGCTGATCACCGCCTGCTCGTCCGGGGACGTCGAGGCCGCCGTCGCCACCACCACCGAGATCTGGACGGCGCTGCTGTCCGAGCTGACCGAGGAGAACCCATGACCACCGCCCCGACCGCGCTCGCCGACTTCCCCCGCACGAACCTGCTCTTCGGACCCTCGCCCGTGCACCGGCTCGACCGCCTCACCGACCACCTCGGCGGCGCCGCGGTCTGGGCCAAGCGCGAGGACTGCAACTCCGGCATCGCCTACGGCGGCAACAAGACCCGCAAGCTGGAGTACCTCGTCGCCGACGCGCTCGCCCAGGGCTGCGACACGCTCGTCTCGATCGGTGGCGTGCAGAGCAACCACACCCGCCAGGTCGCCGCGGTCGCCGCCCACCTCGGCCTGAAGTGCGTGCTGGTGCAGGAGAGCTGGGTCGAGTGGCCCGACGCGGTCTACGACAAGGTCGGCAACATCCTCATCAGCCGGCTGGCCGGCGCCGACGTCCGGCTGGTCAAGGCCGGGTTCGGCATCGGGTTCAAGGAGTCGTGGGAGTCCGCGCTCGCCGAGATCGAGGCGCGCGGCGGCAAGCCCTACGCCATCCCCGCCGGGGCGTCGGACCACCCGCTCGGCGGCCACGGCTTCGCCGGCTGGGCCTACGAGGTCGCCGAGCAGGAGGAGGCGCTCGGCGTCTTCTTCGACACCGTCGTGGTGTGCTCCGTGACCGGCTCGACCCAGGCCGGCATGGTGGCCGGGTTCGCCAAGCTCGAGGAGGACGGCGGGCGGCCCCGGCGCGTGCTCGGCGTCGACGCCTCGGCCAAGCCCGCCGAGACCCGCGACCAGGTGCTGCGCATCGCCCAGCGCACGGCGGCGGCCATCGGGCTGCAGCGCGAGCTGACGCTGGAGGACGTGGAGCTCGACGAGCGCTTCCACGCCGGCACCTACGGCATCCCCGACGACACCACCCTGCGCGCGATGGAGACCGCCGCCCGCACCGAGGGCATGGTCACCGACCCCGTCTACGAGGGGAAGTCGATGGCCGCGACCATCGAGCTGGTGCGCTCGGGCGAGATCGCCCGCGACGCGACGGTGCTGTACGCCCACCTCGGCGGCCAGCCCGCCCTGAACGGGTACAGCGCGCTCTTCAGCTGACGCCGCCCGCGCGCTTGTTCTGCGCGTCTGGGCATGGTGGCTGCGCGGTCTGGTCGAGGACTGCGCAGCCACCACGCCGAGACCGTGTCCACAGGCGGGTGCGTCGTCCACAGATGCGCCGGATCGCCCCCGCGGCCGGCCCGGCGGCGGCACGGTCTCGGCATGACCACCGATCTGCGCCGGCTCCTGGGCCCCGGCGGTGTGCGGCCCTCCGCCGACGTCGTCCGCGACGCCCACCCGAGCAGCGTGAGCAGGTGGGTGGCGACGGGGCGACTGCTCCGTCCGTTGCCCGGGGTGCTGGCGCTGCCCGACGCCGTCGGGACGTGGACCGGCCGGGCGCGTGCGGCCGAGCAGTGGAGCGGCGGGCACCTCAGCGGCCGGTCGGCGCTCGCGCTGTGGGACGTCGTCGCCTCCCCCGGTGCACTGGTGCACGTCGCCGTCGGCCGCCGCCGCAACGTCGCGCCGGTGCCCGAGTGGCTGCGGCCGCACCGGGTCGAGGTCACCGAGTGGGGCGAGCGGGACGGGTTGCGGGTGACGATGCCGGCCCGGTCGGTGGTGGAGGCCTGGGGTCATGCGCACGTCCGGGGAGCCGGGCCGCGTGACGTCGAGCTCGCGCGCGCCGCGGTCATCGGTGCGGTGCGACGGCGGATGGTCACGATGCGCCAGCTGCGCAGCGAACTCCTCCGTCGTCCGAGGCTGCCGGGTCGGGCCGACCTCTGCGTGCTGCTGGACCTCGTGGAGGGCGGGTGCCAGAGCGAGTTCGAGATCTGGGGGTTGCAGCACCTGCTCGACATCCCGGGCCTGCCGCCGGTCGAGCAGCAGATCGCGGTGGAGACCAGGATCGGCACCGTGCACCTGGACGGCGGCTGGCGGCGGGTGCTGGTCGGGGGCAGGTGGCGCGAGGTGCGGTTGGGCGTCGAGCTCGACGGTGCCGCCTTCCACGGCGCCCCCGACAGACGGGAGGCCGACATCCGGCGGGACGCAGCAGCGGCCGCCGAGGGGTGGTTGATCATGCGCATCGGGCACCGTCGCGGCCACGCGGAGCCCGACGTCTGTCGCGCCGACGTCGCTGCGGCCTTCCATGCCCGCCTCGATCACGGCGGGTGGCGGGCGGCCTGACCGGAACCGGGCATGGTGGCTTCGCACTCCCCACCCCGGCTGCGCAGCCAGCACGCCACGACGGTGGCGGATCCACGTGGAACATGGGGGCACGCCGACGGCCCGACCGTCGCGAGGACGGCCGGGCCGGGGCGTGGTGACCTACCGGGTGGACCGGCGAGCCGCCGACAGCAGGCCGAGGCCCGACACCAGGGCGAGCAGCCCGGCCAGCAGGGCGGTGCCGAGCTCGGTGCCGGTGTAGGCCAGCGAACCGTCCCCGACCGAGGCGCCGGTGGGCACGGGAGCGCCCTGCAGGGTCACCGGGGTGATGCCCTGCGGGTGGTCGCGATCCGGGGTCCCCGGCGTCCCGGGCGTCTCCGGCGTCCCGGGGGTCTCCGGCTCGACCGGGTCACCCGGGGTGGCCGGCGGGGTGGTCGTCCCGCAGTCGACCGCGGCCGAGCCCAGCAGACCGACGCCGTTGCCGCAGACGGTCACCGGGACGTCGACGTCCAGGCCACCACCGGTGTCCGGGGTGGTGCCGGCGCCGGCCGGCTGGGTGCAGGTGCCGGCCGCGTCGCCGAGGACGCCGACGCCGTTGCCGCAGGCGGTGACGGGCACGTCGACGTCGATGCCGCCCCCGCTCCCGCCGGTGCCGCTGCCGCCGGTCCCACCGGTGGTGGAGCCGGTGCCGGTGCCGCCGACGGCCCCGACCCCGTTGCCGCCGACGAGGACCGGCACGTCGACGTCGAGGCCGCCGCCGTCCGCGTCGTCGGCCGGGGCCGGCTGGGAGCAGGTGCCGGCCGCGTCGCCGAGGACGCCGACGCCGTTGCCGCAGACGGTCACGGGGACGTCGACGTCGATGCCGCCGTCGGACGGTGCCCCGGTGGACCCGCCCGCGGAGCCGGGGGCGCTGCCCTGGGTCGTGGCGTCACCCAGGACGCCGACCGCGTTCCCGGTGACCGTCACCGGGACGGCCAGGTCGACACCGCCGACGTCAGCGGTGGGGACGCCGTCCGGCACGTCGGCGGGAGCCGGAGCCGGGGCCGGGACGGCGGCAGGGGCGGCCGTCGTCCCGGCGTCCCCGAGCACGCCGACCGCGTTGCCGCCGACGGTGATGGGGACCGAGAGGGTGATCGCGCCCGCGTCGACCGTCAGGTCCGCGGCGGGTGCGGGGGCGGCGCTCGCCCCCGCGTCGCCGAGCAGGGCGATCGCGTTGTCGCTGACGGTGACCGGGACGGTCACGTCGATGCCGTCGTCGGCGGAGGCGATGCCGCTGCCGACGGCCAGCAGGCCACCGGTGAGCAGCGCCGTCTGCAGGCCGCGCTTCAACCACACGTTTATGGAGGGTTCCTCCTCGAGGAGTACCGAATGAGGGGAGCCGGCCACGTGGGCCGGGTCGAGCCGGGCCTCGGCGCGGTGCCGAGGGCGGGCTGCTCAGTCGGGCGAGGAGGAGAGGTCGAACGCAGGGCCGCCCGTGGCGTCACGGGCGGTGTCGGCAGCCGCGAGGGACCCTGCGGTGCCGAGGACGGGGGCCGCGGCCGCGAGGTCGCCGGCGGACTGGTCGTGCTGGGGCGCGCCGCCCGCGGTCCCGCCGGTGGGCAGGGCGCCGGGGACGGCGGGGGTGGTGGGCGCCGGCCCGTCCGACGGCACCGGGGGCGTCTGCGGCGCCTCCGCACCTGCCCGGACGACGGCCATCGTCGCGGAGCCGGGGGCGGTCGAGGCGTCCGCGGCGCGAAGGAGCACGTCCGGCACGGTGCCGACGAGCGGGGCCACCGCCACCGGCACCCCGGGTGCGGGGAGCGACGGGTGCACCACCAGGCCGAGCGCGGGCCGCAGCGGACCCACCACCGGCCCGGTCACCGGCGACAGCGCGTCGACGACCGGGGCCAGGACACCGACCACGGGGGCCACGGCGTCGACGACGGGGGACAGGGCACCGACCACGGGGGCCAGGGCATCGACGGCGGGCGCGAGTGCCTCGGCGACCGGGGCCACCGCCCCGACGACCGGTGCGAGGCCCTCGGCGACCGGGGAGACGGCGTCCTGCACGGGCTGGACGGTGGCCAGCACCACGGGGACGGCGGCCTGGACCACCGGGGCGACGACCGGGGCGATGACCGGCGCGACGACGTCCGCGGGCGGCGCGGCCACCTGGCCCACCACCGGGGCGGCCGTGCCGGCGACCGGCTGCACCACCGGGGGGACGGCGACGGTCACCGGCTGCACCACCGGGGCGACCGCGGCGGCCACCGGCTGCACCACGTCAGCCGCGGCCGTGGTCACCGGGGTGACCACCTGGTCCACGACGGGGGCGCCGACCACGGCGGTGACCGGAGCGGTGACGGCGGACAGCAGGTCGGGCGCGGGGGTCGGTTCGTCGGCCTGGGCGGCGGCCTGGCCGGTCAGCCACACCCCGGCGCCGAGGCCCGCCACGGTGACGGCGCGGCCGGCCCAGCGGCGCAGGCGGACACGGCGGCCTGCTGCGGCCATGGCGTCCACCTCCACCCTGAGTGACGAAACATTGACTCTCAGTACAACGACACCGGGCGGTTCTGGCCAGCGCTCCGGCGTCGCCCGATGGGGTGAACCGAACGGTCACGTTCCGTCAGGGGGGCGGGGTGATGCACGTCCCGCTCGTCCGTGGGCGCGCCGCCGCCGTCCGCGTCGCGTGGCCGACCCGGACGGCGGACGGCGTTCACACCATCGGGGGCAGCTCTGGGCGAGAACCCGAGGTCTCGCTACGTTCGGTCACCGCAGGAGCAGCCAGCACCCCGCCCGGGGGTCCGCAGCGGCACGAGCCAGTACGGAGCGTCATGAACCAGCGGCAGTCCCCGACCATCCCGGTGGTCACCGGCACCGGTTCCGGCAGCACGGAGCTCTCGGCGTTCGACGCCGCCCTGCGCGACGCGGGCGTGGCGAACTTCAACCTCGTCCGGCTCTCGTCGGTGGTCCCGCCGCACACCGCCGTCGACACGACGGGCGCCACGCCGGTCCCGGCCGGGGCGTGGGGCGACCGGCTCTACTGCGTCTACGCCGAGCAGCGGGCCTCCGTGCCGGGCGAGCAGGCGTGGGCCGGCGTCGGCTGGGTGCAGCGCGTCGACGGCGCGGGCGGTCTGTTCGTCGAGCACGAGGGCGACTCCGAGGAGATCGTCACCAAGCTCATCGACCTGAGCCTGGCCGACCTCGTCGCCGGCCGGCCCGAGGAGTTCGGTCCCGCGCAGCAGGTGCGCACCGGCGTGACCTGCACCGAGGAGCCGGTCTGCGCGCTGGTCGTCGCGGCCTACGAGACCGCCGGCTGGGGGTTCGCCCGATGAGGGTCGAGCGGCTGCAGACGGTCCCCGCCGAGCTGGTCGACGGCTTCTACGCCCTCTACGCCGACGCCTTCGAGCCGCTGCGCGTGCTCGCCGCCGCGCGGCACGTGCTCTCGCCCGTGGAGTTCGCCGAGGAGATGGCCGACGAGCGCATCGACAAGTACGTCGCCTTCGACGACGACGGGACGGCGGTCGGGCTCACCACGTTCACCGGCGACCTCTCGTCGGTGCCGTGGATCGAGCCCGCCTACTTCGCCGCCCGGCACCCCGAGCACGCGGCGCGCGACGCGATCTTCTACCTGGGCTTCACGCTGACCGACCCGCGGGCGCAGCGGGGGCGGGTCTTCCGCGCCACGCTGCAGCCGATCATCGACCGCATGGTGGCCGCCCGCGGTGTCGTCGCCTTCGACATCTGCGCGCACAACGACACGGTGCGCCACCTCAGCCGGGGCATCGAGCGGTCGATGAGCGCGGCCTGCGAGATCAGCATGCAGCCCCAGGACGTGCAGACCTACTACTCCGTCGAGTGCCACGGCCCCAAGGCCACCACCCCCGCCGTCGCGGCCTGACCCCGCGGCCCCCGGCCACGCGTCTCGGCCTGGTCGCTGCGCACTCCCCGGCAGGAGTGCGCAGCCACCACGCCCGGACGGCGAGGCGGCGAGACGGGGAGACGGCGAGGGGACTACGCGGGGAAGGGGTTGCGGGCCAGGCCGAGCTGGCTGACGCCGAGGTAGCCCGAGCGGAACCCGGCCTCGCAGTAGGCCAGGTAGAACTCCCACACCGCCCGGAAGGTGCCGTCGAAGTCCCCGGACAGCGAGGGCCAGGCGTCCAGGAACCGCTCGCGCCACAACCGCAGCGTGTGCGCGTAGTGCGGGCCCAGGTCGCGCCGCTCGACCACCGACAGGGCGGTGTGCCCGGCCAGGTTGTCCTCGATGGAGCGGATCGAGGGGATGATGCCGCCCGGGAACACGTACTTGTGGATCCAGGTGTAGCTGCGCCGGGTGGCCATCATGCGGTCGTGCGGCATGGTGATCGACTGCAGGCCGACCCGTCCGCCCGGCGCCAGCAAGGTGTCCAGCGACGTGAAGTAGGTGGCCCAGAACTTCTCGCCGACCGCCTCGATCATCTCCACCGAGACCACGGCGTCGTACTGGCCGCGGGCGTCGCGGTAGTCGCAGAGCTGGACGTCGACCAGGTGGTCGACACCCGCCTCGGCCGCCCGCACCCGCGCCAGGGCCTGCTGCTCCGACGACAGCGTCAGGGTGGTCACCCGCGCCCCGCGCTGCGCCGCCCGGATCGCCAGCGCGCCCCAGCCGGAGCCGATCTCCAGCACGTGCATGCCCTCGCGCACCCGCGCGAGGTCGAGCACGCCGTCGACCTTGCGCAGCTGGGCGTCCTCGAGGGAGTCACCCGGTTCGAACCAGGCCGAGGAGTAGCTCATCGTCTCGTCGAGGAAGGCCTCGAACAGCTGGTTGGACAGGTCGTAGTGCCGGCTGATGTTGTGCCGGCTGTTCTCCTTGGTGTTCTCCTCGCCGACCGGCTGGGTGCGCTCGACGACGTGCCGCAGGCGCTGCAGCAGCGGGTGCACCAGGCGCGACATCTGCGCGGCGAACACCGTGAGCAGCTCGGCCAGGTCGGTGCCCGGCCCCGTCGTCCAGTCGCCGGTCATGTAGGCCTCGCCGAAGCCGATCTTGGCGTCGGCGCCCAGCCGGTGGAACACGTTGGCCGGCCGGACCAGCTGCATGACCGGGGCGTCGGCACCGCCGGCGCCGATGACCGTGCCGTCGGGGTAGGTCACCCGGACGGCGAGGCCGGCCACCGCGCGGCGGAACAGGCCCTCGGCGATGCGCGCCCGGAACGGGTCGTGCGGGGGCGTGGCCAGACCGGGCCAGTGCGCCTCGTCGGGGCGCGGCACGGGGAAGCGGGCGTCCTCCGACCGGCTGGGGTTGTGGTGCACCGTGGTCATGACCTGCCCTCGATCGTGTCCGTGAACTGCTGCCGGGGAGCGTTCGCAACGACCCCGGCTGGTGGATCGTGCGGTGTGCGGGGCACCACCGGCAACCTGCGTGCCCACAACCGGATGCCCTGCCACCGGATGAGGGCGGCCACCCACAGGCTCATCAGCGGCCAGCGCGAGATCGTACGGACGACGGCCCCCGTGGTCGCCGGGCGCGCCCGGCCGCGGAGGGTGGCCACGAACGGGGTGCGCCCGTCGACCTGCAGGGCCATCGTCACGTGCAGCTGCGCACCGGGTGCGGAGAACCGCATGAGGTACCGGCCGTCGACGGTGTTGAACGGCGAGACGTAGAAGTCCTTGACCGCCTCCGCCCGGCCGGCCTCGTCGGGGTGCAGCAGGTAGGCGTGCCGCTCGCCGTAGGTGTTGTGCACCTCGGCGACCAAGCAGGCCAACGAGCCGTCGGCCCGGTAGCACCAGTGCGTCGACAGCGGGTTGAACACGTGCGGCCCGCTGCGGGCGTTGGCCATCATCACGACCCGGGCGACGTCGTCCACGCCGTGCAGCGCGGCGAACCGCACGACGTTCTCCTTGATGGAGGACGTCGGGTCACCCAGGTGGTCGGCGGCGTCGAACCGGGCCGCCCACTGCAGCCCCCCCGGCAGCCGGGGCAGGTCGTCGAGGTCGACCAGCCACAGGTAGCCGCCGTACTCGAACGCGTTGTGCAGCGGGTGCGTGCGGCGGTGCCCGACCCGGACGTCGTAGAGCGCCGGCAGCGTCGTCGGCGTCCAGTCGACGACGTCCGCCGCGGTCACCACCCGCTGCCGAGGGACTCGGCCGCGCGGACGCCGGAGGCGCAGCCGTCCTCGTGGAACCCCCAGCCGTGGTAGGCCCCGGCGAAGGCCGTGCGCCCGGTGTTGAGGGCCGGCAGCCGGCGCTGGGCGGCGACCGAGGCCGGGGTGTACTCCGGGTGGTCGTAGACCATCCGGCGCAGCACGGTCGCCGGCTCGATGCGGTCGGTGGCGTTGAGCGACACCAGGTAGTCGACCGGCTCGTCGACCGCGTGCAGCTTGTTCATCCAGTACGTCACCTGGACGGCGGAGGTGTCGGTCGAGCAACCGGGCATGCGGTAGTTCCAGGACGCCCTGGCCTGGGCGGCCGTCGGCATGATCGAGGCGTCGGTGTGCAGCAGCGTCTCGTTGCGCGAGTACGTGAAGGCACCCAGGACGGCGCGCTCGTCGTCGGTCGGGTCGGCCAGCAGCGCCAGCGCCTGGTCGGGGTGGGTGGCCACCACGACGACGTCCGCGGCGTGCCGCTCGCCGTCGACGTCGACCAGCTCGACGCCGTCGACGTGCCGGGTCAGCGACCGGATGCCGGTCGCGGTCTGCACCGCCGACAGCCCCTTGGCCGCCTTCTCGACGTAGGCGCGGGAGCCGCCGGTGACGGTGCGCCACTGGGGGGAACCGGTGACCGAGAGCATCCCGTGGTTGGCCAGGAACCGGAACAGGTAGAGCGCCGGGTACTGCAACGACGTGCCGGTGCCCGAGGACCACACGCACGACACGACCGGCACCATGAAGTGCCGGACGAAGTACTCCGAGTACCCGCCCAGGGTCAGGAACGCCCCGAGGGTCAGCCCGTCGAACTCGGTGCTGCCGCCGCCCCGCTGGTCGCCCCCGGCGAGGTCCACCAGCCGCTGGGCCTGGCGGTGGAACTTCTTCACCTCGACGAGCATCCGCAGGTAGGCCGGGTTGGCCAGCTGCTTGCGCTGGACGAAGACCCCGGGCAGCCCGCGGGCACCGGCGTACTCCAGCCCGCAGCCCTCGCAGACGATCGACATGCTCATCTCGGTCGGCTGGGTGGCCACCCCGAGCTCGGCGAAGAGCTTGAGCAGGTTCGGGTAGGTGCGCTCGTTGTGCACGATGAACCCGGTGTCGATCGGGATGACCCGGTGGTCCGGGGTCTCCACGTCGTGGGTGTGCGCGTGCCCGCCCAGCCGGCTGTCGGTCTCGAACAGGGTGACGTCGTGGGTGCGCTGCAGCAGGTGCGCGGCGGTCAGCCCGGAGACCCCGGATCCCACGACGGCGGCGGTCGGTCGGTTGCGCACGGCGGACATCTTCTTCTCCTCGGCAGTCGGGGCGCCCCCCGGTACCGCTGAGAAGGGTCAGAGCGGGACCGCGAGGCCCTCCGGGCTCGGCAGCTGGAGAGCGTTCGCCACGTCGGCCCGCATCGGTTCGAGGCCGGTGCCGGCGAGCACGACGTCCCGGGCGAAGGTGTGCCAGGTGTGCGCCCGGCGCAGCATCGAGTGACCGCCCGGGATCGTGAACCGGGCCACCCGCGCCCCGGCTCGCCGGGCGCGGACGGCGAAGTCGGCCGACAGCCGCGCCGGCACCCACCGGTCGCCCGAACCGTGCAGGACCGCCACCGTCTGCCCGCGCAGCTGCATGACCGGCTCCCCGGGCGGCGTCCACGGGGCCAGCGCGCACACCGCCGTCACCTGCGGGTCGCCGCCGGCCTTGAGCGCGGCCCGGCCGCCCATCGAGTGCCCCACGAGCACGACCGGGACGTCCTTGCCGAGCTCGGCGCGCAGCTGCTCGATCGACCACTGCACGTCCTGGTAGGCGTCGGCGGCGTCGCCGTTCCACCCGGCCACCCGGTAGCGCACCAGCGCGGTCTCGACGCCCCGGCCGGCGAGGTCGTCCCGCACGAACTTCTCGAAGGCCCGCATGCGGACCAGCGACAGCGCGCGGTCCTTGGGCGGGGCCTGGCTGGCGGCCGTGCCGCCGTGGCAGAACAGGGCGACACCGCGGGTGTCGCCCTCGACGGGGTGGCGCTCGAGCTGGGGTTCGGTCACCTGCACCGTTCGATGGTGGGCGCCGCGCGGTTCGCCCGCACCCCAAGGGGTGAACCAGCACCGGCTGGGCTCGGACGTGCGCGGGGCGTTGCCGATGGGGTGCCATGACCTGGGGCACCGGCCGATGGCGCAGCGGTACGTCGCTGACCGCGGCGGAGTGGGAGGCCCGGCACCGCTGGATCGTGCTCGGCGCCCTCTGGCAGGCCGCCGTCCTCGCGCTGGCGACCGGCGCGCTGGGCCACGGCCGGGGCGCGGCCTCCCTGGTGCTGGTCGGCGTCGGGCTGCCCGCCGCCCTGGCGACCCGGGCGAGCTGGCCGGCCCGGCTGCGCACCGTGCTGGCCACGCTGTCGCTCACCGCGGGCGCCGCGGTGCTCGTGCCGGTCACCGGGCAGGGGGAGGCCTTCAGCTGGATGCTGCTGGCCATCGCCGTCTGCGCGCTCTACCAGGACTGGGCCATCGTGCCCACCGCCGTCCTCGTCGCCTTGGTCGACTTCGGCGTCGTGCTGTTCGGACCCGGGGACCTCGACCTCTACGACCTGCTGCCGGTCGCGGCGACCCTGCTGGTCTGCCTGGTGCACCACCGCACGTGGCAGCTGGCCGAGGACGGCGCCCGCACCGACCCCCTCACCGGGTTGGGCAACCGGCGGCGGCTGGCCGAGGCCACGGCCCGGGTGCTGGGCACCGGCACGCCGGTGAGCGTCCTCTTCGTCGACCTCGACGGGTTCAAGGCGGTCAACGACAGCCGCGGCCACGTCGTGGGCGACGCCCTGCTGGTCGAGGTCGCCGCTCGGCTGCGGGCCGGGGTGCGCGCCGACGACCTGGTCGTGCGGGTGGGCGGCGACGAGTTCGCCGTCCTCGTGCCCGGTCCGGTCGAACGCGCCGTCGAGGTCGCCCGCCGGCTGCAGTCCGCGGTCCGCTACCCGGTGCAGCTGACCGGCCGCCCGGCGACGGTGACCGCGAGCGTCGGGGTCGCGAGCACCTCCTCGGCGGCCCGTCGCGACGCCGACCTGCTGCTGCGCAACGCCGACCTGGCGATGTACCAGGCGAAGGCGACCGGGCGGGACAAGGTGGTGACCTTCGTCCCGGGCATGGCCCAGGCGGCGTCCGACCGGGCCTCCCTCGCCGAGGACCTGACCGTCGCCCTGGCCGCCGGCGACCAGCTGCACGTGCACTACCAACCGGTCGTGACCCTGCCCGGCGGTGACGTGCACGGGTACGAGGCGCTGGTGCGGTGGCAGCACCCCACCCGCGGCCCCGTCGCACCCCTGCAGTTCGTGCCCATCGCCGAGCAGACCGGCACCGTGGTCGCGCTCGGCGCCTGGGTGCTGCGCCGGGCCACCCGGGACGCCGCGGCCGGGCTGGCCGGGCAGCCGGGGCCCAGCCGGGTGGCGGTCAACGTCTCCGCCGTCCAGCTGGCCGACGCCGGGTTCGTGCAGTCGGTGCGCGACGCGCTGGCCGACAGCGGGCTGCCGGCCCGCCGGTTGGTCCTGGAGGTGACCGAGAGCCTGCTCGCCGACGACCTGGACACCGCCTCCGCCCGGCTGCAGGAGCTGCGCGACCTCGGCGTGCGCATCGCCATCGACGACTTCGGCACCGGCTACTCCAGCCTCTCCTACCTGCGCCGCCTGCCGGTCGACGTCGTCAAGGTCGACCGCAGCTTCGTGGCCGACCTCGCCCGCGGCGGCGCGGCCACCACGCTGGTGGCCTCCGTCGTCGAGCTGGCCCGCAGCCTCGCCCTCGACGTCGTCGCCGAGGGGGTGGAGACCCCCGAGCAGCTGGCCACCCTCGTCGAGCTGGGCTGCACCTACGCCCAGGGCTACCTGCTCGGCCGGCCCGCGCCGCTGCCGGCGGCCACCCCCGCGCGCAGCTGACCCCCGCGGTTGCGGACCGGTCCTACATTCGGGGCATGTTCTTCTCCCGCGCCAAGACCCAGCCGGTGACCGCGGACGACGCCCTGCCGGGGCGTGCCCAGGAGCTGCCGCACATCCCCGAGCTGCACGCGGTCAACGGCAACCGCATCCGGCCGCCGTTCCCCGAGGGCCTGCAGACCGCGGTGTTCGGCGCCGGCTGCTTCTGGGGCGTGGAGAAGGTCTTCTGGCAGCACGCGGGCGTCTACTCCACCGCCGTGGGCTACGCGGGCGGCCACACCCCCAACCCCACCTACGAGGAGGTCTGCTCGGCGCGCACCGGGCACACCGAGGTGGTGCTGGTGGTCTTCGACCCCGCGGTCGTCTCCTACGACGTCCTGCTCAAGGAGTTCTGGGAGGAGCACGACCCCACCCAGGGCATGCGGCAGGGCAACGACGTCGGCACCCAGTACCGCTCGGCGGTCTACTACGCCGACGAGGAGCAGAAGACGGCGGCCGAGGCCTCGCGCGACGCCTACCAGCAGCGGCTGACCGCAGCGGGCTACGGCGAGATCACCACCGAGATCCTGCCGCTGGGCGAGTTCTTCTACGCCGAGGACTACCACCAGCAGTACCTGTACAAGGTGCCGAACGGCTACTGCCCGGTCAACGGCACCGGCGTGAGCTGCCCGGTCGGCCTCACCGGGGTCTGAGCACACCGTGACCCTTCGGGCCGCACCGCGGCCACGAGCCGTCCCCCCGCGTCGACGAGCACGTCCGTCGATCGATCGCGGGACCCTCCGGGCCCCACTCCTCACGACCGAGCCCGGGAGGAGTGGGGCAGAGTGGGTCGGGTGCCCGACCCCTTCTTCGACCAGCTGACCCGGTTCCCCGACGTCGAGGCACCCGACCTGGTCGCCGTCGACGCCACCTACCGGTTGCTGCTGGACGAGGCCGCCGCGGCCATCGCCGTCCACCCCGACGGCGTCCTGACCGTCGACGACACCCACGGTGCGCTGACCCTGGGCGCCATCGCGCTGCACGGGGCCACCGGGGTGCGCGCGCACACCGACCTGCGGGTCGCCGAGCTGGCGCTGGCCGCCAACGCCGAGCGCACCGGGGTCGAGGGCTTCGAGGTCCTGCCCGGGCTCGACGCCACCGGCGCCCGGGTCGTGCTGGTGCAGGCACCGAAGTCGCTGGACGCGCTGCGCGAGATCGCCGAGACCGTGGCCGCCGCGGCGGACCCCTCCGTCACGCTGTTCGTCGGCGGGCGGGTCAAACACATGACCCGCGCCATGAACGACGTGCTCGCCGACTTCTTCGACCACGTGCACGCGACGCTGGCCCGGCAGAAGTCGCGGGTGCTGGTGGCCACCGGGCCGCGCCCGGGCCCGTCGTCCTTCCCCCGGGTCGCCGAGCACCCCGACCTCGGCATCACCGTCGCCGCGCACGGCGCCGCGTTCGCCGGCACCAAGGTCGACATCGGGACCCGCGCGCTGCTGCGCCAGCTCCCCGAGGAGGGCACCGGCACGGCGGTCGACCTCGGCTGCGGCACCGGTGTGCTGGCCGTCGCGCTCGCCCGCGCGGGGTTCGCCGTCCTGGCGTCGGACGCCTCGGCGGCCGCCGTGGCCTCGGCGCGCGAGACCGCCGTCCGCAACGGGGTCGCCGACCGCGTGACCGTCACCCGGGACGACGCCCTGGCCGGCGTCGAGCCGGCCAGCGTCGACCTCGTCGTGTGCAACCCGCCCTTCCACCAGGGGACGACGGTGCACGCCGGCATCGCCGAGCGGTTGTTCCAGGCCGCGGGGCGGGTGCTGCGCCCGGGTGGCGAGCTGATCACCGTCTACAACTCGCACCTGACGCACCGCGCCGCCCTGCAGCGGCTGGTGGGGCCGACCCGGCAGCTCTCCCGCGACCCCAAGTTCACCGTGACGGCCTCGCGGGCCCGCTAGGGGTCAGCGCGGGGCGAACACCTCGACGCCGTAGGCGCGGTCCGACCGGTCCTCGGTCAAGGCCCGGGACAGCGCCGTGGTCACCGGCCCGGACGGCGGGGTGAGGTCTCCGAGGTCACCGACAGCGGGACGGGCGAGCCCGGCGGCCACCAGCCCGGCGAGCCGCGAGGTCGGCACGGGCGACAGGGCGGCGACCGGTCGCCCGCGGTCGGTGACGGTCACCGACTCGCCCCTCGCCGTCCGGGCCACGACCGCGGACGCGTTCTGCTTCAGCTCGCGGATGCCGACGGAGTCCATGTACCACACGGTAGAACGGTCGACGTCCGGCGAGGGTTCAGTGCGCGAGGCCGCCGCGGCGGTTGACCACCGGGGGCTGCACCGACCAGGGGAAGTCGATCCAGGCGTCGGTGCGCTTCCAGACGTAGTCGCACTTCACGACCGAGCGGGGCTTCTCGTACACGACGGCCGAGCGGACCTCGGCGACGTAGCCGGCGCAGAAGTCGCGCACCAGCTCGAGGGTCTTCCCGGTGTCGGCGACGTCGTCGGCGATGAGCACGTTCGCGCCGGTGAGGTCGACCCGGTCGAGGTTGGGCGGCAGCATCACCGGGAGCTCGAGCCGCTCGTCGACGCCGGTGTAGAACTCGACGTTCATGACGAACAGGTTCTTCACGTCGAGGGCGTAGCCCAGTGCCCCGCCCAGGAAGAGGCCGCCGCGGGCGATGGCCAGGATGAGGTCAGGCTCGAAGCCGTCGTCGGCCACCTGCTGGGCGAGGTCGCGCCCCGCCGTCCCGAACATCTCGTAGGTCAGGACTTCGCGCGGGGCCGTCTGCTGCTCGGTCACGCCGCTCATCCTGGCCCCCAGCGCGCCGGGGCCGTCGCATGACGCTGGTGACCCGGAACCAGCCGATCCCGGGTCCTCGGCGTCGCACGGCGGCTCCGGGGGGCGTCAGGCCTCCAGCAACGCGCGCGCCACCTGGGCGGCGACCGCCGCGTTGTTCTCGGCCAGGGCGAGGTTCGCGGGGATCGACTCGCCGTCGGTCTCGGCCTCGATGCGGGCCAGCACGAACGGGGTCACCTTCGGCCCGCGCACCCCGGCCTCGTCGGCGGCGGCCAGCGCGCGCAGCATCTTCGCCTCGATCTCCTCGGCCGGGATCTCGGCCGACTCGGGAATCGGGACGGCGAGCAGCACGCCGTTGTCGGGGCGCAGGCGGTTGCGCAGCACCCCGGCGACGGTGGCGGCGTCCTCGACGCGGTGCGGCATGGCCAGGCCGACCGAGCGGGAGTAGAAGGCCGGGAACCAGTCGTGCTGCCAGCCCAGCACCGGGACGCCGATGGCCTCGAGGTGCTCCAGCGTGCGGGGCAGGTCGAGGAAGGCCTTGGCGCCGGCGCACACGGTGACCACTGGGTGCTTGGCCAGCGCGTCGAGGTCGGCCGACACGTCGCCGGTGACCTCGACGCCGCGGTGCACGCCGCCGATGCCGCCGGTGGCGAACACCTCGACGCCGGCGGCGTGGGCGAGCGCGACCGAGGCGGACACGGTGGTCATGCCCTCGGCCCAGCGCTGCGCGATGGCCACGGGGACGTCGCGCTCAGCCACCTTGGAGCTGCCGGTGAGCACGCGGTCGACGTCGGCGGCCGACAGGCCCACCCGCGGCCGGCCGTCGAGCACCGCGGTCACGGCCGGGACGGCGCCGGCACCGCGCACGGCGGCCTCGCAGCGGTCGAAGGCCTCGCGGTTGCCGGGCGCGGGCAGGCCCAGGTTGGAGAAGATCGTGGACTCCATCGCCACGACGGGGGTGCCCTCGGCCAGGGCGGTGGCGACCTCGTCGGCGACGACCAGGCCGATGCGCTCGGCGGTCTCGGTGCGGTGGGCCATGGGTGCTCCTCGGGGTGGGGGTGCGGGGTCAGACGAGCCGGGCGCCGGGGGAGGCCAGCACGCGGGCGGCCAGCCGGTGGCCGGCCAGGGCTGCGGCGCGCGGTGCCGCGCCGTCGAGCAGGGCGGACAGGTAACCGGCGGCGAACGCGTCGCCGGCGCCGGTGGTGTCGCGGACGGCGGCGACCGGTTCGGGCGCGACCTCGTGCCGGGTGCCGTCGGGCGTGCGGACGACGGCGGGCCGTGCCCCGGCCTTGAGCACCAGCGTGGTGCCGGTGAGGGCGGACGACGCATCCAGGTCCAGCGCGGCGGCCTCGTCGGCGTTGGCGAACAGCACGTCCGGGGCGATCGCGCACAGCAGCTCGGCGAAGGCGTCGGCGCCGACCCGGCGGACCAGGTCGACCGACGAGACGTCGATGCTCACCAGGGCACCCGCGGCCCGGGCGGCCGCCAGCAGGCCGCGGGTGGTGGCGCCGATCGGGCCGTCGAGCAGGGAGTACGCGGGGGCGTGCACGACGCGGGCGCCGGCCAGCCACGCGGCGGGGACGTCGGCGAGCTCGGCGGCGGCGGCCCGGTCGGGGAACATCGTGCGCTCGCCGTCGGGCGCCACCAGGACGACGATGCTGCCGGTGCGGCCCACGTGCTGCAGCCGGGGCTCGACGCCGTCGGCGGCCAGCTGCGCGGCCAGGGACTCCCCGAGCGCGTCGTCGCCCACCCGGCCGACGAACCGGGTGGGCGCGCCGCACGCGGCGGCGAAGACGGCGACGTTGGCCGCGCTGCCGCCCCGGGTGCGCACGATGCGCCCGGGGTTGTCGGTGCCGTGGTGCAGGGGTGCGGCGGTCCAGATGACGACGTCCTCGACGACATCGCCGATGCAGACCAGCACGGTGTCCCCCTCGTCGGCGTTAAGCGCTTAACGCGGACGCTAGCAGGCAGGCCCGGTGCTGTCGCGCACCACGAGCCGGGCCGGCAGCACCACCGGCTCGCCGGGCTCGCTGCGGTCGCCGGCGATCACGCCGGCCAGCAGCACCGCGCCCCGGCGGCCCAGCTCGCGCGCGGGCAGCGCCACGGTGGTCAGCGGCGGGGTGGCCACCGCCGCGAACGGGATGTCGTCGAAGGCGGCGACCGACAACCGGCCGGGCACGGGCACCCCGGCCGCGGCCAGCCCGGCGAGCACGCCGATGGCCTGCAGGTCGGTGGCGGCCACGACGGCGGTGACGCCGTCGGCGAGCCAGCGCTGGGCGTGGTCGGCGGCCAGCTGCACCCCGGCGGCCAGGTCGATGTCGCAGCGGTCGTCGAGCACGACGGCGCCGGGGGCAAGGGCCAGCAGCTCGGCGGTGAAGGCGTCGCGGCGCTGGGCGAAGGTCGACCACGGTCGCGGCGTGCCCAGGTGGAGCACGCGGCGGTGGCCGAGGCCGGCGAGGTGCCGGGCCAGCTCGCGGGCGCCGACCTCGACGTCCATCGACACCTGGTGGCCCCCCGCCGCCGGGTCGTCGAGGTGGACCACCGGCAGGTCGGGTCGGCCGGCGGGCAGGGTGCCCGGGTAGTTGATCAGGACGCCGTCGACGGTGGCCGCACCCACCGGTTCGACGTCCGGGCCGCTCTCGTCGGAGCCCAGCAGGAGCAGCAGGTGGCCGGTGCCGCCGGTGGCCTCGGCGATGCCGGCCGCCGCGCCCGCGGCGACCTGCGCGGTGAACGGGTTGGTCATGTCGTGGGCGAGCAGGGCGACCTGGCGCCGGCGTCCGGTGGCCAGGGCGCGGGCCGAGGCGTCGGTGACGTAGCCGAGCGCGGCGATGGCGTCGAGCACGCGCTGGCGGGTGGCGGGGGAGACCCGGCCCTCGGCCTTGCCGTTGACCACGAAGGAGACGGTGGCCACCGAGACCCCGGCGTGCGCGGCGACGTCGACCGCCCGGGCCCGGCGGGGAGGTCTGGTCATCGCGCGGGGTCCTCCGGGCTCGTCGCACCAGGTGCTCGGTGCGTACCGGAACGTAGCGCGCCCTGCACCCACCTGCTCGGTGTTGATCGGGAGGGGTGCAGGACGAGGCCTGAGCGGCGTGGATCGGCGTCGGCGAGCCAGGACGGCGTTGGGTGCGCCTGGTCCGGCATCCGTGCGGCCAAGGGTTGTAGCGCATCGTCTACGCCAGCCCTACGCTGGATGACGTGACCACCATTCCGCAGCGTGAACTGCGGAACAACGTCAGCGACGTGCTGCGGCGCGCCGAGGCCGGCGAGCGGTTCACCATCACGGTCGACGGACGTCCCGTTGCCGAGCTCGGTCCCCGCCCGGCGGAGATCGGTCACGGTGCGGACACGTGGGCCGCCCTGGTCGCCCTCGGCCCGGACGACGACTGGGCGGCCGAGCTGCGGCGGATGCGGGACGAGGACGAGGCCGCCGCGGTCGACCCATGGCGCTGAGCGCCCTGTTCGACACCAGCGTCGTGGTAGCTGGGGCGACCTTGACGGTGCCCGCCGAGTTCGTGAGCGGGCGCTGGGCGGTCAGCAGCGTCACCCTCGGCGAGCTCGAGGCCGGGGTGCTGTCCGCACGTGAGCCCACCGCGCGATCGCGCCGCCTGGCGGTGCTCCTCGGGGTGGCGGCCGAGCGGGGGGTGCTGAGCATCGACCGCGCGGTCGCCAGCGCCTACGGGAGGATCCGCAGCTCCACCGGCCGCGGGCCGAGCAACGACCTGTGGATCGCCGCGACCGCCCTCGCGCACGGCCTGGTGCTGATCACCGCCGACGAGCGGCAGGCCCGGCTGCCGCTCGTCGAATCCCGCTACGTCGGCTGAGCCGCTGCTGCCGCGAGTGAGGACTCGGCCGGGGCGGGGTCCTCGAGCAGGTCGCGCAGCTGGGGGTGGCGTGCCAGTCGGGCCCGAGCCCGGTGCAACCGCACCCGTGCCGTGCCTGCGGTCAGGCCGACGACTGCTGCGGCCTCGGCCGGGGACAGGCCGTCCCAGACCGTGAGCGTGACGAGTTCCCGGCCCACGGGGCCAAGCGTCCGCAGCGCAGCACGGACGGCTGGCCCGTGGTCGACCGACGTGCCGTCGGCCGGGGCCGCCGGGTCCCCGACGTCGTCGAGGGCCACGGCGTCCGGGCGGAGCCGGTGGTGCTCAGCCAGCAATCGGCGGGCCACCCCGAACAACCACGGACGACCTTCGCTGGCTGATCGCAGATCGGCGCGCCGACGCCAGGCGACCAGGTAGGTCTCGGCCATGAGGTCGGCGGCATCCGCCGGTGGTACGCGGCGAGCGAGGTAGGCCAGCACCGGCCCCTGGGTCTCGCGGTAGAGGTCCTCGAACCAGTCGCTCATCGGACGCCGGCCATCGGGTAATCGGGGTCGGCGTCGATGACCGGGATGACCTCGTGGCTGCACGCGTAGCTGCCGGCGACCTCGTCGAGCAGGGCCTGGCGGTCACCGGCGCTGGCGGCCGCGGCGAGGGGAGGGACCCACCCGTTGTAGGAGCGGCCGTTCCCGTCGGGCTGGTACTCCGCGTTCGGGAAGTCGTTGGCCACGATGTCCGGCCACGCTGGCGCACCGGTCAGGACCGCCGTCGCCGCGCTCAGGGCTACCGCGTCACCGGCGTCCTCCGCGGCAACCCAGGAATCGGCCCACGAGCAGACAGCTGCACGTGCCACGTTGCTGCGCAGCACCCCCTCGGTGACCCGGGAGTCGGCCTCGGCGGGGTAGAAGTCCAGGACGTACTGTCGGGCCGACTCGTACCCGGGTGGGAACTGGATGTCGCCGGTCACCTGGTCGAAGACCTCGGCGCGGTCGGTGCCGGCCGGGTTGAGCACCTCCCCGCGGCCCCCGGCGTCCTGCTCCCAGCCCGTCAGCTCCTCGCCGGTGCGGGTGGAGAGGTAGTCCGCGGCCGCTGCGGTACCGGCCCCGGCGAGGACGACGGCGAGGGTGATGCTGGCGACCCGGGCGGGCCGGCGTCGGCGTCGAGCCGCCAGCTCGTCGCGGGCCACCAGTCGGCGGTCGGCCGGGGCGTCCGCGGGCGTGTCGTCGGCGACCCCGAGCCGGATACGGACCCACACGTCGTCCGACAATGAGCGGGCGTCGTCTCCGGTAGGGACCGGGCGGGTGCCGGTGCGCAGCAACCGGTCCAGCTCGTCGTCCATCGGGGACCTCCGTGCTCCGGCGCCGCGTGGGTGCGACGTCCACCCGCACATGTCGCACCGTTACACCCGGCCCGGGCGTGGATCAACTGGGTTCAGCGATGGGCGTCCTGGTTCACCGGCGTCGGTGAACCAGGACGGCGTCCGGTGAACCCAGCTGATCGCAACTGCGGGGGAAGGGTGCCTCAGACGAAGCCGGGTGTCCCCTGCCAGGCGACCTCGGCGGACGGGACGTCGTCGCGCAGCACGGTGCCCTCGATGAGGCCGTAGGGCCGGTCGTCGGCGTGGTAGACGACGTCGGGGTTGTCGAGGCCGAACGCGGAGAGGTCCTGCAGGAAGTGGTGCTTGTTGGGCATCGACAGCCGCACCTCGGCCACCTCGGGCACGGTCTCCAGCACGGCGGCGCCCATCGCGTGCAGGGTCTGCTGCAGGGCCAGCGAGTGGGTGGACGCGAAGGCCTCGAGCAGCGTCGTCCGGACGGTGTCGTACGTGCCGTGCCAGTCGAGGTCGGTGCCCACGTACCGCCAGCGGGCGGTGACCGCGGTGGCCAGGATGCGGTCGCGGGTCTCGGCCAGGGTCGTGTAGGCGTCGCGCGGGAAGCCCCAGAACTCCGAACCGGTGGTCTTGAGCACGACGAGGTCGGCCAGCCCGGCGACGACGTGCAGCTCGCCGTCGTCGGCGGTGACCACGGCGGTGCGCACCTCACCACCGGCCCGGCGGAACGCGTGGTCGTGCGGGGCGCCGCCGACGGCGATGCGGTCCCACCCGTAGGACTCCACGGCCACCCGAGCGCCGCTGATCCAGGGGTAGGAGCCGGCGAAGTGGGTGGCCAGCCGCAGCGCGAACGCCTCCGGCGAGGCCACCCCGTCGCGGGCGAAGGCGAACACGGTGTTCTTCTGCGCATCGGTGGTGAGCACGTGCGCGTTGTCCCCGGTCAGGTGCGCCGCGGAGAAGTCACCCCGCAGCGCCGAGCTGACGTTGAGGTCCACGAGGGTGTGCCGGGGGGTGGAGCGGTCGACCGCGACCACGCGCACCTCGGCCTTCCCGTACTGGTTGGGTCCGAGCACGATCGCCATGGGTGCACCCTCTCCGATGCGGATGTCAGTGGTGTTGCACGTGGAACGTCGGTTGCGCAGTGCGCAGGGCGAGGTTCCCCCGCACCGCTCGTCAGGAGCCGCGGTAGGTCGAGAACGCGAACGGCGAGAGCAGCAGCGGCACGTGGTGGTGCGCGGCGCCGTCGACGACGGTGAAGTCGAGCGTGACCGAGGGGTAGAAGGTCTCGCGCCCCTGCTCGGCGAACCAGGCGCCGGTGGCGAACACCACCCGGTGCGGCCCGGCGTCGGTGTCGCGGTCGGCCAGCCGGAACCGGCCGTCGGCGTCGGTCACGCCCTCCGCCAGCAGCGCGTCGCCGGCGAACAGCTGCACCACCATCCCGGCCGCCGGCCGCCCGGCGACCGCGTCGAGCACGTGCGTCGACACGCTCATGCGACCAGCCCCCGCACGCGCAGCTCGGTGATCTGGGCCAGCTGCTCGACGACCTCGGGACGCTCCTGGTCGGGGGTGTGCCCCAGCCGCCGCTGCAGCTCGGCCAGCAGCTCCTCCGGGGTGCGGCCGGCGGCCCGCACGAGGAAGACCTGGTCGAACTTCGCCTCGTAGTCCCGGTTCCCGGCCAGGATCGCCGCGCGGACGTCGTCCGCGGCCCCCGACATCGAAGCCTGCTCGCGGCGCGAGGACGACGCCTCCGCCGAGTCGCCGGTCACCCGGTCGCCGATGCGGGGATGCGCAGCCAAGGCGTCGCCGACCTCGGCCCAGGGCAGCGCCCGGGAGACCTCACCGGCCCAGTCGACCAGGGCGTCCACCGAGTCGTACGGCCGGCCGGCGACGACGGCGGGGGCGAAGGAGGCCGCCGCGTTGCAGGCCACCAGCGCCCCGGCGAGCTGCTCGTCGTCGGCGGTGTTGAAGTCGGCGAGGTCCACGGGTTGAGAGGATGCCAGCCGATGAGCCTCCACGACGACGTCTACGCCGAGCTCGACCGGCGGCTGGCCCCGGTCGACGACGCCCGCACGGCCGCCTACCCCGGCGAGCGGTCCGGCCGGCAGCCGGTGCACACCTGCTACGTGCCGGCCGACGCGGTGGTCCCCGGCCTGGTGGCCGCGTGGGGCGAGCAGGCGCTGGCCGCCCTCGACGAGCACGGCGTGCCCGACCTCGGGCTCGACCCGGCCCTGGTCGAGCAGGTGCTGCCGCGGGTGCGCGAGAAGCTGGCCCGCGAGCCGGTCGAGGACCTCCGCGTCGACAGCGAGGACGGCTACCGCGGCCCGCCCGACCGCGAGGACGACGACGTGCGGACGGCGGCCGCCGTGCTCGCCGCCGAGCCCACGCTGCCGCCGTTCTGGGGCACCCGGGCCAAGTCGCTCGAAGGACCCACCCGCCACCGCGGCGTCCGCTCCCTCGACCTGTTCCTCGGCGGCCTGGCCGGCCGGGGCCGCGCCGTGGTCACGCTGCCCAAGGTCACCGCCGTCGAGCAGGTCGCCGCGTTCCTGCCCGTGCTCGACGCCCTCGAGCAGGCGCACGGCCTGGCCCTGGACCTCGAGCTGCAGGTGGAGACCCCGCAGGCGGTGCTGGGCCCCGACGGTGCAGCCACCCTCGCCGCGATGCTGCACGCCGGCCGCGGCCGGGTGAGCGGGCTGCACTACGGGACCTACGACTACTCGGCCTCGCTCGGCATCGCCGCCGCGCACCAGGCCAGCGACCACCCGGCCGCCGACCACGCCAAGGCGACGATGCAGGTGGCCGTCGCCGGCACCGGTGCGCGGGCGGTCGACGGCTCGACCAACGTGCTGCCGGTCGGCTCGCGCGAGCAGGTGCACACGGCGTGGCAGCTGCACGCCGGGCTGGTGCGCCGGGCGCTCCAGCGCGGCTTCTACCAGGGCTGGGACCTGCACCCCGCGCAGCTGGTCACCCGCTACACCGCCACCTACGCCTTCTTCCGGGCTGCCCTGCCGGCTGCGGGCGCGCGGCTGGCGGCCTACGTCTCCCGCGTGGACGGCGGGGTCCTCGACGAGCCGGCCACCGCCAAGGCGCTGGCCACGGTGGTGCTGCGCGGCCTGGACTGCGGCGCGCTCGACGTCGCCGAGGTCGAGGCGGCCGCCGGGCTGGACCGCGTCGCGCTGGACCGGCTCGCGGGGCGTCGTCCGACCTGACCTGCCGCACCGGTCGGGCTAGCATGACCGATCGGCGCCCCCACGAGTCGGAACCGTCGTGCCCGACCGGGTGAGCCATCATGGGACACGGTCGGACGGAGGAGGTCGGGTGGGCGCGGTGGCTCCCGGGCGGGTGCACGCGCTGGCCACCCCTGTCGACGACGACGCGGTCCTCGCCGCCGTGCTCGGCTGGGCCCGGCTCGGCGAGGACGCGGGCGACCTGACCGTCGCCGCGGTCCTGCCCCGGTTCGCCGAGCACGTCCGGGCCGCGCTGCCGGGCGTCGAGGTCTGCGAGGTCGGGAGCCCCACCCCGCGCGGGCCCGAGGGCATCGCCTGGCAGCTGGGCATGGTCGCCCGGGCCCAGGCCGAGGGCCGCCGGTTGCGGGTGGTCGGCCAGGTCCTCTGCGACGACCGGCGGAGCTGGGACGAGCTGGTCCGCAGCGAGGCCGCCTACGAGCACGTGCTCGGCCAGGCGCCCGTGGCCACCCTGTGCCTCTACGACCGTCGGCGCACCCCGGCCGACCTCCTGGACGCCGCGTTGCGGGCCCACCCCCAGCAGGTGGTCGACGGACAGGTGGTCGGCAATGCCGGTCACGTCGACCCGGCCGCGCTGGTGACCTCGCTCGGGGTCCCGGTCGAGCCGGTGCAGCAGGAGCAACCCGTCCTGGTCGTCGACGACGCGACCTCGCTCCCCGCCCTGCGGCACGCGCTCCGCGCCGCGCTCCAGGGGCGGCTCGGTGACCGGGACGCCGACGAGGACGTCCACATGGCGGCCAGCGAGATCGCCGCCAACGCCTTCCGGCACGGGGTGCGCCCGGTGTCGGCCCGGGTGTGGGCGTCGGCCCAGCGGGTCGTGGTCTCGATCTCCGACGGCGGGCACACGTTCGCCGGGCCGCTGTCGGGCTACCGGCCTGCGCACGGCGACGACCTGTCCCGCGGCGGCATGGGCCTGTGGTTGGCCCGCAAGCTGTGCGACCACGTCGACCTCGAGCAGACCGAGCGGGGCCTGACCGTCCGGCTGACCACCGCCGTCCGCCACCAGGCTTGACGGGAGGGTCCCTCACCGCTGAGGTAGTGCCGTGATCGTGGTGACGGCGGCCGGGGGCAGCACGGGGACGGCGGTGGTGCGCGAGCTGCGCGCGCGGGGGGAGCAGGTGCGGGCCGTGGTGGGCAGCGCCCGCCCCCGACCCGAGCTCGACGGGCTGGGGGCCGAGGTGGTGGTCGGCGACCTCGTGGGTGACCCGGCGGGGTTGCCGCTGGCCGGCGCCGACGCGCTGTACCTGATCTGGCCCAACTTCGAGCCCACCGAGGCCGCCGGCGCGCCGGCCGCCTTCCGTGCCGCCCGCGAGGCGGGGGTGGGCCGGGTGGTCTACCACTCGGTGCTGCGGCCGCAGCTGCGCGCGATGCCCCACCACGCGGCCAAGGACCGGGCCGAGGAGGCGCTCGACGCCGCCGGGGTCCCGTGGCGGGTGCTGCAGCCCTGTGCCTACGCCGACAACCTCGACGCCGCGCTGGCCACGGCCGCCGAGACCGGGGAGCTGCGCAGCGCCTGGGGGACCCGGCAGGCGCAGTCGCTGGTCGACCTGCGCGACGTCGCCGCCGCGGCCGCCGTCCTGCTGACCGCGGACGGGCTGGACGGCGGCACCTTCGAGGCGGTCGGACCGCAGCCGCTCACCGCGGTCGACGTCGCCGCGGCCATGGCCGAGCACCTGGGCCGGCCGGTGCGCGCCGTCGACACCCGGGCCCCCGAGCAGGACAGCTACGCCGGGCGGTGCCTGCGCACCATGTTCGAGCACTACCGGGCGCACGGGTTCACCGGCAGCCCGCGGGTCCTCACCGACCTGCTCGGCCGGGCGCCGCGCACCTACGCCCAGCACCTCGCCCAGCACCTCGCCCAGCTGCCCCGATGAGCGGCGATGCGGTGACCGGCGACGCGATGACCGGCGACGCCATGGACGTCATCCTGGCCCAGTGGGCCCGCGAGCGCCCCGACCTGGACTGCTCCCCGATGGGCATCATCGGCCGCATCTCGCAGCTGCAGCGCGAGGTGTTCCTGGCCCAGCGGGCCACCTTCGCCAAGCACGGGCTGGACGCCCCGTCCTTCGACGTCCTGGCCGCCCTGCGCCGGGCGGGGGAGCCCTACCAGCTGACGCCGACCGCGCTCATGCGCACCGCGCTGGTCACCAGCGGTGCGATCACCCAGCGGCTGGACCGGCTGGAGGAGAAGGGCCTGATCACCCGCGAGCGCAGCGAGGCCGACGGCCGGGCCGTGGTGGTCACCCTGACCGCGGCGGGCCGGGCGGCGCTGGACGCGGCGCTGCCCGACCACCTGGACACCGAGCACGGGATGCTCGACGGGCTGAGCCCGGCCGAGCGCGAGCAGCTGGCCGAGCTGCTGCGCCGTTTCCTCGTCGCGCTCGGCCGGGTGCCCTCAGCCGAGTAGGTCGGCCACCGGGGTCCAGGGCAGGTCGTGCGCGGCGGCGACCGGCTCGCTGGTGAGGACGCCGTCCAGGCTGGTGAGGCCCCTGGCCAGCACCGGCGACGCCGCGGCCGCCCCACGCACCCCGTGGTCGGCGACGGTGACCAGGTACGGCAGGGTCGCCGAGGTCAGCGCGAGGGTGGAGGTGCGGGCGACCGCGCCGGGGATGTTGGCCACGCAGTAGTGCACGACGCCCTCCTCGACGTAGGTGGGCTCCGAGTGCGTCGTGGCCCGGCTGGTCTCGAAGCAGCCGCCCTGGTCGATGGCGATGTCGACCGCGACGCTGCCCGGACGCATCGAGGCGATCATCTGGCGGCTGACCAGCTTCGGGGCCCTGGTGCCCGGGACGAGCACGGCGCCGATCAGCACGTCGGAGTCGGCGACGTAGGCCGCCAGCCGGGCGCGGTTGGGCTGCACGAGGTCCAGCCGGCCGTCGAAGACGTCGGAGAGGTACGCCAGCCGCGAGGGGTTGGTGTCGAAGACCCGCACGATGGCCCGCATGCCGACGGCGATCTTGGCCGCCTCGGTACCGGAGACGCCGCCGCCGATGATGGTGACCTTGGCGGCCGGGGTGCCGGGCACGCCGCCCAGGAGGACGCCGGCGCCCCCGGCCGGGCTCTCGAGGTGGTGCGCGGCGGCCTGCACGGCCATCCGGCCGGCGACCTCGCTCATCGGCGTGAGCAGCGGGAGCCGGCCGTCGGCGGTCTGCACGGTCTCGTAGGCGATGGAGTCGATGCGTCGCTCGAGGAGGAAGTCGGTGAGCGAGCGGTCGGCGGCGGCGTGCAGGTAGGTGAACAGCTGCTGGCCGGGCCGGAAGCGGTGGTACTCCTCGGGCACCGGCTCCTTGACCTTCACGACCAGGTCCGCGTCGAAGACGTCGTCGACGACGCGCGCGCCGGCGGCCTCGTACTCCTCGTCGGCGAACCGCGAGCCGGTTCCGGCGCCCCGCTGCACCAGCACCTCGTGGCCGTGGTGCACCAGCTCGGCGGCGCCGTCGGGCTGCAGGGAGACCCGCTGCTCGTTGTCCTTGATCTCGGTGGGGATGCCGACGCGCACGGGGACCTCCTGCTGTGATGGGTGGCACCATCCAGCCACCGGCTGCGGCAGACCGCCAGAGGGGACGAACAAGTGCGCACAGATCGACGCCCGAGCCGCACGGTGTGCGGTGGACGGTCGTGACGGGGTCTGGTCGCCGAACGCTCGACGACATCGACCGCCGGCTGCTCGAGCTGCTCCGGGCCGACGGGCGCCGTCCGAACAACCAGCTGGCCGCCGCGGTGGGCCTGTCGCCGTCGACGTGCCTGGCCCGGGTGCGGGCCCTGGTGGCCGACGGGGTGATCACGCGGTTCACCGTCGAGGTCGACCCCGACGTGCTGGGGGCGCCCCTGCAGGCGCTGGTGTCGGTACGGCTGCGGCCGGGCGCCCGCCATCAGCTGACCACGTTCGCCGACGGCCTGCGGGCGCTCCCCGAGGTGGCGCAGTTCTTCTACGTCGCCGGGGCCGAGGACTTCGTGGTGCACGTGCGCGCCCGGGACACCGCCCACCTGCGCGACTTCGTCACCGACCGCATCTCGACCCAGCCGATGGTCGCGGCGACGAACACCAGCCTGATCTTCGAGCACGAGCGCGGCCGCTGACGGCCGGCCGGACGGCGGTCAGCGCGTCGGGGTGCCCCCCGCCGGCGCGTCGGGCGCGGGGACGCCGGGTCCGGTGCCGTCGAGGGCGGGGACGTCGGCGGACGGGACCCAGGTCAGCGCCCCGTCGGCGTCGAGGACGGTGACCTCCACGACCACCCCGGGCAGGCCGGACCCGGCCACCGTGCGGGCGATTGCCGTGCCGGTCTCGACGAGCGCGGTGGGGAGGTCGGGTCCCTCGGTGCAGCCCTCGACGTAGAAGACCTCGGGGACGTGGGGGTCCTCGCGCACCGCCGTCCCGGTCGGGCCGTCCACCCGCAGCGAGATGCCCAGCTCGAAGGCGTGCGCCGCGTCGGTCTCGACGACGGTGCAGGTCACGTACGTGGGCAACGGAACTCCTGGTCTCTTCGCTCGTGTCGACGTCCGGGGCGACCCGGGGGGCCACCGCTCGGTGCAGTGCCGACACCACCATGCCCTGTTCGTCGCGCGGACATACCTCAGCGCTGAGACATCACCGGGATGAGTGAGCTGTGCGGCGACGGTGGCCACCCCGCGCGACCGCCACCCCACCCGGGTCCGCCGGCGCTGACCCCCGGTTGCCGGGACCACTGCGGGTGGCCCCGGCAACGGGCACAGTGGCGTCGTGACCGACCCGTCCGCCGCCTACCGGTCCGCCCTGCCCACCGGGTGGACCACCGAGCTCGACCTGCGCCCGTACGACCGCACCGGCGTCCCGGTCACCGCCACGGTGTGGCGCTCGACCGACGGCACCCGCTCGGGCCACGGGGTGGGGTACGGCGCCTCGGTCGGCGCGGCGGCGACCGGCGCCTGGGGCGAGCTGGCCGAGCAGGTGCTGCTCGACGACGCGTTGCTGCACGTGGAACCGCGCACGGCCACCCACGCCGAACTGGTGCGCGAGCGGGGCGTCGACCGGGTGGCCGACCCGCTGACCCTCGTGCTGCCGGCCGGTGCCGACCCCGACCGGCCGCTGCGCTGGCTGCCCACCACCCGGTGGGCGACGGGCGAGGAGGTGCTGGTGCCGGCCGAGTTCGTCGCCCCGCACGCCGGCGGCATCGCCGCACCCCCGCCGGGCGGCGGCTGGCTGGTCACCCCGATCACCAACGGCATGGGCGCCGGGGACACCCTCGAACGGGCGGTGGCCCACGGGATCGGTGAGCTGCTGCAGCGCGACGGCGACACCGTGGACTTCCGGGCGCTGGACACCGGGCGGGTCATCACGGGCATCGACGACCCGCAGACCGCCACCCTGCTCGCCGAGCTGGCCGCCGCGGGGCTGGAGGTCCTGGTCAAGCTCGACAGCACGGAGTTCGCCGTCGTCGTGCACGCCGTGGCCCGCGACGCGGCGGCCGACCCGCCGGTCGTGCTCAGCGCGATCGGCGAGGCCGCCGCCCCCGACCGGGCCGAGGCGGTGCGCAAGGCGGTGCTGGAGCTGGCGTCCTCGCGCGCCCGGCGGGCGTTCGCCTTCGGCCCGCTGGACCGGGTCCGCGAGCTGCACCCCGGCTACCTGGCCGCCGAGCTGGCCGCCCCGCTCGGCCCGCAGGAGCCCCGCGCGCTGGCCGCGATGACGTCCTGGGCCGACCTCACGACCCCCGAGCTCGACGACCTGCTGGCCCCGCTGTGGCGGTGCAGCTCCCCGGTGCCCTACGCGGAGCTGCCGACCTCGGACGCCGCCGGCCCCGCGGACACCCTCGCGCTGTACCGGGACCGGCTGGCCGGGTTCGACCTGCTCGTCGCCCCGGCGCGGGCCGGCGACGTGCACGTGGCGAAGGTGCTGGTACCCGGGCTTGAGGTGGAGACGCTGTCCTACGGGCGGATCGGCGAGCGGGTGGCCCGCCGGCTGCTCGACCGGGGCTCACCGCTCGTGGGCCGCGGGCCCGCGGAGGGGCCCCACCGCCGGCAGGTGCGGCTCACGGCGGACGCGACGGAGCGGCTGGGCGGGCCCGTCTGGCTCGACGTCGCCGCCGTCGACCGCACGGTCGGCCGGCTCTACCCGCTGTACCGCGAACCGACCCGGCACGCGCCCGAGCGCCTGCGCTGATCAGCGCAGGCCGCTGCGGGCCACGCCCTCCACGAACTGCCGCTGGAAGACCGCGAACACCACCAGCACCGGGAGGGTCGACAGCAGCGCCATGCCCATCAGGGCCGGGTAGTCGGTGCCGTACTCGCCCTGCAGGAACGACAGCCCGATCGGCACGGTGAACAGCTGCTGGTCGTTGAGGACGATCAGCGGCCAGGCGAACTCGTTCCACCGGTACATGAAGGTCAGGATCACCAGGACGGCGATCAGCGGCCGGCTCATCGGCAGCACGACCGACCAGAAGATGCGCAGGTGGCCGGCGCCGTCGAGCCGGGCGGCCTCGAGCACCTCGTCGGGGATGCCCAGCATGAACTGCCGGCACAGGAAGATGCCGAACGCCTCGGCCGCCCGCGGGATGATCACCGCCCAATACGAGTTGATCCAGCCCAGCCCGGCGACCAGCTGGAACTGCGGCACCATGACGACCTGCACCGGGATCATCAGGGTCGACACGATCATGATGAACACGACCTGCTGGCCGCGGAACCGGTACTTGGCCAGCACGTACCCGGCCAGCAGGTTGAGCGTCACCGAGAGCGCCATGGCCACCAGCGCGATCGCGGTGGAGTTCACGAAGAACTGGCCGAACGGCAGCAGGGTGAAGGCCCGCCGGAAGCCGTCGAGCGTCGGGTTCTCCGGGAAGAACCGCAGCGGTCCGCTGGTCAGCGCGCCCTGGTCGCTGAACGCGGTGATGACCATCCAGTAGAGCGGGAAGACCATCACGAGCGCGCCGGCGACGAGCGCCACGGCCCGCCACGAGGCCCACCCGGCCCCGCCCCGCGGCGATCGGCGGGCACCCCTCGACGGGGTGCGGACGGCGGTGCTCACAGGTCGGCCTCCTGGGCGCGCTGCCGGCGGTACCAGAGTGCGGTGAGCACGGCGATGAACAGGTAGGTGACGACGCCGATGGTCGCCGCGTAGCCCTGTCGTCGGGCGTCGAAGCCCTCGGCGTAGGCGTAGGTCACGAGCATCTCGGTGGCGTTGCCGGGCCCACCGCCGGTGAGCACGTAGACGACGTCGAACACCTGGAAGCTCTCGATCACCCCGAGCACGACCAGGAAGATCGTCGTCGGCTTGAGCAGCGGGACGACGACGTACCGCAGCCGCTGCCACCGGCCGGCGCCGTCGGTCTGGGCGGCCTCCAGGTACTCCTTGGGGATCGACTGCAGGCCGGCGAGGTAGACCACCATGACGAAGCCGACCTTGGTCCAGATGCTGATGAGCACCAGCGAGCCCATGGCGCCCACGGCGTCGCTCTGCCACGGGACGCCGTCCAGGCCGGCCGAGCGCAGCAGCCGGTTCACCACGCCCACGTTCTCGTTGAAGATCCACCGGCCGGCCACGGCGACGACGACGCCGCTGATGACGTAGGGCACGTAGTAGATGCCCCGCAGCACCCCTCGTCCGCGCAGCGGGCGGTTCATCGCCAGCGCGATGCCCAGCCCGAGGGCCAGCGAGACCGGGACGGTGAGCAGCGCGTACAGGCCGGTGTTCGCGGTGGCGCGCCAGAAGGTCGAGTCGCCGAACAGCTCGGTGTAGTTGTCGGCGCCGACGAACTCGCGCGGGCCGAAGCCCGAGGACGAGTAGAGCGACAGCCACACGGTGGCCAGCAGGGGGATGAAGAGGAAGACGCCGAAGACGACGAGGTTGGGGGAGAGCAGGCCCCACGCGGCGACCGTGTCGCGGGAGATCCTGCGCCTGCGGGGCGGGGGGTCCCCGGGGACGGGGGCCGTGACCGCGGCCGGCGCCGCCGTCGTCACGAGAGCCGCCCGGCGACGTCCTCGGCCAGGGCGGCCAGCACCTCGCCGGGGTCGTCGCCGGCCAGGAACGCCTGTTCGAGACGGTCGACCATCGAGGCGTTGACCGCGTTGAACTGCGGCACGGTCACCTGGGCCGACAGCTGCGGGGTGATGGTGGTGGCCTGCTCCACGAACAGCTCCATGAGGTCGGGGCGCACGGCGTAGTCCAGCCGCTCACCGAGCAGGGCGGTGCGGGTGGGCAGCACGGTGGCCTGCGCGCAGAACAGCGCCTGCTGCTCGTCGTCGGCCAGGAAGGCCAGGAAGTCCGCGGCCGCCTCGGGGTTCACCGACTGGGCGGTGGCGACCACGGCGTTGCCGCCCAGGTCGGCCGAGGCCCGCTCGTCGGCCGGCAGGAAGGTGGCCCCGTACTCGCGCCCGGCCGAGACGAACGCCGGGTCGATGGTCGGCAGCAGGAAGTCGCCGGCGAAGACCATCGCGATGGTGCCGGTGGTGAACAGCTCGTCGACGTAGGAACCCTTGGTCGACGTCGTGGGCGGCACCAGGCCGTCGGTGAAGAAGGCCTGGGTGAAGGCGAGGGCGTCGCGGCCCGCGCGGCTGTCGATCGCCGGGCCGTCGAGGTCGTCGGTCAGCAGCCGGCCCCCGCGCTGGTCGACCCAGTTGAGCCACCGGTAGGCCCCGGCCAGCTGCCAGTTGACGCCGAAGGCGAACTGCGCGTCGCCGGTGGGCAGCCCCGCGGCGACGGAGCGGAACTCCTCCCACGTCCAGGCCTCGTCGAGGCTGCCGGGGATGCGGGCCCCGGCCAGGGCCTCGGTGTCGTAGAGCACCAGGGAGGTGTCGGTGTGGTGGGGGACGCCGTACACCCGGCCCCCGCTCTGCACCGCCGACACGAACGCCTCGCCGAACCCGTCGACGTACCCGGCCGGCAGCAGGTCGGTGAGGTCGAGCAGGGCGCCGCCGGCGGCGTAGATGCCGATGTCCTGGTAGGTCACCCGGAACAGGTCCGGCCCGCGGTCGCTGGCCAGGTTCGCGTCGACGCCGGTGAGCGCCTCGGAGAACGGGACGACGTTGAACGCGACCGGGATGCCGCTGGTCGCCGTCCAGCGCTCGGCCACGGTGCGGAACGCGGCCAGCTCGGCCTCCCCGGCCCACAGCGTGAAGCTCAACCGGCCCTCGGTGCTCCCGGTGCCGTCGCCGCGCTGCAGGGCGAAGCCGGTGCCGCACCCGGTCAGGGCCAGGGCGCCGGCCGCGCTCGCGCCCAGGAACCCTCGTCGGGACAGCCGTCCGCTGATCACCGCCTGACCCTGCGGCCTGGTACGCCCCGGCACCAGTCGATCTTGTGAACGGTCTTTGCGCTGTCAGGCCAGCCGTTCCACCGAGGCGTTGGACGTCCACAGGCGGGTGCCGGACGCGGCGACCGCGGCGTCGCCCGGGGCGGCGGGGTCGAACGGGGTGCCGCCCAGCCAGGCCCACCCGGCCGGACGGCGGCCGATGACCTCGGTGAGCCGCGCCAGTGGGCGGTGCACCTGCCGGTCGACGTCCGCGGCCGTGCGCACCGAGGCCGAGCTCGCGTGGGTGGCCGAGTGCCCGCAGACCACGTGCCGGGTGGCCAGGTCGGCCAGGTCGTCCCAGGTCATCGCGAGGGGGGCGGTGCCCGGCAGGTCCTCGGCGAGCACGCCCAGGTCGTGGGCGGCGGCGAAGGCCCGCTGCTGGTCCGGCGGGCAGTCGAGGAACTCCGTCGGCGGGTAGAACCAACCCACCAGGCCGAGCTCCTCGCAGAGCGGTGCGGCCACCTGCGCGGCGCTGGCGAAGCCGTCGAAGAACGCCGGGACGACACCCGGGCGCGGGTCGGCCCAGTGGCCGGTGTCCAGCGCGGCGTGCAGGTCGGCCTCGGTGACGGGGGAGAACCGCTGGGCGTAAGAGGCCAGCTCGCGGCGTAGCTCGCCCGCGTGGGAGGCCGGGGTGTTGTGCCAGTTGACCACCCGCAGGTGCCGCCCGTGCAGCACCGCGTCCACGACCCGGGCGGCCTCGGCGTCGCGGGCACCGTGGTCGGGCCGGTCGGTGTCGTGCGGCCGCCACGCCGCCAGCGCCCCACCGCGCCCCGGGCATGGGAGCCCATGCACCCGGTGCCGGGCCTCGTCGCCGGGTGCATGGGCTCCCATGCCGGGGCCGCCGGGTCCGCCGGGGCCGCCGGGTCCACCGGGGCCGCCGGGGCGCAGGCGGAGGTGGGCCAGCGCCGCCAGCGCGTCCTGCACCGTCGAGTCCGGGTCGGCGGCACGCAGCACCTCCCACGCGCGCTCGACCTCAGCGGCCAGCTCGGCGTCCGCGGGCCGCGGGACGACGCCCGGCGCAGGCCGGGTGCGGTCGACCAGGGCGACCAGCATCGCCACACCGGCCCGGTCCTCGTCCTCGGCCGCCACCGCCCGGGCCGCGGCCAGCACCTCCTCGTGGGTGACCACCATGCCGCGATGGTCCTGCACGGGGAGGGATGGGACCGGGTGGGACCTGACGTGCGTCGGGTGACCGACCCCACCAAGCCGGCGACCAGGTACGACGTCGTCGCGTGTTGCAGGTGGCCCGCATGGCCCCGACCAGCCCGCATGGCCCCGACCAGCCCGCATGGCCCCGACCAGCCCGCATGGCCCCGACCCCCTGACCGCTCCCACCCGGGGGCCCGCAGGGGGTGGCCGCACATCCCTGCGGGTGTGCGCAGCGGGCAACGGCCGGCCACCGTCAGCGACGTCGGGCCACCCCTGCTGCGCGCTGGTCGTGGGCGCGGCACCAGCAGCCGACCCCGATGTTGACCAGGGTCGCCGCAGCGCCCCAGGCGATGACGATCAGCGAGTCCATGCCCCCAGTGGGCGCCGGCGTCGGCCGGCGCGCCAGGTCCTTGACGCGTCCCTGACGGCCGCCGGGCGGTTCCTGACGCCCGTGCCCACACCCGCGTAGAAGGGTGAGAGGTGATCACTGGCGGTGGGAGGCCGTCGCACCCACCCCCCACCGCCAGTGATCACCTCCGACCCAGAGGCGGACCGGTCCCGACGGTGGCCGTACGGGTCAGGGCCGGGCTGGTCATCGGCCTCCTGGTCGCTGCTCCGCGGTGGTCGAGGACTCCCGCGACCACCCCGTGGACAGGGCGTGGCTCGCCGGCGCGCTGGGCGGCGGGCGTCGTCGGGCTGTCGTGGGTGGTGCTGCTGACCGTCCTGCGCGAGGAGGTCTCCCACGACCGCGACCTCGACCGCTGCCCCGGCATCCGGCGCGTGACCCGGACGATCTCTCGACCTGGTGCCGGTTGAGCGGGCTCCGGGCGGGGGAGAACGCCCCGGTGAGCGTGGACAGGGCGAACCTGCGTCGGGTGGTCGGTGCGTCGGCGGCGGTGGTGACCGAGCTGCAGGCGGGCACGGCCGCGCTGGCCCTGCGGAAGGGCCGCCGGGACTACGCCGACGGCGTCTGGGGGCCCGGTCTCGCCGCCGTGGCGCTGACCGGTGCGGCGCTGGGCACCGGCGACCCCGTGCGCCGGTGGACGACGGCCGCCGTCACCACCGGCTGGGCGGTCCGGCTGGAGTCGCTCATGCTGCGCCGGTTGCGGGGCACCGACACCGAGGACGAGCGGTACACCGAGTTCCTCGAGGGCGCCTCCACCCCGACCGTGCTCGCGAAGGTGTTCGGCACCCAGGCCGCCGCCCAGCTGCTCGTGTCCGCCCCGCTCCAGCTGGCCGCGGCCAGCACGCTGCCCCGCTCGGCCCGCCGCTGGCTGTTCCCGCTCGGCGTGGCGGTCGCGGTGACCGGTGCGGTGGTCGAGGCCGTGGCCGACCGGCAGAAGTCGGCCTACATGCAGCGCGACCGCGACGACCGCCCCGATGTCCTGGACACCGGGCTGTGGAGCGTCTCCCGGCACCCGAACTACCTGGGCGACTCGATCATGTGGGACGGCACCTGGCTGGCCGGCGCGGCATCCGCCCCCGGCGCCTGGCTGTTCCCCGCCCCCGCCGCGATGAGCTGGTTCCTCGTCTACGCCACGGGCGCGAAGCGCACCGAGGACCGCATGGGTGACCGCCCCGCCTACCAGGACTACCAGCGCCGGGTGTCCTTCTTCTTCCCCGGGACCTGACCGGCCGCCATGCTCACCCCGTGGCCCGGTTGATCTACTCCGCGATCTGCTCCCTCGACGGCTTCGTCGCCGACGCCGACGGCGACTTCGGCTTCGCCTTCCCCGACCCGGAGGCGTTGGCCGCGGTCAACGCCGACACCGCCCGCATCGGGACCTTCCTGCACGGCCGGCGGATGTACGAGCTCATGCAGGGTTGGGAGACCGACCCCTCCTGGGCCGAGGGCGACGCGGGCTCGGCCGAGTTCGCTGCGCACTGGCAGCGGGTGGACAAGGTGGTCTTCTCGACCACCCTGGACGCCGTCGGCACCCGGCGCACGCAGCTGCGGCGCTCGTTCGACCCCGCCGAGGTGGCCGCGCTGGTGCGCGACGCCGAGCTCGACGTGAGCGTCGACGGGCCGACGCTGGCCGCGCACGCCTTCCGTGCCGGCCTGGTCGACGAGGTGCACCTGCTGCTGGCCCCGGCTGTCGTCGGCCGCGGCCTCAAGGCCCTCCCGGACGACGTCCCGCTGGCGCTGGACCTGCTCTCCACCCGGCAGGTCGGCGGCTTCGTCGCCGTCCGCCACGCCGTTCGCCGTCCCGGCTGAGGGGTGACCGGACATCCTGCACGGTGGCCGGCCGATGAACGGTGCGGCCACCGTGGGGGAGGTCGGGCCACCCCGAGGACGCGGGAGGGTCAGACGTGCACGGGCTGGCCGGTGGCCTCCAGGACCGACAGCCACAGGTCGCCGCGCGGGTCGACCTGGTTGCGCGAGCGGGTGACCAGCGGGATCGGCAGGTTCACGAACCGGCCGTGCCACCGCCCGGCCACCGTGGCGGTGCGGCCGGCCATCGCGGCGTGGACGGCGGCCTGGGCCAACCGGGTGCAGTACACCGAGTCGTGGCTGTTGGCCGGGACGCTGCGGATGGCGTAGCCGGGGTCGACGTAGCGCAGCTGGAACGGGATGCCGCTGCTGTTCAGGTGGCTGCTGAGCTCGTCGCGCAGCTTCTTGCCGATGTCGAACAGCTTGGCGTTGCCCGAGGCGTCCGCGCCGCCCTCGCTGCCGGCGAACATGTCTTGCCCGTAGCCCTCGGCGACCACGACCACCGCGTGCCCCTGCTCGGCCAGCACCCGCTCCACGTGCGCGAGCACGCCGCGGTCCCCGCCCAGCGGCATGGGCACCTCGGGGATCAGCACCAGGTCGACGTCGTCGCTGGCCAGGGTGGCGTAGGCGGCGATGAACCCGGAGTGCCGGCCCATCAGCTTCACCAGGCCTACCCCGCCGCGGTGCGACCGGGCCTCGGTGGCCGCCGCGCGGATCGACTCCGCGGCGCGGCCGAACGCGGTCTGGAACCCGAAGCTGCGGTCGATCCAGGGGATGTCGTTGTCGATGGTCTTGGGGACGCCGACCACCGCGATCGGCAGCCCCTGCCGGGTGGCCTCGTCGGCGATGGCCTGCGCCCCGCGCAGCGACCCGTCGCCCCCGACGACGAACAGGATGTCGATCTGCCGCAGCCGCAGCGTCTCGACCATGACCTTGGGGTCCTGGCCGCCGCGGGACGTGCCGAGCACCGTGCCGCCCTGCTGGTTGATCCAGCGCACCGACTCGGGCGTGAGCTCCACCGGCTCGTCGCCGTCGGGGGTCAGCCCGAGGTAGCCGTCGCGGAACCCGAGCACCGAGTGGACGCCGTAGTGCTCGGCCAGCTCGCCGACCAGCCCGCGGATGACGTTGTTCAGGCCCGGGCACAGGCCACCGCAGGTGACGATGCCGACCTTGGTCCCCTTCGGGTCGAAGAACAGCCGGCGCCGCGGCCCGCCCGGCTCGAAGGTGGGCAGCTCCTCGACCGGGACACCCCGGCGGGTGGCCATGCCGAGGGTGCCGTCGACCAGCACGCGGTCGTGCTCGCCCACGTAGTGCACCGACTCGCCCCGCTCGAGCAGACCGCCGTCGAGGGGGGAGGGGTAGGCCAGCTCGCCGAGCGTCCGGACGGCGAGGTCGGCCGCCGTCAGCTGGATCTGTTCGTCGCTGTCCACGCACCCCATAGTGCCCTGTGCCACGCGGCCCCGGGCACCGCGGCTCGCCGCTGACCTGCGCGAACGGGGTAGACGTCCCAGACGTGTTCCCCGCCGGAACAGCCCCGCGACCCGGCCCGTTCGACCCCCTGTGACCCTGGCCCTCGCCGTGCTCGGCGACTCGATCGCGTTCGGCACCGGTGCCGCCCGACCGGCCGACGCGCTCGGCCCCCGGCTGGTCGCCGCGCTCGCCGAGGACGGCGTCGACGCCACCCTGCAGGTCGAGGCCGTGCCGGGCGCGGTGTCGGCGGCGCTGGCCGGCCAGGTGCGGCTGGTGACCCGGTGCGACCTGGCGCTGGTCGTGGTGGGCGCCAACGACCTCACCCGGCTCGTGCCGCCGGCCACCGCGGCGCAGCAGCTCGGCGCGGCCGTGCGGGACCTGCGGGTCACCGGCGCCGACGTCCTGGTGGTGCCCGCGCCGGACCTGTCGACCGTGCCATGGGTGCCGCCGGCCTTCCAGGCCCTGGTCGCCACGGCCAGCGGGGAGCTGCAACGGCGCCAGGCCGACGCCGTGCGGGCCGCGGGTGGGGTCGTCGTCCCGGTCGGGGCCGAGCTGGGGCAGCGGTTCCGGGCGCAGCCGGCGCTCTTCGCCGCCGACCGGTTCCACCCCTCGTCGGCCGGCTACGCACTCATCGCCGAGGCGCTGGCCCCGGTGGTCCGGGCGGTGGCCCGCAGCCGCGCGGCCTGACGCTCCGGTGGCCGGGGCCGCGCGGAGGTCCCCATGATGGCTGCGGGTCGAGACCGCGCCCTCGTCGTCCCCACCACGAGAGGCCGCTGGTGCTCGCCGATCTGCCGTCCTGCGGGACACCCCTGTCCGCCGTTGCCGCCCGCGCGGGCTGCGCGGCGCCGGTCGCCGGTCCCGCCGTCGTCGACCTGGTGATGGATTCCCGCCGGGCGGGCCCGGGGTCGCTGTTCGCCTGCGTGCGGGGCGCTCGGGCCGACGGGCACCGCCACGCGGCCGCAGCGGTGGCCGCGGGTGCGGTGGCCGTGCTCGCTGACCGCCCCGGCCGGTTGCCGGTCGACCTGGGCGTGCCCGTGCTCGTGGTCCCCTCGGTGCGGGCGGTGCTCGGGCCGGTGGGTGCGCTGGTCGCCGGTGACCCGGCCGACCGGCTGCAGGTGGTGGCGGTGACCGGCAGCAACGGCAAGACGACGACCAGCACCCTGCTGGCCGGGGTGCTGGACACCCCCGGGCGCCGCTGCGGTCTGCTGACCACCGTCGGCGCCACCGTCGGCCGGCACACCCGCACGACGGCGCTCACCACCCCCGAGGCACCCGACCTGCACCGGCTGCTGCGCTGGATGGTGCAGCGCGACGCCGCCGCGGCCGTCGTGGAGGCCTCCTCCATCGCGCTGGACGTCGGCCGGGTCGACGGCCTGTGCGCCGAGGTCGCGGTGTTCACCGGGTTCGAGCCCGACCACCTCGACCACCACGGCACCGTCGAGCAGTACTGGGCCAGCAAGGCCCGGCTGTTCGAGCCCGACCGGGCGCGGGTCGGCGTCGTGGTGACCGACGACCCCTGGGGGCGCCGGCTGGCCGACCAGGCGAGGATCCCGGTGGTCCGGGTGGGCACCGCCGCCGACTGCGACGTCCGGGTGGTGCACGGCACCAGCTCGGCCGGCGGCACCGAGGTGCTGGTCGAGCGGGCCGGACGACGGCACGCCCTGCGCAGCCCCGTCGTCGGCGGCGTGCACGTGACGAACGTGGCCGCGGCCTGGACCGCCGCGGTGGTCCTCGGCGCGGACCCCGACGACGTGGCCGACCGGCTGACCCACGTCGACCCGCCGCCGGGCCGGGGCACGCTGCTGACCGCGCCGGGGGCTCCCCTGGTGGTCGTGGACTACGCCCACACCCCGGGGGCGCTGGCCGACGCGGTGGCGACCGCCGGGCGGTTGCGCCCAGCGGGCGAGGTGCACCTCGTGCTGGGCGCCCGGGGCGCCCGGGACCGCTGGAAGCGCCAGGGCCTGGGGACGGCGGCCCGCGCGGCCGACCACGTGTGGCTGACCAACGAGGGCAGCCACGGCGAGGACCCGGCGGCCATCGTCGCCGAGCTCGCGGTGGGCCTCCTCGGGTCCGACGCCCGGGTGCGCACCGTCCTGGACCGGCGGGCGGCGATCACCGCGGCGGTGGACGCGGCCGGTCCGCAGGACGTCGTCCTCGTGGTGGGCCGGGGGCACGAGACGCTGCAGGACGCACCCGGGGCCCTGGACCCGGCGACGACCCAGCGATTCTCCGACGCCGACGTGGCCCGGGCGGCTCTGGGGGAGGGCCGCCGCCGGCTGGCCGGCTAGTCGCCCTCGGCCTCGTGGGCCTTCAGCTCCCGGGTGGCCATGCCGCCCTCACCGCCCTCGTCGCGGGGGCCGGGGTGCAGCTGGGCCTCGCTGTCGGACTGGTCCTTCTCCGGCTCGGTCATGCCCTCCAGCGTCACGCGTCGGTGCCGATCGAGCCACCCGAGCCACCCGAGCCCGTTGATCACCACGGGTCGGTGGTGGTCTCCGCGGTCCCGAGGCAGCGGCTGACCCGGGGTGATCACGGCCCCGGGGACGATGACGGCGCCGGCCCCGTGATCGGGGGCCGGCGCCGTACGGGGTCCTTCCGCTAGAGGACGTCGAACTCGTTGAACGCGGCGCCGCCGGAGAGGGTGGCGTAGCCGGGGCCGCGGTCGAAGAACGGCTCCTCGCCGGTGCGGGCGGCCCGCATCTCGGCGCGCAGCCCCTCGGTGGCCGCCTCGTCCGCCGTCCCGTCCTCGGACACCACGACGCCGTAGTCGTCGCGGGCGCCCTGCACCGACACCTTGAGCCAGGCGATGTCGCGCAGGACCTCCTCGACCGGCCGGTCGAGCGGGTCGCCCCAGCCGCCACCGCCCGTCGTCCGCACCCGCACGACGGTGCCGGCCTTCAGCGGCTCGGCGTCGGCGAGGGCGTCGACCTCGTGCTCGTCGGGGCCGCCCGGGTCGACGGTGATCTGGAACGGCCGACCCGCCTTGCCGCCCTTGACACCCCAGCAGGCCAGGATCGAGCGGTCGGCGATGGACATGAAGTGCGCGTCGCGCAGTACCCGGATGTGCTTCTCGTAGCCGCAGCCACCGCGGTAGCGGCCGGGGCCACCGGAGTCCATCGCCAGGCCCAGGGCCTCGATGCGCAGCGGGAAGCGGCCCTCGGTGAACTCCGTGGGCAGGTTCCGCGAGTCGGGGACGACGTGGATGGTGTCCTCGCCGTCGGCGTAGTACCGCCCACCCGAGCCGCCACCGAGCACCTCGCGCATGAGGTAGGGCTCGCCGTCGAAGTCCGTGCCGTACACACCGGTGTACCGGATCGTCTCCTGGTCGGCCGGCATCCGGCCGCCGGTGGCCTTGGCCAGCACGCCGGCGAGCACGCCCAGCAGCCGCAGGATCACGAACGTGCGGGCGTTGGTCGGCGCGGGGAAGACCGGGGTGAGCAGCGTGCCCTTCTCCGGGAACCGCATCTCGATCAGCGGGACGACGCCCTCGTTGACGTCGAGCTCGGCCATGCGCTCCGGCGTCGCCGCCAGGTTGCGCAGGATCGGCGCCAGCCACTTCTTCAGGAAGTTGCCGTCGGAGTAGTCGCCGCAGTGGTTGATCGGGCCCTTGGCCTGCGGGCCGGTGCCGGTGAAGTCGATGACCAGCGGGACGTCGGCCGCGGAGTCCATCGTCAGCGTGATCCGCTGGCGGTGCAGCATCGGCTCGTCGACGCCGTCGTGCTCGGCGTAGTCCTCCCACACGTAGGTGCCGTCGGGGATCTGGCTGAGGATCTCGGTGCGGTAGACCTCGGTCGAGTTGGCCAGGATCGCGTCGAAGCAGGCCTCGACCGCCTCGACCCCGTACCGCTCGAACAGCTCGCCCAGGCGGCGGGCGCCGGCCAGGCAGGCCGAGCACTCGGCGTCGAGGTCGGCGGCCAGCGAGTCGGGCATCCGCGAGTTGCGCGTCATGATCTTCAGCGCCGACTCGTTGGGGACGCCGCGGTCCCACAGCTTGATCGGGGGGACCATCAGGCCCTCCTCGAACATGCTGGTCGCGGCCGAGGGCATGGAGCCGGGCACCGCGCCGCCGATGTCGTCGTGGTGGCCGAACGCCTGGATGAAGGCCACGACCTCGGGCTGCGCACCCTCCGTCGGCGAGGCGAAGACCGGGACGGTGACGCACAGGTCGGGCAGGTGGCCGATCCCGCCCTCGGAGAGGTAGACGTCGTTGTGGAAGAAGACGTCGCCGACGTTCATCTGCGCGATCGGGTAGTCGCGCACCACCGGCTGCACCAGCGCGGAGTACGAGCGGCCGGTGAGCTTGCGCAGCTGGCGGTCGTGGATCCCGGCCCGGAAGTCGTGGGCGTCGCGGATCATCGGGGAGCGCGACGTGCGGCCGATGGCGGTCTCGACCTCCATCTCGATCGCCGCCAGCGTGCCGGCGACGATCTCGACGAGGACCGGGTCTGCAGCGGTCTGCGAGGCGGTCACTGGGCAGTCTCCTTGGTGAGCAGCAGGTTCGAGTAGCTGTCGACGGTGGCGGTGAAGCCGGGGTGCACCGGGACGGTGGAGCCGAACTCCTCCACGATCGCCGGGCCGGTGACGACGTCACCGGGCTGCAGCTGGGTGCGGGCGTACAGCGGGGTCTCGACCCAGTCGTCGAAGAACACCCGGCGGGTGCCGGTGACGGCGTCGGCGGCGGAGCCCTCGGTGCGGTCGGGCCGGGCCACCAGGTCGGGACGGCGGATCGGGCCGATGCCGCTCACCCGCAGGTTGACCCACTCGACCGCCTGGCGCGGGTCGGTGCGGAAGTCGTAGCCGTAGAGCTGGTGGTGCGCGGCGTGGAACGCGTCCGCCACCGTCGCCAGCGCCGCGTCGTCCAGGTCGCCGTCGGGCACGGGCACCCGCACCTCGAAGGCCTGGCCGACGTAGCGCAGGTCCGCCGTCCGCTGCATGCGCTGCTCGTCGCGGGCGAAGCCCTCGCCGTCCAGCGCCGTGCCGGCCCGGCCCTCGAGCTCGGCGTAGGCCGAGGCCACGGCCGAGGCGTCCAGCGCGGTGTGCTTGGCGATCATCGTCTGCACGTAGTCGTTGCGGACGTCGACCGTGAGCAGGCCGAACGCGCTGACGTTGCCCGGGTTCGGCGGCACCAGGGTGCGCGGCAGGCCGAGGATGTCCATGAGCCGGCAGGCCAGCAGCGACCCCGACCCGCCGAACGTGGTGAGGGTGAAGTCGCGGACGTCGAGCCCGCGGGCGACGGTGACCTGGCGCAGGGCGTTGGCCTGGTTCCAGGCCGAGATCTCGAGGATGCCGGTGGCGGTCTTCTCCACGGAGAGCCCGAGCTTGCCGCCCAGCAACTCGAGGCCGGCCGCAGCGTGCTCCGTCGACAGGGGGATCTCGCCACCGAGCAGGTGCGGGGGGATCCGGCCGAGGACGACGTGGGCGTCGGTCACGGTCGGCTCGGGGCCGCGGCTGGGGTAGCACATGGGGCCGGGGTCGGCGCCCGCGCTTCTCGGGCCCACCTTGAGGGTGCCCTCGGGGGCGATCCAGGCGATGGAGCCACCGCCGGCCCCGACGGTGACCACGTCGATCATGGGGATCTTGGACGGGTAGGCGCCGACGGTGCCCTCGGTGGTGAGCGCGGGCTCGCCGTCGATGACCACGGTGACGTCGGTGGAGGTGCCGCCGCCGTCGCAGGTGAGGATGCGGTCGAACCCGGCCGTCTGGGCGATGAGCGCGGCACCCAGGGCGCCGGCGGCCGGGCCGGAGAGCATGGTGGTGATCGGCTGGTGCACGACCTCCTCGGCGCTCAGCACGCCGCCGTTGCTCTTCATGACGTAGAAGGGCACCTCGGGGGCCAGCTCGTCGAGCCGGGCGCGGATGTTGGTGACGTAGGCGCCGACCTTGGGCTTGACCGCGGCGTCGACCAGCGTGGTGACCGAGCGCTCGTACTCGCGGTACTCGCGCAGCACGCCCGAGCTGATCGAGACGACGCAGTCGGGGTGCACCTCGCGCAGCACCTCGAGCATGGCCTGCTCGTGCGCGTCGTTGGAGTAGGCGTGCAGGAAGCAGACGCCGACGGTGGTGATGCCGGCGTCCTTGAAGAAGGTGGCGGCCGCGACGGCCTGGTCGCGGTCGAAGGGGCGCACCTCGGCGCCGGTGTGGTCCAGCCGGCCGCCGACGGTGCGCACCAGGTCGGCCGGGACGATGCGGGGCGGCTTGACCCAGAAGTAGCTGTTGCCGTAGCCGTCGGGCACCGACTGCCGGGCGATCTCCAGCACCGAGGCGTAGCCCTCGGTGGTGATGAACCCGATGCGGTCGAGCTTGCCCTCGAGCAGCTGGTTCGTCGCGACCGTGGTGCCGTGGCTGACCGCGGTGACGGCCTCGCCGGTCAGGCCCATCAGGTCGAGGACCTTCTGCACCCCGGCCAGGAACCCGTCGGCCGGGTTGCCCGGGGTCGAGGGGGTCTTGGTGGTGGTCGTCGCGCCGGACTCCTCGTCCACCGCGACGACGTCGGTGAACGTGCCACCGGTGTCGATGCCGATGCGTACCCGCCTGCTGGTCATGACAAATACCTTAGCGATGAGGTACCTGGCGGGGAAGGTGCTCGTGCGAGAACATCTGCGCCGATGAGGGTCGGGTCACACCTCATCGCGGGAAGACGTGACGAGGGGTTGCAGGTAGCTGCGTCATCCGCCATGCTTGAACCTGTAACCGGGTGTTACATGCAACGATACGGAGGGCCGTCCGATGACCAGCACGCTCCCGAGCACCGACCAGCTGACCGCCGCCTTCAGCGCCCACCAGCGCGACGGCGAGGCGGTCTCCGCCCGGCTGCTGGACTCGGCAGCGCAGCTGTCCTACGACCCCTCCACCGAGGTGGACTGGGACGAGCCGCTCGACCCGACGCTGCACGGGCTCAACCCTGAGTGGAGCACGCTGTACGGCACCCCGCTGTGGGACGAGATGACCGAGGAGCAGCGGGTCACGCTGACCCGGCACGAGGTCGCCTCGATCATGAGCACCGGCATCTGGTTCGAGATGATCCTGCAGCAGATGCTGCTGCGCGAGCACTACGCCGGCGACACCACGCGCAAGGACTTCCAGTTCGCGCTCACCGAGATCGCCGACGAGTGCCGGCACTCCATCATGTTCGCCCGTGCCTGCGAGAAGCTCGGCGCCACCGGCTACGCCCCCAAGCGCAGCGGCATCGAGCTGGGTCGGTTCTTCAAGTCCTTCGCCGGCGCCGAGCGGGCCTTCGCGGCCGCCCTGGTCGCCGAGGAGGTGCTCGACGTCATGCAGCGCGACTGGATGCGCGGCGAGGACGTCCTGCCGCTCATCCGCACCACCAGCCGGATCCACGTGGTCGAGGAGTCCCGGCACATGACCTACGCCCGGCAGGAGGTGCGCGAAAGCCTGGTCGGGGCCAGCCGACCCCGGGTGCGCGCCTCGGCGCTGCTCATCGCGATCGTCACCCAGGTCGTGGTGACCAACCTGGTGCACCGCGACGTCTACACGGCCGCCGGCCTCGACACCGACCGCGCCGTCCGCGAGGCCGGGGCCAACAAGCACCACCACGCGATGATGCGCACCAGCAGCCGGCACCTGATGGCCTTCCTCGGCGAGTGCGGCTTCCTCACCGGTCCTGCGGTGGCGATCTACCGCCGCCTGCACATGCTCTGAGGATCGGCCATGGCGTTCGCGATCACCCAGAACTGCTGCTCGGACGCCTCCTGCGTCTCGGTGTGCCCGGTCAACTGCATCCACCCCACGCCGGACGAGCCCGAGTTCGGGCACACCGAGACGCTGTACGTCGACCCCGACACCTGCATCGACTGCGGTGCCTGCGCCGATGCCTGCCCCGTCGACGCCATCGCCCCCACGTGGGTGCTGCGCGCCGACCAGCAGGTGTACGCCCAGGTCAACGCCGATTGGTTCACCCGGCCCGACGCCGTGCCCACCCCGGCCTGGGGCGCCCCGCGCTTCCCGACCGTCGACCTCTCGGCCATCGGCCGGCTCGAGGTGGCGATCGTGGGCACCGGTCCCGCCGCCGTCTACGCCGCGCAGTCCGTCCTGCGGGCCACCGAGGCGCGGGTGACCTTCCTCGACCGGCTGCCCACGCCCGGGGGGCTGGCCCGCTACGGCGTCGCCCCGGACCACCCCGGCACCCGCCGCGTGCTCGAGCACACCACCGCTGTGCTGCGGCACCCCCGGGTGACCCTGCAGCTGGGTGTCGAGGTGGGCCGCGACCTGACCCCGGCCCAGCTCGCCGAGCGGTACGACGCCGTCCTCTACGCCACGGGCGCGGCCGGTGACCGGGCGCTGGGTGTGCCGGGTGAGGAGCTGGCCGGCAGCGTCTCGGCCCGCGAGGTCGTCAACTGGTACACCGGGCACCCCGAGGCCGCCCCCGTGGACCTGTCCCGCGTGCAGCGGGTGGTCGTCGTCGGCACCGGCAACGTGGCGCTCGACGTCGCCCGCATGCTCGCCGGCCAGGCCAACCGGCTGGCCAGCACCGAGACCTCCCCGGCCGCGCTCGCCGCGCTGCGCACCAGCGCGCTGCGCGAGGTCGTCGTCGTCGGCCGGCGCGGGCCCGCGGACGCCGCCTGCAGCCGTGCGGAGCTGCGCGCCCTCACCCACCTGCCCGGCGTGCGCACCGTGCTCAGCGGCAAGGCCCCCGACGTCGTCGAGCCGGGCTCGAAGGCCGAGCTGTTCGCCGGCCTCGACCGCTTCGACGACGACCTGTCGGCCGCCCCCGAGCCCGGTCGGCGCATCGTGTTCGCCTTCGGCCAGGCGACCCAGGAGGTGGTCGGCTCCGACGGGCAGGTCACCGGCATCGTGCTGCGCTCGTCGGAGGGCGACGTCGCCGTGCCCGCCGAGCTCGTCGTCCGGGCAATCGGGCACCGCGGCACCGAGCTGCCCGGTCTGCCCTTCGACGACGAGAGCGGCCGGGTGCCGCACGAGGCCGGCCGGGTGCTCGGCGCACCGGTGGGCACGTACGTCGTGGGCTGGGCCAAGCGCGGGCCGTCGGGTGGCATCGGGGCCAACCGCCCGGACGCCGAGGAGACGGTGGACTCGCTGCTGGCCGACGCCGCGGCGGGCCGCATCGGCCGCCACCGCTGACCCCCGCCCGTCGTGCGCCGCCCCTTCTGCAGTTGATCATCGGCAGATGGCTGGCGCGCACAGCGTGTCGGGCAACCACCTGCCGATGGTCAATTCGGGGTCTCGACCTCGACCACCTCGCGGGCGACCGTCGTCCGCACCTCGGCCTCGCCGGGCACCCAGGTGGTGGCCAGGCGGACGCGCTCGCTGGGGACGGACCGGACGGTCACCACCGGCTCGTCGGCGTACAGCGTCAGCCACCGGCTGGCCGTGGCCGGACCGCGCGGCACGGAGGAGGTGTCGGTCGCGGGTCCCATCTCCACCCGCACGCGTTGACGGCTGACCTGCACGGGGACGAGGACCTCCTCGGTGATCGTCTCCACCACCAGGCGCGCGCGGCCGACGGGGATGACCTCGGTGCCGACGTCCAGGCGTTCCTCGGCGCGGGTGACGGCGTGCTCACCTGGCATGACGTGCTCCGATCGACGTGCCGGTGCCGGCAGGGACGGTGCCGGGGTGGGCGGGCGCCCACCCCGGCCGGACTCGTCAGCGACGGGTGTCGCGACGACCGTCCTCCACCTGCTCGATCTCCTCGTGCGCGACCTGGGCGTTCACCTGCTGCTCCTCGGTGACGGTCTCGGTGCCCAGCCGGACCCGCTCGACGGGCACGGTCTCCTTGTCCACCACGGGCCGCTCGGCGTGCAGCGTGACCTCGTGCTCCTCCTCCGACAGCGCCGGGCCGTCGAGGGCGTCACCGCGGTTGGCGTCGGTGATCGGCTCGCGTTCGATGCGCACCTCCTCGCGGGAGACCGGCACGCTGCGGGTCACGTTCTCGGTCACGACGTGCTTGCGCAGGCGGGCGCGGCCGACCTCGGTGGCCTCGGTGCCCACGGACAGCCGCTCCTCGGAGCGGGTCATGGCGTCGTCCGTCGTCGGACCCGACGTGTCGCGACCGACCGTGCCGGCGTCGTTGCGGGTGCCTGTCAGGGTGCTGTCGTCGTGGTCGCCTGCCCGAGCGGTGTGCTGCCCGCGGTCGTTAAGGTCGTCCCCGAGGCGGGCGGTGCCGCCGGCGGTGTGGTTGCCGCGGTCGTCGAGGTCCGTGCCGATGCCGCCTGCCGCACCCGGGGCGCGGTCGGTGTCGGTCGTGCGGCCCTGGTCGCCGACCATGCCGGTGCCGTCGCCGACGCCGTAGTAGGCGTAGAGCTCGCTCTCCTCGCTGGGGGAGAGGTGGCCGTCGGCCTCGATGGAGGGCGCGTCCTTGACCATGGCCTTGGCGTAGGGGACCCGCAGCGAGTCACCGCTGAGCTCGGCCTCCCGGAGCGGGACGAAGGTCTCGCGGGTGCCGAACAGGCCGGTCTTCACGGTGGCCCACTCAGGGCGGCCGCTCTGGTCGTCGAGGTAGACCTCGCTGACCGATCCCAGCTTGTCGCCGTCGGAGTCGACGGCGGTGCTGCCGATGAGGGTGTCGATGTCGCGCTCGGTGATCACGTGTGTCTCCTGCCGGTAGGCGGTGCAGACGGATCCCCGCGTGCTCCGGTCGGCCGGTCGGGCTGCCGGGCAGAGCGGGGGAAGGGACCTGGCGGCCCACCGCGTGGTCTGGAGCGGGACGGCCAGGAACGAGCACGGAGGCACTGCCCTGCCCCGTGCCCACCCCAAACGACACGCCGGAAACTTCCTCCCGAACCGGTTCCGCGCCCACCGTCCGCCCGCTCGGCGTCGCGGCCGGCCCCCACCTTCGCGACCCCCCTGATCGACGCCGGCCCGGAGGTCAGCCCTGGGCGAGCTCGGCGATGTGCTGGGTGTCGCGCCAGCCCTGCAGCCGCGACTCGTAGTCCTTCGTCGCGATGCCCAGCGGGGCGGTGCCGAAGAAGACCCGTAGCGGCGGGGTGTCCATGTCCACGAGCTGGAGGACCGCAGCCGCGGACGCCTCGGGGTCACCCGGGGTGGAGACCCGGGCCGTGCGCTGCTCGGCGGCCTTGACCCGGAACTCGTCGTAGGCCGGGTTCGGGGTGGCGTGCTTGGCCGAGGCACCGGGCCAGTCGGTGTCGAACCCGCCGGGCTCGATCAGCGTGACGTGGACGCCGAAGTCGGCGACCTCGGCGGCCAGCGCCTGCGAGAAGCCCTCGAGCGCCCACTTCGACGCGTTGTAGATGCCGATGTTCGGGAACGCCGAGATGCCGCCGATGCTCGACACCTGCAGGACATGGCCCGAGCCCTGCTCGCGCAGGAACGGCAGCGCGGCCTGGGTGACCCAGAGCGCGCCGAACACGTTGGTCTCGAACTGGGCGCGGGCCTCGGCCTCCGAGACCTCCTCGACCATCCCGAACTGGCCGTAGCCGGCGTTGTTCACCACGACGTCGAGCCGGCCGAAGTGGGCGTGCGCCCGCTCGACCGCGGCGAACACCGCCGTCCGGTCGTCGACGTCGAGCTGGACCGGGAGCACGCGGTCGCCGAAGCGGGCGACGACGTCCTCCAGCGAGGCGGTGTCGCGGACGGTGGCGGCGACGGAGTCCCCGCGCTCGAGGGCGGCGATGGTCCAGGCGCGGCCGAAACCGCGGGAGGCGCCGGTGAGGAACCAGGTCTTGGGCATGCCGGGGCCAGCGCGGGCCGGCCCCGGCATGTTCCCGTCAGCGGCGGTCGTCGTCCGGGGGCGGGGTGTCGTCGCTGATCCGCGGCAGCTGCGCCGTGCCGGGCTCGTCGGAGCTGGGGGGCTCCTCGACCGGCACCGGCGGTCGGTCGTAGGCCTGCTGCGGGTCGGGGGCCGCACCGCCCGACCACGGCTGCGGCTGCCCGTACTGCTCGCCGTACTGCTGGTCCCCGTACTGCTGCCCGTCGTGCGGCTGCTCGCCGTGCTGCTCGGGGTACTGCTGGTCAGCGGCTCCGTAGGCCGTGGCACCGGCCTGGGGGTACCCCTGTGCCGGGTGCTGCGGCTCGGGGTGCTGCTGCCCCGGGTGCTGCGCGCCGGGGGCGTCGAACACCTGGGTGGGCTGGTACCCCTGCTCGGCCTGCCCGTAGGCGACCGGCGCGGCCGCCTGCTGCTGGGCCGCCTGCTGCTGGGCCGCACGCTCGGCGGCGGCCCGCTCGGCCGCCATCCGCTCGGCCTCGGCCTGCTGCGCGCGCTGCCGTTCGGCCTCGACCCGCTCGGCCTCCTGGCGGGCGCGCGCGGCGGCTTCCTGCTCCTCACGGGCGCGCCGGGCCTCGGCGGCGATCCGGTCGCCCTCGGCCTTGAGCACCTCGGACGCCGGCCGGGCCTGCTCGGCCTCGCGTCGCATGTTCGGGGCCTCGGACTCGACCTTGGCCAGGGCGTTCTCCCAGCGCTGGCGCATGGGGACGATGCCGCCGCCGCCCACGGCGACGACGACGACGCCGACGACCGCGACGAGCACGGCGTAGAGCACCGCGTTGACCACGTTCTGGGCGATCTCGAGCTGGTTCAGCGCCGCGATGACGCCCAGGGCCAGCACCACGGTCGAGGCGGCGGTGGCCAGCGTGCGGGCGTAGGACAGCGAGCCCAGGGCGTTCTGCACGACCAGCTTGACCGCGGCGGCGATGGCCGCGGCGATCACCAGGATGAGGATCGCGACGAAGACCTTCGGGAGGTAGCCGATGATCGCCGCGAGGTAGTCGCTGATCGGGTTCTGCCCGAACACCCCGAACGCGGTGGAGAGCACGAAGAGCATCACCGCGTAGAACACGATCTTCGCCAGCACCTGCGAGGCGTCGTACTGCGAACCGGACAGCAGCTTGCGGATGCCGCCCCGCTCGACGGCCCGGTCGAACCCGACCTTCTCGAGCACCTTCACCAGGAGCTTCTCCAGCGCCTTGGCGATGAACCACCCGACCACGAGGATGATCGCGGCGAGCAGGAGCTTGGGCACGAACGACACGACGTCGCCCAGTGCGTTGCGGACCGAGTCGCCCATGGTGTGGACCTCCGAGATCGACGGCGTGCCCCGGTCACGATGCCCGAACTCGGCCGACCCCACCCGTCGAGATCCCAGGAACCCGATCCAGGTTGCTCCGGTGGACATCTTCCTGGCCGTCGGCCCCGCCGAGCAGGCCGGCGCGGTGCTCGGCGCGCTCGGCCAGGTCGCGACCACCACCGGCTGAGCGGTCGGCCCGCGTCGGGGGCGGCCAGGTCGCTGCTCGCCCAGTGCGCAGCCAGGCCGGTCATCCGTGCGGGATGACCGGCCTGGCTCAGCGGTCGAGGAGCAGGATCAGCGGCGGCGACCCAGGAGGTAGCCGACCAGCACGCCGAGCAGCGTGAGCGCGGCGCCGCCCGCGGCGGCCACGGCCAGCTCGGCCGGGGCGGAACCGACCGCGGACGGCGCGGCCGGGGCGGCGAAGCGCACCGGGGCCGACTCCGTCGAGCTGCCCGCCGAGGTGCTCTGCGGGGTCGACCCGCCGTGCACCGCGGTGTCGCTGACCGCCGCGGCCGAGGGGGTGACGTCGGCGTTGGCCGGCGCCGCGGCGGCAGGGGCCTTGCCGGTCAGCTCGGCGTCGATGGCGGAGAAGAACTGGCCGGCCAGCCGCTTGGCGACACCGGTGATCATGCGCTGGCCCACGCCGGCCACCGCACCGCCCACGACGGCGTCGGCGTCGTAGGTGAGCTTGGTACCGCCGTCGACGGCCTCCAGCGTGATCGGCACGGTGGCGCGCACCGAGCCGGGCCCGCCCGAGCCCGAGGCGTGCATGACGTAGCGGGTGGGCTCGGTCTTGTCGGTCAGCTTCACCTCGCCGGCGTAGACACCACGGATGGCGCCGACCCCGACCGAGACGGTCATGGCGTACTCGTCCTCCCCGGTGCGCTCCAGCCCCTGGCAGCCGGGGATGGTGCGGGCCAGCACGGCCGGGTCGGTGATTGCCGCCCAGACCTTCTCCGGGGGAGCGGACAGGGTGGCGGTGCCGTCGAGCTTCACGCGGTGGCTCCAGTCGGTGAGGGGACGCGCTCGGCGTCGGGGTTGCGGACCAGGTCGTAGAGCTCGGTGGGGGAGATGGGCATCGCCGCGATGCGGCGGCCCACGGCGTCCTCGATGGCCGAGGCGATGCACGCCGTGCCGGGGATGACGCCGGCCTCGCCGGCGCCCTTGAGCCCCAGCGGGTTCAGCGGGGACGGGGTCTCCTGGTGGTCGATGACCACGTCGGGGACCTCGCTGGCGTAGGGCATGAGGAAGTCCATGAACGAGGCGTTCTGCAGCTGGCCGTCGGCGTCGTAGGCCATCCGCTCGTACAGCGCGCCGCCGACGCCCTGGGCCACCCCGCCGTGGACCTGGCCCTCGACGATCATCGGGTTCACGATGTTCCCGCAGTCGTGCACCACGGCGTAGTCGACCACGTCGATCTCCCAGGTGGTCGGGTCGATCTCGACCACGGCGGCGTGCGCGCCGGAGGCGAAGGTCGACCGGATCGGGGAGTAGTAGTCGACGTGCTCCAGGCCGGGGGCGTCGCCGACGGCGACCGGCGGCTTGGAGTCGTCGCCGGGCCCGGCGAACTGGGTGGCCTGCCGGGCGGCCTCGTCGAAGGCGTAGCGCAGCGGGTTGGACAGGACGGCGACCGTGCGCAGCGGGATGGACGCGCCCGGCGTCCCCTTGACCTGCACCAGGCCCTCGTCGATCTCGAGGTCGTCGACGTCGGCCTCGAGCACGTCGGCGGCGATGCGCAGCGCCTTCGCCCGCACGCCGCGGGCGGCCAGCGCGATGGCGTTGCCGCTCATGACCGCGGCGCGGGAGGCGAAGGTGCCCACCGCGTAGCCGAAGCGCCGGGTGTCGCCGGTGGTGACCTCGACGTCCTCGATCGGCACGCCGAGCTCGTGCGCCACGATCTGGGCGAACGCGGTCTCGTGGCCCTGGCCCTGCGACGTGAGGCCGGTGGAGACCAGCACCTTGCCGCTGCCGAGCACCTGCACGTGCCCGCCCTCGTAGGGGCCGGGGCCGGTGCCCTCGACGTACATGGCCATGCCGATGCCCAGCTGCTTGCCCCGCGCGGCGGCCTCGGCGCGGCGCTCCTCGGCCCTGTCCCAGCCGACCAGGGCGATCAGCTTGTCGAGCAGGCCCTCGTAGTTGCCCGAGTCGTAGATGACCGGCCGGCCGTCCTGGAACGTCAGGTGGTGGTCGTAGGGGAACTGGTCGGGCTGGATGAGGTTGCGCCGGCGCACCTCGGCCCGGTCCAGGCCGAGGTCCTGGGCGATGCGGTCCATCGTCCGCTCCATGGCGTAGCAGCCCTGGGGCCGGCCCGCGCCGCGGTAGGGCGTGACGATGACGGTGTTGGTGTAGACGCTGTCGATGCGCACCCGGTAGACGGGGATCGCGTACGGGCCGACCAGCTGGGTGGCGGTCACGATCGGCACGATGATCCCGTAGGGGGTGTACGCGCCGTTGTCGTGCCAGCCGCGGACGTCGAGCGCGGTGACCCGGCCCTCGTCGTCGTAGCCGACGGTGATCTCCTGCCGCTGCTCGCGCTCGTGCGCCGAGGAGATGAAGTGCTCGCGGCGGTCCTCGGCCCAGTGCACCGGCTGGCCCAGCGCGATGGCGGCCATAGGCACCAGCAGCTCCTCGGGCCACGGGTGCACGATCTTCACGCCGAACCCACCGCCGACGTCGGGCGCCACGACCTCGACCTTCTCCAGCGACAGCTGGAGCTTGGCCGCGATCGCCGCGCGCACCGACGTCGAGGCCTGGGTGGAGGTGTGCACCCGCAGCGACGAGTCGTCGTGGTTCCACACCGCGTGCACGCCCTTGCCCTCCATCGGCATGCAGGCGCTGCGCTCGATGTACTGGGTGAAGCTCAGCGTGTGCGCCGACGCGGCCAGGGCCGCCTCGACGTCGCCGGTCTCCTGGTGGTGCCGGGCGGCGACGTTGTCGGGGACGTCGCTGTGGACGCTGTGCACCGCTTCCCGAGCTGCGTCGACGCCGACGACCACCGGCAGCTCCTCGTAGGAGACGGCGATGCGGTCGCAGACGTCCTCGGCGATGTACCGGTCGGTGGCGACGACCATGACCACGGCCTCGCCCACGTGCTGGACGACGTCGCGGGCCAGCGGGAAGCCGGTGCGCGGCGCGGTCAGCTGGGGGTGCGGGATGAGCACGGGCAGCGGCTCGGCCATCGGGCCGACGAGGTCGTCGTAGGTGTAGACGGCGACGACGCCCTCGACGTCCAGCGCTGCGTCGACGTCGATGTCGACGATGCGGGCGTGCGCGTACGGGCTGCGCACGAACGCCGCGGCCAGGGCGCCGTGGCCGATGTCGTCGGTGTAGCGGCCCCGGCCGGTGATCAGCCGGAGGTCCTCGCGCCGGCGAACCGGCTCGCCGAACAGCTTGGTGGTCACTCGGCGGCCTCCTTCATGAGCCCGGCGGCGCGCCGGCAGGCCTTCTTGATGTTGGCGTAGCCGGTGCACCGGCAGAGGTTGCCGCCGACGATCTCGTCCACCTCGTCGTCGGTGATGTCGGTCGAGGGGTCCCGCGCCTCGAGGCCGGCGGCCATGGTCATGAGGAACCCGGGGGTGCAGAACCCGCACTGCAGGGCGTGGCACTCGCGGAACGCCTCCTGGACCGGGTGCAGGATCTGGCCGCCCTGGCCGTCCTCCCGTGCCAGGCCCTCGACCGTGGTGACCTCCGTGCCGTCGACCTGCACGGCGAGCACCAGGCACGACCGCACCGGGGTGCCGTCGACCAGCACGGTGCACGCACCGCACACCCCGTGCTCGCAGCCGACGTGGGTGCCGGTCAGCTGCAGGTCGTGGCGGAGGGCGTCGGACAGCAGCCGGCGCACCGGCACGGTGGTTTCACGTGGCACACCGTTGACGGTGACGGTGATGGCCCGTTCGGTGGAGACGTCGGTCATCGGTCTGCGGCCTCCTTCGCGGCGCGGGCGAGCGTGCGTTCGGTGAGGACGCCGACCAGCAGCCGGCGGTAGTCCGCGCTGGCGTGCAGGTCGCCGTCCGGGTCGACGAGCGAGCGGGCGAGGTCGCCGGCGGCGGCCCAGTCGGCCTCGGCGACCGGGCGACCGGCGACGGCCTCGGTGAGGTCGTGCACCTCGGGCACGAGCCCGACGGAGATGTAGGCCGCCCGGGCCGAGACGACCCTCGAGTCCTCGTCGAGGGTCACGGTGACGCCCGCACCGCAGACGGCGTAGTCGCCCTTGCGGCGGGAAACCTCCTCGAAGGCGGTCCCCGAGCGCGGCGGCAGTGCGGGGAAGAAGGCGTCGGTGACGACGGCGGGGCTGTGCACCGAGGTCTCCAGCGGGCCGACGAAGAAGTCGGCCCAGTCGATGGCCGAGGAGCCCTCCGGCGTCGCGACGGTGACGGAGCCACCGGTCAGCGCCAGCACCGAGGTCATCTCGCCGGAGGGGTCGGCGTGCGCGATGGAACCGACGGTCGTGCCGCGGTTGCGGATCGCGGGGTGGGCGACGTTCGACGTCGCGCGGGCCAGCAGCGGCTGCACCTGCGCGGCCTCGGCGTGGTGCAGCAGCTGGGCGTGCCGCACGAGGGCCCCCACCCGGACCCCGGCGCCGTCCCCGGAGGGGGTGACGTCGACGGTGTCGAGGCCGGGCACCTTGTTGATGTCCACCAGCGTGGCCGGGGAGGCCAGGCGCATGGACAGCAGCGGGAGCAACGACTGCCCACCGGCCAGCACCTTGGCGCCCTCCTCGGAGAGGAGGGCCAGGGCCTCGTCGAGCGAGGTGGGGTCGGCGTAGCCGAACGGGGCGGGCTTCACGCGGCTCCTCGGGTGGTCGCAACCGGACCCCCACGACTCTGGCACCGGGACGACGGGGGCGGAAGTACCTCAGCGCTAAAACTTATCGAGCCCGTCGGGCGGTGGGCGGGACGACGAACGCCGGCCTCCGCGGAGCGCAGGTGAGTGCGTCCGCGGGGGCCGGCGAGGTCGTGGTCGGTGCTGTCGGTTCAGGTGGAGCTGTGCGAGCCCGTCTTCCCGAGGGCCGGGCCCGTGCCGTGCCGGAAGCCGTCCTCGGAGAGGAGGGCGTCCTGCATGTCCGTGGGGGCCAGGGCCCGGGCGACGTGCCAGCCGGCGACGGCCACGATGGTGCCCAGGGCGATGCCGCCGAGCTGGAACGTGTCGGTGAAGACCAGGGTCACGTTGCCGATGCCGATGATGATCCCGGCGGCCAGCGGCACCAGGTTGATCGGGTTGGCGAAGTCGACCCGGTTCTCCTTCCAGATCTTGGCGCCCAGGAGGCCGATCATCCCGTAGAGGACGACCGTGATGCCGCCGAGCACGCCGCCGGGGGTGGCGTTGACGATCGCCCCGAACTTGGGCACCAGGCCCAGCAGGATGGCCACGAGCGCAGCCACGTAGTAGGCCGCCGTGGAGTAGACGCGCGTGGCGGCCATGACGCCGATGTTCTCGGCGTAGGTGGTCGTGGGGGAGCCGCCGACCGAGGTGGCGATCACGGTGCCGACGCCGTCGGCGAAGACCGCCCGGCCCATGACCGGGTCGAGGTCGCGCTTGGTCATCTCGCCCACGGCCTTGACGTGGCCGGCGTTCTCGGCGACGAGCGCGATGACGGCGGGGAGCACCAGCAGGGTGAAGTTCAGCGAGAAGCTGGGCGCGGTGAAGGTGGGCAGCCCGAACCACGGCGCGTCGGCGACCCCGGACAGGTCGACCCGGTCGTGGGTGGTGGCCTCGGCTGCCCCGCCGAGCACGGAGGTGATGGGGCCGGCGGTGGCGTCGAGCAGCAGCGAGAGCAGGTAGCCGAAGACCAGGCCCAGCAGGATGGAGATGCGCGACCAGAACCCGCGCAGCGCGAGCGAGGCGACGATGACGAAGGCCATCGTGGCCAGGGCGACCCACTGGTCCTGGGGCCAGTAGGTGTTCGCCGCGACCGGGGCCAGGTTGAAGCCGATCAGCAGGACGACGGCACCGGTGACCGCCGGGGGCAGCACCTTGTTGACCACCCGGACGCCGGCTACCTGGATGAGGATGCCGACCAGCGCCAGCACCACGCCGGCGACGAGGATGGCGCCGACCTTGTCGGACACGCCACCGCCCTGCGCGGTGATGGCGGCCACGCCGCCGACGAAGGCGGCCGAGGTGCCCAGGTAGGAGGGCACCTTCCCCTGCACGATGAGCAGGAAGACGATCGTCGCGACGCCGCTCATCATGATCGCGAGGTTGGCGTCGAGCCCCATGATCAGGGGGAAGACGAAGGTCGCGCCGAACATGGCGACCACGTGCTGGGCACCGATGCCGATGGTGAGCGGCCACGAGAGCCGCTCGTCGGGGGCCACGGCCTCACCGGGCGGCGGGGTCTTCCCGTCGCCGTACAACTTCCACCCGAACGCCATGACGTTCCTCCTGCTCGGTGCGGCCGGTGTCGTGGCCGCAGATGCTCTCCGGCGGGCTCGATCCCACCGGGCAGCGGTCACTGTGACACCCACCACCGACACTGCGGAAGTACCTCAACGCTAAATCTTCATACCCGTGATGTTGCCGCGAGATGTCCCTTACCGCTGAGATACTTTCGCGGTAGCGTCCCGTTCGTGAGCGACTCGGTGCACGTCTCCCTGCGCAGCGGCGTCTACGCCGACTCGGTCAAGCTGATGCAGGTCAGCAAGACCGTGGGTGCCCGCGACGGCGTGGTCGCCGTCCTGGTCGCCATGGCCACGCCGCTGAACCTCGAACTCGCCGCCGGCATGGGCCTCTCGCCCGAGGGCGACGCCACGCCCGACCAGCTGCTGATCGCCCTGCGGGCCACCGACGACGCCGAGCTGGCCGCCGCGGTCACCGCCGTCGAGGCCGCGCTGACCGCCCGCGAGGAGCGCGGCTCGGCCGACGCCATCCCCCCGCGCACGCTCGGCTTCGCGATGGAGGAGGACCAGGACGTCCCGCTGGCCGTCATCAGCGTCCCCGGTCCCTACGCGGTCGCCGAGGCCATGGACGCCGTGGCCGCCGGCCGCAGCGTGCTGGTCTTCTCCGACGGCGTCCCGGTGGAGCACGAGGTCGCCCTGAAGCAGGCGGCCCACGAGGCCGGTGTGCTGGTCATGGGCCCCGACTGCGGCACCGCGATCGTCTCCGGCGTCGCCCTCGGCTTCGCCAACGTCGTCCGGCCCGGCCCCGTCGGCCTGGTCGCGGCGTCGGGCACCGGCGCGCAGCAGGTCAGCTGCCTGCTCGACATGGCCGGGGTGGGGGTCAGCCACGTGCTCGGCACCGGCGGGCGCGACCTGTCGGCCGCCGTCGGCGGCCTGGCCACCCTCGACGCGCTGCGCATGCTCGACGCCGACGAGGCCACCGAGCGGGTGCTGCTGGTCAGCAAGCCGCCGGCCCCCGAGGTGGCCGCCGAGGTCGTCCGGACGGCCGCCGAGCTCGGCACCTCCTTCTCCAGCGCCGCGCTGAGCGCCGACAGCCCCGACCTCACCGCCGCGGTCGAGACCCTGCTGCGCGACATGGGCACCGACGTCCCCGCCTGGCCGACCCGCGCCGGCGCCGACCGCGCGACCCCCGCGGGCGCCGTCCTCAAGGGCTTCTACTCCGGCGGCACCCTGGCCGACGAGGCGATGCTGGTGGCCGCCCCGGCGCTCGGCGACGTCCGCAGCAACACACCGCTGAAGCCCGAGCTCGACCTGGGGGCCGACTTCGGGGCGCAGGGGCACGTCGTCGTCGACTTCGGTGACGACGCGCTCACCGTGGGCCGGGCGCACCCGATGATCGACCCCACGCTGCGGCTGGAGGCCATCGCCGGCCTGGCCGCCAGCGGTGAGCCCGCCGTCCTGCTCATGGACGTCGTCCTCGGGTACGGCGCCGACGCCGACCCCGCCGGTGCGCTGGCACCGGCGATCCGCGACCTGCCCTTCCCCGTGGTGGTGGGCCTGATCGGCACCGAGGGCGACCCCCAGGGGTGGTCCCGCCAGGCCGATGCGCTGGCCGCCGCCGGTGCGCACGTGTTCGCCTCCAACTCCGCGGCCACCCGGTTCGCGCTCGACCTGATCGGGGCCTCGAAGTGAGCAACCTCCTGAGCGGGCGCCCGGCCGTCGTGGCCGCCGGCGTCGACGTGTTCTCCGACGCCCTGCGCGCCCAGGGCGTCGCCGTCACCGACGTCGAGTGGCGCCCGCCGACCATCGGGTCGGCCGACGACCTCACCCAGCTCGCCCTCGACCCGCGCCGCGCCGCGGCCAACCGGGTCGCCGTCGAGCGGGTGCTGGCCAGCCGGTCCACCCTCACCGACGTCCGGCCGGCGTCCGACGTGCTCGGCCTGTCCGGCCGCACCCTGCTGCACTCGGGCCCGCCGCTGACGTGGGAGACCGCCTCGGGTCCGATGCGCGGCGCGCTCGTCGGCGCCTGCCTCTTCGAGGGCTGGGCCGACACCCCCGAGGCCGCCGAGCAGCTGCTGGCCTCGGGCGGCGTCGAGCTCGACAGCTGCCACCACCACCGCGCCGTCGGCCCGATGGCGGGCGTGACCAGCCCGTCCATGTGGATGTGGTGCCTCACCGACCCGACCGACGGCCGGCAGGCGTTCAGCAACCTCAACGAGGGGCTGGGCAAGGTGCTGCGCATGGGCGCCTACGGCCCCGAGGTGATCACCCGCCTGCACTGGATGACCGACGTCATGGGCCCGATCCTGCAGGCCGCCGTCCGGTCGCGCACCGAGCCGCTGGACGTCACCGGCGTGCTGGCGCAGATGCTGCAGATGGGCGACGAGGCCCACAACCGCAACCGTGCCGGCTCGCTCATGACGCTGCGCGAGCTGTCCCCGGCGATCGTGGCCGTCGACGCCCCGAAGGCCGACGTCGCCGAGGTGCTGCGCTTCATCGGCGGCAACGAGCACTTCTTCCTCAACCTGGGCATGCCGAGCGCCAAGCTCGCGATGGACGCCGTCGGCGACGTCCCCGGCTCGACGATGGTCACCACGCTGGCCCGCAACGGCACCGAGTTCGGCATCCGGACGGCGGGCACCGGCGACCGCTGGTTCACCGCGCCGGCCAACACCCCGGTCGGCCTCTTCCTCGGCGACTACGGCCCCGAGGACGCCAACCCCGACATCGGCGACTCCGCGATCATGGAGACCTACGGCATCGGCGGGTTCTGCATGGCCGCCGCCCCGGCGATCGTCCGGTTCGTCGGCGGCACCGTGCCCGACGCGCTGGCCACCACCGAGCGGATGTACCAGATCACCCTGCAGGAGAACCCGGCCATGCAGGTGCCGATCCTCGGCTTCCGCGGCGCGCCCACCGGCATCGACGTCCTGTCGGTGGCCCGCACCGGGTGGCTGCCGCAGATCAACACCGGCATGGCCGGCCGGGTGGCCGGCACCGGTCAGGTCGGCGCCGGCCTGGTGCAGCCGCCGGCGGCGTGCTTCGAGCAGGCCGTGGCCGCCCTCGCCGAGGAGTCCCGCGCCGCCCTCGGCTGATCACTGGCCGGCGTCACCCGGCCGCCGTCCCACCCGCCCCCCCACCCCCCGCCCCAGCCCCCCCCCCATCCCCCGCGCCCGCCCCCCGACCGCGCCCGGGCC
>NZ_JBAPLU010000023.1:0-59798 GCF_037083825.1 Klenkia sesuvii
GGCCCCCGGCCCCCCTGGCCCCTGGCGCCTGCCGCAGCACCGCGGCGGCCACTGCGCTCCCAGGCGCCCCTGCTCCATCCCCGGCCGGTTGCGGGCGCGGGCTGATCGCCGATGCGCCCGCATGCGCGACACCCCGGCGCCAGAGGCGGATGAGCGCGCACCCGCACCGCCTCTGCGCGCCGGGGAGGCGGCCGAGGCGCGTCGGCGTCCCCCAGGGCACACCCCGCATACGGACGCGCGGGCCGAGCGACTGCGCCCGCATGCGGCTTCGTCGAGTGCCTCGACCGCCTGGGCGCGCACCGGAACAGCGCGTGCGCACTCCGCCGCGTGCGTCAGTCCACGCCGCATCCGCCGGGCGGGGCCAGCGGGTGGCGTTCAGCGGGCGGGGCACGCCGCCATGGCAGCGGCGATGCGCATCAGCAGACGGGGCAGGTCGTGCATGTCCGCCGCGGTGACGTAGAAGACCCGCCAGCCGGCGTCCTGCAACGCGTTCAGACGGCGCCGGTCCTGGGCCAACCGGTCGACGTGGCCGGCGCCGTCGTACTCGAGGGCGAACCGGAGCTCCGGCCAGCCGAAGTCCACCCGGGCCACGAAGCGTCCTGCTCGGTCCCGCACCTCGTGCTGGGCGACCGGACGGGGCAGCCCCGAACGCAGCAGCACCAGCCGCAGCGTGGTCTCCGGCGGGGACGCGGCCAGCCCGTCGGCGGCGGCCGCCGCACGTCGTGCGCGAACGGCGCCCGGGCCGGTACGCGCCGCCGCCTCGGCGCGGAGCTCGTCGAGCCCCGCCAGCCCGGCGGCGACGAACTGGTCGAGGACCTGCACCGCTCGACCGGGCGGCAGCCGGGTGGCCAGGTCGACCGCGGTGACCCGTGCCGAGGTCACGGCCACGCCGTCCACGACGACCACCGACCCGTCGGGGAGGTCCCTGCGCCGCATCCGCACACCGGTCGGGGCCCGACCACCGCACGAGGCCGCGACGGTGATCTCCACCGGCTCGTCGTCCACCGGACCGAGGTCGATGCCCAGCAGCCGGGCAGCCGTGCTGCCGCTGACCACCGCGCCCGGGATGAGCGCGACGGCGGCCCGGGCCCGCACCTCGACGGTGAGCTGGGTGCCCGCGGCCACGTAGACGTCGCGGTGCACCCGGGACCACCCGGGCCCGGCCAGGTGGTTGCGCGTGAGCAACCCGGCCGCGACGGCGGCGGTGCCGCGGAAGGGACGGTCGGCCAGCTCGGGTACGGCACGGGGACGGCGGGGCATGGACGCGGAGGGTGCCGCGTGCCGCTGGACGACGTGCGCCGTCGTCCACACGCAGGGCCGCCGTCCACAGATCGGCCGACCCCCTGGACAGCGGAGCGGCACCAGGCACACCTCCCCCGGTGCGCCCGGAGGCGGCCCGACGACACACACGGGCCGCCTGGTGGCGCAGTGCCGCGCCGGTGCGCTCCGAGGCGAGGCCGGCCACGGGTCGGGTGGGAGCGCGCCCGGCCCGCAGGTGCGTTCCGAGGCGGCCACCGCAGCCCGAGACTGCGTCCTGGCGCGCACCGGTAGGGATGGTGCGCGTCCACGCGCCCTGGACGCCGCCGTGACCCGCCTGGGCGCGCAGTGGTGCGGCGCCTGCGCGCACACGCGGCCCCGGACGTCGAACCGGATGCTGGCCGCACCAAGGCCCGGGGCTACAGCCAGCCCTTGTCCGCGGCCACCCGCGCGGCCTCCACCCGGGTGCGGGCGCCGGTCTTGCCGATCGCGTTGGACAGGTAGTTGCGCACCGTGCCCTCGGACAGGAACAGCCGGCCGGCGATGTCGGCGACGGTGGCGCCGTCCGCGGCCGCCCGCAGCACGTCGGCCTCCCGCGCCGACAGCGGCGAGGAGCCCAGCGCGAGCGCCGCCGCGGCGAGGTCGCGGTCGATGACCCGCTCCCCCGCCACGACCGAGCGGATCGCGGCGGCCAGCTCGGCGACCGGTGAGTCCTTGACCAGGAACCCCTGGGCGCCGACCTCCATGGCGCGGCGCAGGAAGCCCGGCCGGCCGAAGGTGGTCAGGATGACCGCCTTCACCTGCGGCAGCGCGGCGGCCAGCGCCCGCGCGGCCTCGATGCCGTCGCACCCCGGCATCTCGATGTCCATGACGGCGACGTCGGGGGCGTGCTCGTGGGCGGCGGCGACCACGAGGTCGCCGCGCCCGACCTCGGCCACCACCTCGATGTCCTCCTCCAGCTCGAGCAGGGCCCGCAGCGCGCCGCGCACCAGCTGCTGGTCCTCGGCGAGCAGCACCCGGATCACGCGGTCACCTCGGCGGCCGGCGGCGCCGCGGGCACGAGCGGGACGACGGCGGTCAGTCGCCACCCGCCGCGGGGGCCCGCGCCACCGGTCAGCGAGCCGCCGACCGCGCCGACCCGCTCGCGCAGCCCGGTGAGCCCGGAGCCGGGCGCGGTGGCGTCGGTGGGGCCGCGGCCGTCGTCGGCGACCACCAGCTGCACCTCCGTGCCGTCGTCGGTGATGTCCACGGTGACCGTCGCCGCGCCGCTGTGCCGCAGCACGTTCGTGGTGGCCTCGCGGACCACCCAGCCCAGCGCCGCGTCGACGGTGCCGGGCAGCACCGGCACGCGGTCGGGGCCACGGAAGGCGATGCCCGCACCCGACAACGCGGCCCGCGCCTCGGCCAGTGCCTGCCCGCAGCTGACCTGGCGGTAGCCGCTCACGGCGTCGCGCACCTCGGCCAGGGCCCGGCGCGCGGTGGTCTCGACGTCGCCCATCTCGGCCGCGGCGCGGGCGCCGTCGACCGGGGCCAGCCGGCGGGCCAGCTCGCTCTTGAGCGCGATCAGCGACAGCGAGTGCCCCAGCAGGTCGTGCAGGTCGCGGGCGAAGCGCAGGCGCTCCTCGACGACGGCGTTGCGCGCCAGCTCCTCGCGGGCGGCCGTGAGCTCGGCGTTGACCGTGAGCAGGTGCCGGGTGCCCCACAGCGTGGCGGCGGTCAGCGGGCACAGGACGGGCAGGAACAGCGACGTCCAGTCCTGGTAGGAGACGATCACCACCGCGGAGGCGAGTGTCGCGGCCCCGGTCACCGGCCAGACCAGGCGCTCGGCCAGGCTGGCCGCGGCGGCGGCGGAGACGTAGATCCACAGCCCCGCGTAGCTGGTCCCGAACCCGGCCGAGAGCGCCAGGGCCAGCACCACGACGACGAGGAAGTCCGGTCGCACCCCGCGGGCGTCGTTGAACCGGGCCAGCACGCTCATGTAGGCGGCCGTGAAGACCACGAGCGCGGCCCCGATCAGCACCCTCAGCGCCACGGGCCGGGGGGTGAGCACCAGGTCGAGCACCGGGAAGACCTGGAACACCAGCCACGGCACCGTCCAGGCGAGGCGCCGCCACAGCGGCGGGCGGGCAGGCGCGACGGGCTCCACGGCGTCAGTCTCCCCGCTCAGCCGGCCACGGCGTGCAGCGGGCGCCGCGCGCCCACCGCGACCGCGGCCAGGGCGAACACGGCGGCGAACCCGGCCAGGACCAGCGCCGGCAGCAGCGTGCCGCCGTCGCCGACCACGCCGCGGCCGAGCTCGCCCAGCCAGTAGGACGGCGTCGCCCGGGCCACCGTGGCCAGGCCGTCGGGGAACAGCCACACGGGGATCCACAGGCCGCCCAACCCGGCGAGCACCACGGACAGCGCACCGATCGCCGCACCGGCCGCCTTCTCCTCCAGCGCCAGGCCCAGCAGCAGGCCGAGGGCGACGAACGCCCCCGAGCCCAGCCACAGCGCCCCCAGCAGGGTCAGCCAGGTGCCGATGCCGAGCTGGACGTCGTTGACGAACCGGCCCACCAGCGCCACGACCACCAGGCTGGGCAGCACCAGCAGCATCCCGACGAGCACGTCGACGGCGACGACGGTGCGGCCGGGCACGGGCAGCACCCGCAGCTGGCGCAGCCACCCCGAGGCCCGGTCGAACGACAGCCGGATCGTGGCGCCCAGCGCCGCGCCCAGACCGCCGTAGCACATCATCGAGACCATGTAGTCCCGCGCGTAGTCCTGGTACTCGGCCCCGCTGGCTGCCTGGCCACCGAAGATCTTGGTGAAGAAGATCGTGAAGAGCGCCGGCAGCAGCACGGTGAAGACGAGGTACTGCCACGAGCGGGTGAGCCGACGGAGCTGGAAGACGAGCAGGGCGGTCATCGGGTGCCTCCGGTGAGGGTGAGGAAGGCCTGCTCGAGGCTGGCGCCGGCCACCTCGAGGTCAGGCAGGCGGTCGCGGGTGGTGAGCAGGGCGCGCAGGGTGGCCTCGGCGTCGGTGGTCGCCAGCTCGACGAGGTCGCCGGTGTCGCGGACGGCGGTGACGCCGGGCAGCCGGTCGAGCCCGGCGTGGTCGGTGCAGGTGAACCGCACGGTGCGCCCGGCGATGCGGGACTTGATCTGGGCGGAGCTGCCGTCGGCGACCACGCGGCCGCCGTCCACCACGACGACCCGGTCGGCGACCGCGTCGGCCTCGGCGAGGTGGTGGGTGGCGAAGACGACGGTGTGGCCGCGGTCGGCCAGGGCGCGCATCGTCGTCCAGAAGGCCTGGCGCGCCTCGACGTCCATGGCGCTGGTCGGCTCGTCGAGCACCAGCAGCGGCGGGGTGCCGGCCAGCGCGAGGGCGAGCAGCACGCGCTGGCGCTGACCGCCGGACAGCTGCTCGGTGCGTCGGCCCAGCAGGCCGTCGATGCCGGTGGTGGTGACCAGGTCGGCCAGCGGCCACGGGTCGGCGTAGCGGCCGGCGACCAGCCGCAGCACCTCGCCGACCCGCGTCTCGGAGGGCAGCCCGCCGTGCTGCAGCATTGCGCCGACCCCACCGGACCGGACGGCCTCCAGCGGGCTGCGACCCATCACCTCGACCGTGCCCGCGGCGGGCCGGAACAGGCCCAGCGCGGCGTTGACGGTCGAGGACTTGCCGGCGCCGTTGGTGCCCAGGAGGGCGACAGTCTCGCCGCGGCGGATGGACAGGTCCAGGTCGTGGACGGCGGTGGTGGTGCCGTAGCGGACGGTGAGGCCCTGCGCCTGCAGCGCCGGGGTGCCGAGTGCCGGTGTCATGCGTCCAGCCTGGTCAGCGCGGCCCCGGTGCTGAAGTGCCGGACGTCGTCCACCGCTCGTGACGGATGTCAGACCCGGTCGCCCTACCCTCGCTGTCGTGAGCGAGCAGAGCCTGGAGGTGCTGAGCCGGGTCTTCGGCTACGACTCGTTCCGCGGCCCGCAGGAGCAGGTCGTCGACCACGTGGTGGCCGGTGGCGATGCCCTGGTGCTCATGCCCACGGGCGGCGGGAAGTCGCTGTGCTACCAGGTGCCGGCGCTGCTGCGCGAGGGCGTCGGCGTCGTCGTCTCACCGCTCATCGCGCTCATGCAGGACCAGGTCGATGCGCTGACCGCGCTCGGCGTCCGGGCCGGGTTCCTCAACTCCAGCCAGGACCCCGACGAGCGCCGCGCGGTCGAGCAGGCCTTCCTCGCCGAGGAGCTCGACCTGCTCTACGTGGCCCCCGAGTCGCTGGGCGGTGGCGAGTCGCGTACCGCTCGGCTGCTCGAGCGGGGCCGCATCGGGCTGTTCGCCATCGACGAGGCGCACTGCGTCGCCCAGTGGGGGCACGACTTCCGGCCCGACTACCTGGCCCTGTCCGTGCTGCACGAGAAGTGGCCCGACGTCCCGCGCGTCGCGCTGACCGCGACCGCCACCCCGCGCACCCACGCCGAGATCAGCACCCGGCTGCAGCTCGAGGACGCCCTGCACGTCGTGGCCGGGTTCGACCGGCCCAACATCCAGTACCGCATCGTGCCCAAGGCCGAGCCGCGCAAGCAGCTGCTGGACCTGCTGCGCACCGAGCACCCCGGTGACGCCGGCGTCGTCTACTGCCTGTCGCGGGCCTCGGTCGAGACCACCGCCGAGTTCCTGGTGCGCAACGGCATCCCCGCGCTGCCCTACCACGCCGGGATGGACCAGCGCACCCGCGCGGCCCACCAGTCCCGGTTCCTGCGCGAGGACGGCCTGGTGATGGTCGCGACCATCGCGTTCGGGATGGGCATCGACAAGCCCGACGTCCGGTTCGTCGCGCACCTGGACCTGCCGAAGTCGGTCGAGGGCTACTACCAGGAGACCGGCCGCGCCGGCCGCGACGGCCTGCCCTCCACGGCGTGGCTGGCCTACGGGCTCGCGGACGTCGTGCAGCAGCGCAAGATGATCGACGGCTCGGACGGCGACGCCGCGCACCGCCGCATGCTCTCCGCCCAGCTCGACGCCATGCTCGCCCTCTGCGAGACGGTGGAGTGCCGGCGGGTGCGGCTGCTGGCCCACTTCGGGCAGCAGGCCGAGCCGTGCGGCAACTGCGACACCTGCCTGGTGCCGCCGGAGACCTGGGACGCCACGATCCCGGCGCAGATGCTGTTGTCCACCGTGCTGCGGCTGCAGCGCGAGCGCGGCCAGTCCTTCGGCGCCGGCCAGTCGATCGACATCCTGCTGGGCAAGCGCACCGAGAAGGTGGTGCAGCACCGGCACGACGAGCTGACCACCTTCGGCATCGGCACCGACCTCACCGAGGTGCAGTGGCGCGGGGTCGTGCGGCAGCTGCTGGCGCAGGGTCTGCTGGCCGTGCAGGGCGAGTACGGGACGCTGGCGCTCTCCGAGGGCAGCGGGCCGGTACTGCGCCGGGAGAGGTCGGTGCCCATGCGCCGCGAGCCCGACCGGGTCGCCCGCGGCCGCACCGGCAAGGCGAAGGCCGCGGTCGACCTGCCCGCCGAGGCGGCCCCGGCGTTCGAGCGGCTGCGGGCCTGGCGGGCGGCGACCGCCAAGGAGCAGGGGGTGCCGGCCTACGTGGTGTTCCACGACGCCACGCTGCGCCAGATCGCCACCGAGGAACCGGCCGACGTCGCGGCGCTGGGGTCGATCAGCGGCGTCGGCGCGGCGAAGCTCGAGCGCTACGGCGAGGGCCTGCTCGCCGCCCTGCACTCCTGATCAGTGCGGGACCGGGCAGCCGGTGGGGAAGGTGCCGAGCGCGCTGACGTCGTAGCCGTTCGGGTAGCTGCGGATGGTCGGCAGCTGCCGGGCGTGGAACGGCTCCTCCCGCGGTGCGGCGAACCGCAGGGCCCGCCCCCGCGCCCGCAGGCCGGCCCGGGTGGCGGCGGCCAGCACGGGGTTGGGCTTCGGGTAGCGGAAGGCGGCGAGCAGGGCGTCGTCCATCAGCGCGAACGAGGTCTGCCGCACCACCGACGCCGGCAGCCTGTCGTGCGGCGGGAAGGTGCCCAGCAACGCCAGCGTGGCGTCGGCGACCGCCCGGCCGCCCTCGCTGTACGCGAAGTGCTCGGCCTCGTACGCGTCGTGCACCCGGGCGAACTCCTGCCAGGTGTCCGGGATGTCCTTGATGCCCATGCGCTTGCCCAGGGCCTGGTAGTACTCGGCGCTGGCGATCTTCTCCACGCCGCTCATCGGCCGCCAGGCGTAGGCCGCCATCCACCGGATCGGGGTGATGACGAAGGTGCAGAGCACGTAGCGCATGTCGTCGTTGCTGATGTCGTAGGAGCGGTGCATCTGGTTCATCCGGCGGATCGCTGCCCTGCCGGTGCCGCTGTCCGGGCCGTGCTCCAGGACGGCGTCGAGGATCAGCCCGGTGTCGTTGTAGCGCTTCTGCACCCGCTCGGTGAACTCGCCGGTGCTGGCCAGCAGCTCCCCGATGGACGGGACGGCGTAGGTGCGGAACAGCGCGAAGCTCAGCGCCTGGTTCATGTCCCACGGGAACTCGTACGTCGCGGTGAGCCGGTAGATCTCCAGGTGGTCGGCCACCGGGTCCATCGCGGTGATCCGGGTCAGGATGTCGTGGCGGTGCCGCACGGATGCCTCCCTGGTCGAGCAGTCAGACCTGACTGTGCCAGAGGTCACCCTCCGGGGACCAGACCTCAGTCGGTCAGGTCGCGGACGAGGGCGTCGGCGAGCAGGCGACCGGGGTCGGTGAGGACGGCGCGGCCGGCGGCGTGGGCGTCGGGTTCCAGCAGGCCGCGGACGACGGCGTCGGCGGCACGGGCCCGGCCGGCGTCAGACAGCGCAGTGAGCGGCAACCCGTCGCGCAGCCGCAGGCCGAGCATCACGGTCTCCAGGGCGACGTCCTCGGCCGTCAGCCGCTCGGCACCGGCGGCCGGGTGCTCGCCGGCCGCGAGGCGCCCGGCGTAGGCGGCCGGGTGCTTGACGTTCCACCAGCGCAGCCCGCCGACGTGGCTGTGCGCACCCGGGCCGATGCCCCACCAGTGCGCGTTGGCCCAGTACAGCTCGTTGTGCCGGCAGCGGGCCGCGCGGTCGGTGGCCCAGTTCGAGACCTCGTACCACTCGAGCCCGGCGCCGCGGAGCACCCGGTCGGCCTGCTCGTACCGGTCGGCGAGGACGTCGTCGTTGGGCATCGGCAGCTCGCCGCGGGCGACCCGGCGGGCCAGCTTGGTGCCCTGCTCGACGATGAGGGCGTAGGCGCTGACGTGGTCCACGGGCGCGTCGAGCACGGCTTGCAGCGAGAGGTCCCAGTCGGCGTCGGACTCCCCCGGAGCCCCGTAGATCAGGTCGAGGTTGACGTGCTCGAACCCCGCCGCGCGGGCCTCGCGAGCGGCCGCGGCGGCCCGGCCGGGGGTGTGCCGGCGGTCGAGGACGGCGAGCACGTGCGGCGCGGCGGACTGCATGCCGAGGCTGATCCGGGTGAACCCGCCGGCCCGCAGCACGGCGAGGGACTCCGGTGTCACCGACTCCGGGTTGGCCTCGGTGGTCACCTCGACGTCGGCGGCCACCGGGAACAGCTCACGGGCCCGGGCCAGGACGGCGACCAGGTCGGCCGCGGGCAGCAGCGTGGGCGTGCCACCGCCGACGAAGACCGTGCTGATCTCGGGCGGCTCGGGGCCCAGCACCCGGGCGGTCAGCTCGAGCTCGGCGATCGCGGTGGCCGCGTACTCGCTGCGGTTGGCACCGGGGCCGAGCTCGTCTGAGGTGTAGGTGTTGAAGTCGCAGTAGCCGCAGCGGGTCGCGCAGAACGGCACGTGCAGGTAGAGCCCGAACGGGGTGCCCGGCAGCGCCGCCCGGGCCGCCTCGTCGAGCATCGTCGGGTCGGCGGGGAGGGCGGGGGCCTGGCCGAGCACAGGCAGGGTGATGGTCATCGCTGCACCCAGTGTCCCCCTGCCCGTGCAGGATGGGCTCGTGACCGATCAGGTGCTCGACGTCCAGGTGTCCCGCGGTGTTGCCACCCTCACCCTCGACTCCCCCGCCAACCGCAACGCGCTGTCCCGGGCGATGCGCGCCCAGCTGCGGGAGGCACTCACCTCGGCGCTGGCCGACGACGCCGTCCGGGTGGTGGTGCTCGACCACACCGGCCGGGTCTTCTGCTCCGGCATGGACCTCTCCGAGGCCGCCGGTGGCGCCGCGGCCGACCAGGGCGTCAACGAGTTCCCCGACCTGCTCTCGACGCTGTGGCACTCGCCCAAGCCGGTGCTGGCCGCCGTCCGCGGCCCGGCCCGGGCCGGTGGGGTCGGCCTGCTGGCCGCCTGCGACGTCGTGGTCGCCGGCGCCTCGGCCACCTTCGGGTTCGCCGAGGTGCGCATCGGCGTCGTCCCGGCCGTCATCTCGGCGGTGTGCCGGCCGCGGATGCTTGCCAACGCGGTGCACCGGCTGATGCTCACCGGCGAGGTCTTCGACGCCGCGACCGCCCAGGCCACGGGTCTGGTCGACCTCGCGGTGGCCGACGACGACGTGACCGCGACCGTCCAGGCGCAGGTGACCGCGCTGGCGGCGGGTGCCCCGGCGGCGCTGGCCGAGACCAAGCGGCTGCTGCGCTCGGAGCTGGATTTCGCACCCTTGCTGGAGACCTCGGCGCGGTTCTTCGCCTCCGCCGAGGGCCAGGAGGGCATCGCGGCGTTCCGCGAGAAGCGCCCGGCGTCCTGGGTGCCCACCGCCTGAGGCGCGGTGCCGTGTCCGCAGCCCCGCTCGTCGGGATGCACCTGCAGGTTGCTGATCTCGGGCATCGTCCCCAGTCGTTCCCGGACGACGGCGTCGCGCGGTTCCCGGCGCAGCAGCTCGGTCCCGACGACCCGCCCACCCACCTCGGCGACCAGCACGGTGCAATGCCCGCCGACCTGCGCCGCGAGGTGTGCGTCGTAGATGCTCGGGGGCGCGTCCATCGCCCGGGCCAGCTCTGCGGCCTCGCCGGGGCCGGCACGGCGCACGACCGCGGTCATCCCACCGTCACCACGGTGCAGGTCATGGGCGCACCAGATCGACCGATGCGGGCATCGCTGGTGAGCAGGGACGTCCGGCGCCGCTCGGCCGCTGCGACGTAGAGCGCGTCGGTGTACCGGAGCGAGCCCAGGGACAGTTCGTGGGCGCGCTGCACGTCGGCCCACGGGGTGGCCTCGATCCTGATGCCGTACTGGGCCACCTCTGCCAGAGCGCGGGGGACGTCGTCCGCCGTGAACGGGTTCGACTGGTCGTGAGCACAGGAACGCAGCCCCGCGAGCACCTCGGCGGTCACCAGTCCGGGCGCCACCAGTGGCTCGCCGGCTGGGACCCCGGCCAGCGCGTCTCGCGCGAGCGCCGACCGTGTGGCGGCACCCGCGAGCGCATCGACCAGCACGGAGGCGTCGACGATCACCGCGTGCCGGGATCCGGCTGCCAACGAAGGTCGATCGTCGCCTTCATCTCGTCGAGCAAGGCCTCGTGCTCCTCGTCGGACAGGGGCTGATCAGGCTGTCCAGCGAGCCGCGCGGCCGTCTGCCGAAGGGCCGTTTGCCGCCGCTGGTACATCGCCCACTCCTCGAGGATGCGACTCAACCGACCCTGCAAGGTCTCGCCCTGCTCGGCCGCCGTCGACCGGATGATCGCCATCACCTCGTCCGACACGTTGCGCACCAGCACATCAGCCATGCGAGGACGATATCAGTTGCGCTATCGCCGGCGTGCCGATCGCGTGACCCGACGAAGGAGGTCAGCGGAGGCGGCGGGTGGTGTCGGGCAGGCGTTCGGTGACGCCGCGGGCGTCGAGCCACTCGGCCAGCGGGACGGCCACCCGGCGCGACGTCCCCCACGCCTGCCGGGCCTGGCTGAGGGTGAACGGCTGCGGCAGGCCGGCCAGCGCCCGGCGCGCCCGCTCCTGCACCCCCGGCGCCAGGAACACCGACTCGCCGACCCGCACCAGCTGCCCGTCGCGCACCGCGGCGGCCAGCTCCCGCGGACCCAGCCCCGCGGCGGCCAGCTCCTCGGCGTCGGGGGCGGCGAAGGGCTCGGCGGCCAGCCGCGCCAGGATCTGCCCCACCGCGCGCTGCACCGGCTCGGGCAGCCCGCCCTCGTCGACCACCCGCCCGTCGCGCAGCCGCAGCGGTTCCCGCACGAGCCCGGCGACCAGCTCGGCGTCGGGCAGCTCCAGCGCGCTGCGCAGCACGGCCGTGGGCGGTCCGGGTTCCAGCGGGCGCAGCTGGCGGTAGCGGGCCACGACGGCGGGCACCCGGGCGGCCAGCTCGTCGGCCAGGCCGGGGGCGAGCAGCCACCGGCCCACCACCGTGGCCTGGTCGGGCACCGGCCAGCCCATGGCGACGAACTCCGAGCGCAGCACCACGCGGCGGCGGACCAGGTCGGCGAGCGCTCCCCCGCCCGCGGCCAGGTCGGCGGCGCGCGCCCGCGCCGCCCCCCGGCGGCGCAGCTCGGGCGGGTCGACGTCGCGCACGTCCGCGCCGTGCACGGTGCGGGTGCCCGGGTCGCGCAGCAGCAGCCGGTCGCCGACCCGCAGCGGCAGCGGGTGGGCCAGCCGCAACCGCACCGCGGCGTCGTCCAGCGGGCGCACCCGGGCCGCGACGGTGGCCGAGCCGACGTGCACGACGAGCTCGGCCGGCAACCGCTCGGCCGGCCGCACGAGGACGACGTCGAGCTCGGCGGTGTCCCGGAACGCGCCGGGGGTGAGCAGGGCATCGCCGCGGGAGAGCTCCTCGACGGCCACCCCCCGCAGGTTGAGCGCCACCCGCGACGTCGCCGTGGCCTGCTCGACCGGCTCACCCAGCGACTGCAGCCCGCGGACCACGACCTCCCGGCCGCCCAGCGCGAACCGGTCGCCGGTGCCGACGGTGCCCGCGGCCAGGGTCCCCGTGACGACGGTCCCGGCGCCCCGGATGGTGAAGGCGCGGTCGACCCAGAGCCGCACCGGCGCGGCGGGGTCGGGGGCGGGCAGCCCGGCCAGCACCTCCTCCAGCGCGCCGGCGACGGCGGGGACGCCGTGCCCGGTCCGCGAGCTGGCGGCGACCCCCCGGATGCCGGCCAGCGAGGTGGCGGCCAGCCGCTCCCGGACGTCGGCGTGGACCGGGGCGGGGTCGGCCAGGTCGCTCTTGGTGACCACCAGCAGCCCGTGCCCGACCCCGAGGGCGTCGAGGACCGCGACGTGCTCGGCGGTCTGCGCCGACCAGCCGTCGTCGGCGGCCACCACCACGAGCGCGGCGGGCACCGCCCCCACCCCGGCGAGCATGTTGCCCACGAAGCGCTCGTGGCCGGGGACGTCTACCACCGCGACGGTGCGGCCGCCGGGCAACGTGGTCCAGGCGAACCCGAGGTCGATGGTCAGCCCGCGGCGGCGCTCCTCCTCCCACCGGTCGGGCTGCATGCCGGTCAGGGCGGTGACCAAGGAGGACTTGCCGTGGTCGACGTGCCCGGCGGTCGCGATCACCTGCACGCGCGGACCGCCCCCACCAGCGCGCCGTCGTCGGCCGGGTCGAGGCTGCGCAGGTCGAGCAGGGTGCGGCCGTCGGCGACGTAGCCGACCACCGGGGGCGACCCGTGCCGCAGCGGCTCCGCGCAGGCCGCCGGCAGCGAGAGGGCCACGCTGGGGAGCTCGAACTCCGGCGCCCCGCCGCCGCCGACCCGTGCGCTCGACTCCACCACCTGCACGTCCACCTGCGCCTGCCCGCCGAGGGCGGCCACGACCGCCTCGGCGCGGGCGCGCAGCTCGCCGGTCGTCGTCCCCAGCATGCGGTGCACCGGCGGGACCGGTCCGCGCAGCGTTGCCTCCAGCGCGGCGAGGGTCGTCTTGTCGACCCGCAGCGCGCGGTACAGCGGGTGCCGGCGCAGCCGCTGCACCAGGTCGGCGCGGCCGAGCACCAGCCCGGCCTGCGGGCCGCCCAGCAGCTTGTCGCCGCTGGCCAGCACCAGGTCGGCGCCGGCCGCGAGGGTGCTCTGCAGGTCCGGCTCGTCCGGCAGCGCCGGGTGCGGCCGCAGCAGTCCCGACCCGACGTCGGCGACGACCGGGACGCCGATGCCGACCAGCTCCTCGACCTCGACGGACCGGGTGAAGCCGCGGACCACGAAGTTCGACGGGTGCACCTTGAGCACCGCGCCGGTGTCCGAGTCGACCGCGGCGGTGTAGTCGGCGAGGGTGACCCGGTTCGTCGTCCCCACCTCGTGCAGGCGGGCACCGGTGGACACCAGCAGGTCGGGGATGCGGAACCCGTCCCCGATCTCGACCAGCTCCCCGCGGGCGACCACGAGCTCCCCACCCAGGCAGGTGGCGACCAGGGCGAGGGCCGCCGCGCAGTTGTTCACCACGATCGCCGCCTCCGCGGCCGGGACGGCGTCCAGCAGCGCCCCGATCGCACCCTCCCCGCGGGGACCGCGCCGGCCGGTGGCCAGGTCGAGCTCCACGTCGGTGGTGCCGCTGGCGGCGACCACGGCGTCGACCGCGGCGGCCGACCAGGGGGCCCGGCCCAGGTTGGTGTGCACCAGGACACCGGTCGCGTTGAGCACCCGGTGCAGGCTCGCCGCCGAGGCCGGCAGGGCAGCGACCACCGCGTCGACGGCGGCCTCGGCGGCCAGTCCGCCGTCCCGGACCCGCTGCTGGACCGCCGTCACCGCCGCCTTGACCAGGTCGCGGCCCAGGCGGTCGCCGGCCGCGACCACCCTGGGGTCGGCCAGCAGCACGTCGGTGCGGGGCACCCGGCGGCGGGGGTCGCTCGTGGGGACTCCTCGGGGGATGTGGCGGAGGCGGACGGGAATCGAACCCGCCTGGCCCGGCTACCGGGCCACGTCGGCTTTAGAGGCCGCGGGGGTCACCAGACACCCTGACGCCTCCGGGGCAGACCCTACGTGGGCCTCAGCCCACCAGCACGGCGGTGAGCCCGGCACCGAGCAGGGCCACCGCGGCGACCAGCACCGTCGTCCCGACGAGCAGGCCGCGTCCGAACACGTGCCGCACCATGAGCAGCGAGGGCAGGCTGAGCACCGGCAGCGTGACCAGCAGGACGGCAGCCGCGGGCGCGGCCAGCCCCGCGGCGAGCGCCGCGGCGACCACGGCGACCTCGCCGCCGGTCGGCACCGGCAGGGCGATGCCGGCGACCACCAGGAGCAACAGGACGGCGACCGCCCCGACCCCGGCACCGGTGTCGGCCGGGAACAGCACGCCGCGGAACACCCCGAGCACGAACACCACGGCCAGGTACTCGGGCACCAGCCGCACCGACAACCCGGCCAGGGTCGCCACGAACCGGACCGGCAGGGGGCGGGTGTCCACGGGGACGTCCACCGGGACATCCACCGAGGCATCCCCCGCGGCGTCGGGCCCCTCGGCCAGGGCGCCCGGTCGACGCCGTCGGGCCAGCGTGCCGGCCAGCGCGACGGCACCCACGACGACCAGCAGCCCGGCACCGAACCGCAGCACGGCCCACGGCCAGGGCAGCACGGCCAGGCAGAACACCAGCACGACCGGGTTCAGCGCGGGGTTGCCCAACCAGAACGCCAGCACGGCGCTGGTGCCCGCCCTGGCCCGCCGGAGGCCGACGGCCAGCGGGGCCGCGCAGCACGAGCACATCAACGTGGGCACCGAGGCCAGCCCCCCGCGCAGCCCGCCGCGGGCGGGGCTCGCGCCGGGCGCACCCAGCACGCGGCGCAACCAGGTCGCCGGCAGCAGCACCTGCACCGCGGCGGCCAGCACCAACCCGACGACCAGGGCCTTCCAGATGGCCGCGGTGTAGGCCACGGTGAAGTCCCAGCCGGCCGCGAGCGAGACCGGTGGGGCCTGCTCGGCGCCCCCGGTGACGACGGAGGCGCCCAGGTCGTGGCTGCCCAGCACCGCCGGCACCTTGCCGCTGTAGGGCCCGTACTTGGCCCACCACAGCCCGCCGACCAGCAGGAGGACGGCCAGGCCCCCCAGCAGCAGCACGCGCCGGCGGTCGGGGGTCGCTGGCGCCCCGGCCTGGTCGACCGGCGTGCCGGCCGGGGACGGCGGCGTCGAGGGGCGTTCGGTGGTGGACATCAGCAGGACCTCTCCGCGCGCAGGAGCCCTCGCCCACCGTCTGGAGCCCGGACTGCACGGTCGATCATGCCCCCTCCCGCCCGGTCCGGTTCACTGGGTGAGGTGACGACGACCCGGCTGACCCAGTACGCGCACGGTGGCGGGTGCGCCTGCAAGATCCCGCCCGGTGAGCTCGAGGCGGTGGTCGCGGGGCTGACGCACACGGGCCCCCGGTACCCGTCGTCGGAGCTCGTCGTCGGGCTGGACGACGGCGACGACGCCGCGGTCGTCCGCCTGCCCGGTGGCCAGGGGCTCGTGCTCACCACCGACTTCTTCACCCCGGTCGTCGACGACGCCTACACCTTCGGTCGCATCGCGGCCGCCAACGCCCTGTCCGACGTCTACGCGATGGGGGGCGTGCCGACGGTGGCGGTCAACCTGCTGGGGTGGCCCCGCGACGTGCTGCCCGCCGACCTCGCCGCCGAGGTGCTGCGCGGGGGGCTCGAGGTGGCCCACGCCGCCGGCTGCCACGTGGGCGGCGGGCACTCGATCGACTCCCCCGAACCCACCTACGGCATGGCCGTGACCGGGCTGGTCGACCTCGACCGCCTGATCCGCAACGACCGGGCCGCCGCCGGTGACCCCGTCTCGCTGTCCAAGCCGCTGGGGGTGGGCACGCTGAACAACCGGATGAAGGCGACCGGTGAGCCCTCGCCCGAGGCCATCGACTCGATGACCCGGCTCAACGCCGAGGCCTCGGTGGCCGCGGTCGCCGCCGGCGTGCGGGCCGGCACCGACGTCACCGGGTTCGGCCTGCTCGGCCACCTCTACAAGATGGCCCGGGCCAGCGGCGTGACCGCCGTGGTGTCGGCCGCCGACGTCCCCTACCTGGCCGGCGCCCGGCAGTCGGTGGCCGACGGCTACGTCTCCGGTGGCACCCGGCGCAACCTCGACTGGGTGCGTCCGCACGCCGACCTGAGCGCCGTCGGGGAGGACGACGCGCTGCTGCTGGCCGATGCGCAGACCTCGGGCGGGCTGCTGCTGGCCGGTGAGGTGGCGGGCGCGACCGTCATTGGCGAGTTCGTGGCCGCGCAGGAGTTCGCCGTCGTCGTCCGGTAGTGCGCCCGGGGTCCCGGTCGCGGGGGTCGGAGACCTCCCGACCGGGAACTCGTGCGGGCTCCGCGCGTCGAGGGACGGCACCTGGCCGCGGTGTCGTCCGGAGGTCCCGGTCGCGGGGGTCGGAGACCTCCCGACCGGGAACTCGTGCGGGCTCCGCGCGTCGAGGGACGGCACCTGGCCGCGGTGTCGTCCGGAGGACGACGATGCAATAGTCCGAGCCATGCTGGCTGCCTTCGTGTCGACACCGTCCGCCGACGACCCGTTGTCCGTGCTGGAGGTCGGTGACCGCCGGGCCCCCGAGCCCCGCAACGGGTGGGTCACCGTCGACGTGAAGGCGGCGTCGCTGAACCACCACGACCTGTTCAGCCTGCGCGGCGTGGGCCTGCCCGCCGAGCGGATGCCCATGACCCTGGGCTGCGACGCCGCCGGCCTCGACGCCGACGGCAACGAGGTGATCGTGCACGCGGTCATCACCGGGACCCCTGGCTGGTCGGGTGACGAGACGCTGGACCCCAAGCGCTCGCTGCTCTCGGAGCTGCACCAGGGCACGCTGGCCGAGCAGGTGCTGGTGCCCGCGCGCAACGTGCTGCCCAAGCCGGCCGACCTGTCGTTCGCCGAGGCCGCGTGCCTGCCCACCGCGTGGCTGACCGCCTACCGGATGCTGTTCACCAAGGCCGGTCTGCAGCCGGGCCAGACCGTGCTGGTGCAGGGCGCCTCGGGCGGGGTGGCCACCGCGCTCATCGCCCTCGGCCGGGTCGCCGGCTACCGCATGTGGGTGACGGGCCGCACCGAGGACAAGCTGGCCGCGGCGCTGGCGCTGGGCGCCGACCAGGCCTTCGAGACCGGCGCCCGGTTGCCCGAGCGGGTCGACGCCGTCATGGAGACGGTGGGCAAGGCGACCTGGTCGCACAGCGTGAAGTCGCTCAAGCCCGGCGGGGTCATCGTCACCTCCGGCGCCACCACCGGCTTCGACCCCTCCGCCGAGCTCAACCGCATCTTCTTCACCCAGCTGCGGGTCGAGGGCTCGACGATGGGCACCCGGGCCGAGCTCGAGCAGCTCGTGCAGCTGTGCCTGACGACTGGCCTGCGCCCGCAGATCGACGTCGAGCTGCCGCTGGCCGACGCCCGCGAGGGCTTCGAGCGCATGCTCGCGGGCCGCACCAACGGCAAGATCGTCTTCACCGTCTGACCTTCGTACGCCCGGCGTGGATCAGCTGGGTTCACCGATGGCCGTCCTGGCTCGCCGACGCCGGTGAGCCACGACGGATTCTGGTGAACCCAGCTGATCAGTGCCGCCTGGAGGCGGGGGCGTGGAGCAGGAGGACGGCGGCGATCGCAGCCAGGGCGGCGGCCACCGCGGCGCCGGCGAAGACGGTGTGCAGCTGGGTCAGCACCGCGGCGTCGACGGCCCGGTCGTAGACGGGGCAGTCGGTGGGCGCCGCGGGGCAGCTGACCAGCGGGCTGGGGATGTCACGCACCACCGCGGTGAACCGGCGCAGCGCGATCGCGGTGAGCAGGGAGAGGCCGACCAGCATGCCGACGGTGCGCGCGACCACCACGAGTGCGCTCGCGCTGCCGTGCACCCGGGACGGCGTCAGCGCCAGCAGCACCGCGTTGACCGGTGCCACGGCCAGTCCGAACCCCAGCCCGGCGGCCAGCAGGGCCACGGTCGACGTCCAGCCGTCCAGCGACGTGGCGTCCCACCGGGTCATCCCGACGAACGCGACCGCGGCCAGGGCCATGCCGACGCCGGCGACGGCGCGCGGCGGGACGTGCCGGCACAGCCAGCCGCCGGCCACCGCACCGACCGGGACGGCGACCAGCAGCTCGACCAGCACCAGCGCGGCACCGAGCTGGTCGGGCTCGGTGGTGGCCCGGGCGAACAGCGGGACGTCGACCAGGGCGGCCACCAGCGCGACCCCGACCAGCACGTTGACCAGCAAGGCCCCCCACGCACCCACCGGCCGGAGCTCGGCCAGCGGCAGCAGCGGCTCGGCGGTGCGGCGCTCGTGCACGACGAAGAGGACCGCGGCGACGGCGGCCAGCGGCAGCAGCACCGGGCCGTGGGCCACGACCTGCGTGGCCGGGTCGGCGGCAGCGAAGGCCCAGACCAGGCTGCCGAGCGCCACCACCACCAGCACGGCCCCGACGACGTCGACCTCGCGCACCAGCGCCGGCACCCCGCGCAGCGGCAGCACCGGGTGCGCCGCGGTCAGCGACCGGACGAGCAGGCCGGCAGCGGCGAGCCCCGCGACGACGACGAGCGGCGTGGTCCACGCCGGGCCGGCCAGCGGCACCCAGGCCAGACCGAGGGTGACGTCGGTGGCCAGCGCATCGGGTTCGGCCAGCTGGAGGGCCAATGCTGCCGCGGCGACCACCGCGCAGGCGACCCCGGCGACGTCGTGCCCGGCCCGCCGCGGCCCGGTGGACCGCAGCGCCACCGCCAGACCCACGCCGAGGACGAGGTTTAGCCAGAAGATGGCCCGCCAGTCCGAGACCGCCAGCACGGCCGCGCCGGCGAGCGGGCCGAGCACGGCGCCGGCCTCCTGCACCGCCCCGACCACGCCGAGCGGCACGGCCCGGCGCTCGGGGGGCCAGCGGTCGGCGACCAGCGCGAGGGTGGCCGGGACCAACCCCCCGGCGCCGATGCCTTGCAGCCCGCGGCCGAGCACGGCCGGTCCCAGCGAGACGGCGGTGGCGGTCAGCAGCGAGCCGAGGGCGAACAACAGCAGGCACCCCACCAGCACGGGCAGCCGACCGCGGAGGTCGGCCAGCCGCCCGAGCAGCGGCAACGTGGCGGTGTAGCCGAGCAGGAAGCCCCCGATGATCGGGGTGGCCTCCTGCAGCTGGTCGAGTCCGACGCCGACCCCGGTGAGGATGTCGGGCAGGGCCAGCACGACGACGTAGGTGTCCGCCGCCGAGACGAGCACCGCCAGCGTCGCGAGGACGACGGCGGCCCGCCCCGGGGCCGCGACCTCAGCCGGTGGGCGGTGCGGTGATGGAGACATCGGCCCCGTAGTCGGACAGCACGATGGTGTAGCTGCCCTGGTCGTCGGCGGAGAAGAACGGACCGGTCAGCTGCACCTGGCGCAGCTCACCGCTGTCGGTGGCGACCGAGAAGACCGCCGCGACGTCGGTCGACGGGTCCTGACTGGTGAGCAGGTCGGCCACCAGCTGGCCGGGCAAGGTGCCGCTGACCTCGCGGACCACCTCGCCGTCCACCCGGGACTCCTCGCCGAGGGTGGGGTGCTCGGTGGCGGTCAGCAGCTGGCTGATGCCCGTGTCGGGGTCGATGAGCGCGCCCGGGTCACCGACCCCGATGGTGGCCGGGTCGACGACGCTGTAGCCGCTGGTGAACGGCAGCTGCGCGTAGACGGTGCCGTCGACCGAGACGACCTGGGCGTCGACGGAGCTGCCCAGTGCCTGCACCTGCAGCGTGCCGGCGAAGGAGGCGGGCCGGGCGATGTCGCCCTCGCCGCCGAGCAGGGCGTTCCCGCTGGCCGGGGCACCGTCGCTGGTCAGCACGAAGTGCACGCTGCTGGCGTCGTCGAGCGTGGTCTTCGCGCGGGCCAGCAGGTCACCGGCGGACTCGTCGGAGCCCCCGCCGCACCCGGCCAGCCCCAGGGCCACCGCCAGCACGGCCAGCAGCGCGGTCGCCGTCGTCCGCAGTCGCATGTCGCCTCCTCGCGGGACTCCCCGTGAGACCCGCGCGGACAGTAGCGCGGCGGTACGACGGTTCAGCCGACCAGCGCGGCGATGCGCCGGGTCAGCTTGTCGCGGTCCTTGTGCGGGACGACGTCCAGCGCGGGCTCGACCTCGACCAGCCGCGACCTCTGGGTGGTGAGCGCCCGGAAGAGCAGCCCGGTGGTGACCCCGTGGTCGGGGACGTGCACCACCTCGACCGCGTCGCCGGCCCCGACGTCACCGGTCTGCAGCACCCGCAGGTAGGCACCGCTGGCCCCGTGCGCGGTGAACCGCTTGACCAGGTCGGGCACGTCCCAGAACCGGGCGAAGTTCGCGCACGGGATGCGGGGCGCGGTCACCTCGAGCAGAGCGCTGCCCACGGCCCACCGGGAGCCCAGCACGGCGCCGGTGAGGTCGAGCCCCGTCGTCCGCAGGTTCTCCCCGAACGACCCGGCCGGCAGGTCGCGGCCCAGGTCGGTCGCCCACCAGGCGGCGTCCTCGGCGGCGTAGGCGTAGACGGCCTGGCCCTCGCCGCCGTGGTGCTTGCGGTTGACCTGCCGGTCGCCGTCCAGCGTCTCGTCGAGCACGGCGACCCGACCTCCGACCGGCCGCTTGCGGATGCCGGTGGTCGAGGGGCGCTTGCCGGGCAGCGGCAGCAGGTCGCTGCCCGAGACGCAGACGGCCTCGACCCGGCCGGTCACTTCTTGGTGGGCTCGGCGTTGGAGAGCGCGGCCACGAAGGCCTCCTGGGGGACCTCGACGCGGCCGACCATCTTCATCCGCTTCTTGCCCTCCTTCTGCTTCTCCAGCAGCTTGCGCTTGCGCGAGATGTCACCGCCGTAGCACTTGGCGAGGACGTCCTTGCGGATCGCGCGCACGGTCTCGCGGGCGATGACCCGGGCGCCGACGGCGGCCTGGATCGGCACCTCGAACTGCTGGCGCGGGATCAGCTCGCGGAGCTTCCCGGCCATCATCACGCCGTAGGCGTAGGCCTTGTCCTTGTGCACGATCGAGGAGAAGGCGTCCACGGCCTCGCCCTGCAGGAGGATGTCCACCTTGACCAGGTCGGCCTGCTGCTCGCCGGCCTCGGCGTAGTCCAGGCTCGCGTAGCCGCGGGTGCGGGACTTCAGCGCATCGAAGAAGTCGAAGATGATCTCGCCGAGCGGCAGCGTGTAGCGCAGCTCGACCCGGGACTCCGACAGGTAGTCCATGCCCGACAGCGACCCGCGGCGGCTCTGGCAGAGCTCCATGATCGTGCCGGTGTAGTCGCTGGGCGCGATCACGGTGGCGTTCACGATCGGCTCGTAGATGGTCGTCATCTTCCCGTGCGGCCAGTCGCTGGGGTTGGTGACGACGTGCTCGCTGCCGTCCTCCATCTCCACCCGGTAGACCACGTTGGGCGCGGTGGAGATCAGGCTCAGGTTGCTCTCGCGCTCCAACCGCTCGCGCACGATCTCCAGGTGCAGTAGGCCCAGGAAGCCGACGCGGAAGCCGAAGCCCAGCGCCGCCGACGTCTCGGGCTCGTAGGTCAACGCGGCGTCGTTGAGCAGCAGCTTGTCCAGCGCTTCGCGCAGCAGCTGGTACTCGCTGCCGTCGACCGGGTAGAGGCCGGAGTACACCATCGGCTTGGGGTCGGAGTAGCCGCCGATCGCCTCGGTGGCCGCGGCGTGCTGCAGGGTGACGGTGTCGCCGACCTTGGACTGCCGGACGTCCTTCACCCCGGTGATGAAGTAGCCCACCTCGCCGACCCCGAGGCCCTCGACCGGCTTGGGTTCGGGGCTGATGACCCCGATCTCGAGCAGCTCGTGGGTCGCACCGGTGGACATCATCTTGATTCGGTCGCGGCTGTTGATCCGGCCGTCGACGACGCGGACGTAGGTGATCACGCCGCGGTAGATGTCGTACACCGAGTCGAAGATCATCGCCCGCGCCGGGCCCTCGTCGACACCGGTCGGGGCCGGGATCTGCTCCACGATGCGGTCGAGCAGCTCGGGCACGCCCTCACCGGTCTTGCCGCTGACCCGCAGGACGTCGTCGGGGTCGCAGCCGATGATGTGCGCGATCTCGGCGGCGTACTTCTCGGGCTGGGCAGCGGGCAGGTCGATCTTGTTGAGCACCGGGATGATCGTGAGGTCGTTCTCGATCGCCAGGTACAGGTTGGCCAGCGTCTGCGCCTCGATGCCCTGCGCCGCGTCGACCAGCAGGACGGCACCCTCGCAGGCCGCCAGCGACCGGGACACCTCGTAGGTGAAGTCCACGTGGCCCGGGGTGTCGATCATGTCCAGCACGTGCTCGACGCCGGCGTGCTCGCCCGCGCGCGGGGTCCACGGCAACCGCACGTTCTGCGACTTGATCGTGATGCCGCGTTCGCGCTCGATGTCCATGCGGTCGAGGTACTGGGCGCGCATCTGGCGCGCCTCGATGATCCCGGTGACCTCGAGCATGCGGTCGGCCAGCGTCGACTTGCCGTGGTCGATGTGGGCGATGATGCAGAAGTTCCGGATGCGGGCCGGGTCGGTGCGGGCGGGTGCAGTCACAGTGCCGTCCATCGTCCCACGTCCGCCCGCCACGGCCGAGCACCTGCCGGTCCGACGGCGTCGGGCGAGCAGTGGCGTGCGCCTCCCGGCCCGCGCCTGTCCAGCGGCCGGCCGGGCTGGTAGCCTGGCACACCGGTTCGCGCTGCGCCTGTGCGCCGCGGACGAGACAGCTGACTTTCCCCGAGAAGACCCGAGGCTCACGCGTGGCGAACATCAAGTCCCAGATCAAGCGGATCAAGACCAACGAGAAGGCGCGTCAGCGCAACGTCGCGGTCAAGTCCGCCCTGAAGACCTCGGTCCGGCGCTTCCACACCGCCGCCCAGGCCGGGGACAAGGACGCCGCCACCACGGCGCTGCGCAACGCCAGCAAGCTGCTGGACAAGGCCGCCAGCAAGGGCGTCATCCACAAGAACCAGGCCGCGAACCGCAAGTCGTCGCTGGCCAAGCAGGCCGCCGCTCTCTGAGCCCCCGGCACGCTCCACGAGCCCCCCTCCCCGGCACCGGGGACGGGGGCTCGTCGCGTTCAGCGGCAGGGTCAGCGCCGGGCGCCCCGGCCAGCACCTGAAGTCTGCCGCAGCTGCACGATGCGCCGCACCGCCCGTTCCAGGGCGTAGTCGGCGCTGGCCGCGACGCCCTTCACGTCGGCGTTCAGCTCTGCCGCCACCCCGATCGCCTGCTGCAGGGCGGGGATGCTCCACCCCCGCGCCTGGGCCTGCGCCTTCTTCACCTTCCACGGCGGCATCTTGAGCTGACGTGCCAGCTCACCGACGTTGGACGTGCTCAGCGACGCCACCCGCGCCGCCGTGCGCACGCCGTCGGCGATGGCATCGGCCAGGAGCACGTGCGGCACGCCGCGGTCGAGCGCCCAGCGCAGCATCTCCACCGAGCCGGCCTGGTCCCCCACCAGCACGCGCTCGGCGACGGTGAAGCCGCTGACCTCGGCCTGCCCCCGGTGGAAGCGGGCCACGGCGTCGGCGTCGATCGAGCCGCCGAAGTCCGACACCAGCTGGCTGGCCGCCGCCGACAGCGAACGCAGGTCGTTGCCCACCGCCTCCAGCAACGCGGTGGCGGCGTCGGGGGTGATCCGCCCACCGGCCCGGCGCACCTCGTTGCGCACGAACGTCATGCGCTCGCCGGCGTTGGTGAGCTTGGCGCACTCGTCCTCGGCGGCACCTGCCTGCCGGAACGCCTTCAGCAGTGCCTCGTTGCGCTTGCCGCCTGCGTGCACCAGCACCAGCGTGAGGTCCGGGTCGGGATCGGCGGCGTAGGCGACCAGGGAGTCGGCGAGGGCACCGGCGGCCTCGTGCACCCCGGTCACCACCACCAGCCGGTGCCCGCCGAACAGCGACGGCGACAGCGCCTCGGCCAGGTCGCCCAGCGGCAGCCCGGCGGCGGCCAGCTCGTGCTCCTCCGTGCCCGGGTCGACCTGGCGGACCGCGGCCCGCACCTCCGACACCGCGCGGGCGCGCAGCAGTTCCTCCTCCCCCACGACCAGCCGCAGCCGGGACAGCGGGGGCGGTGGGGAGGCGGACTGCGGCACCGGGCCATCGTGTCACGCACCTCCGACAGCGCCCGGCGCTCGACCGCTCCCCCGCGTCGCCCGGCGTCGTGCCCGGGGCGGGGGCAGGAACCGGGGCAGGGGCAGCCACGGCCCGCTGCACGTCGTCCACCCCGCGGGCCACTACGCCCCAGCCCCCGGCCTCCCCCACCACCGCCAGGTCGCCCTCCAGGTCGGTCCGGTGCACCTGCACCCCGTCGTCGGCCAGCCACCGGAGCAGCCGGTCGGCCGGGTGGCCGTACGGGTTGTCGGCACCCACCGACACCAGGGCGACCCGGGCACCGACGGCGGCCAGGAAGGCCGGGTCGGCGTCGCCGCTGCCGTGGTGGGGCACCTTGAGCACGTCGGCCCGCAGGTCGACCCCGGAGGTCAGCAACCGCTCCTCGGCGTCGGCCCCCAGGTCGCCGGTGAGCAGGGTGCTGATGCCCCGCTGGGTCACCCGGGCCACCATCGAGAGCGCGTTCGCATCGGCGCCCGCGCGGGCGGCCACGTCGTCGGGGGCCAGCACCTGCACCGTCGCCGTCCCGACCGTACGCACCGCGCCGGCCGGCAGCACGACCAGCTCGGCGCCGCCCGCCGCGACCGTGCGGGCGACCCCGGCGATGCGGTCCTCCGTGGGGGCGAGCTCCCCGGTGGCGACCTCGCCCACCTCGCGGCCGGCCAGCGCACCGCTCAACCCGCCGACGTGGTCGGCGTCCAGGTGCGACAGCAGCACCAACGGCAGCCGGTCGACGCCGAGCCGGGTGAGGCAACCGTCGACGAGGGTGGGGTCGGGACCGGTGTCGACCAGCACCCCCTCGCCCGCACCGGTCGGCAGCACGAGCGCGTCGCCCTGCCCCACGTCGCAGGCGACCACCACCGAGCCCGGCGCGGGCCAGCCGTCGGCCAGCTGGCGGGCCGGCCACCCCAGCGCGACCGCACCCACGACCGCCGCGACGGCCAGCGGCCGGGCGCGCGGCCAACGAACCAGGATGACGGCCCCGGCCGCGAGCACCGCGGTCAGCAGCAGGGCGCCGACCACCCCGGACGGCCACCCGCTCGCCCCGTCCGGCACGGCGGCGGCCCGGTCGGCGACGAGCACCAGCCAGCGCGTGGGCCAGCCCGCCGTCCAGACCAGCACGTCGGCCACCCCGGGGCTGACCGGTCCGACGAGCACCGCCAGCAGGCCCAGCACGGTGGCCGGGGCGACGGCCGGGGCAGCCAGCAGGTTCGCCGGCAAGGAGACCGTGCTGACCAGCCCGGACAGCCCGGCCACCAACGGTGCGGTGACCAGGCCGGCGGCGGCGCTCACCGCCAGGGCGTCGGCGAGCGGGCCCGGCAGGCCCCGACGCCGCCAGGCCCGCGACCACCCCGGGGCCAGCAGCACGATCCCGGCGGTGGCCGCCACCGACAGGGCGAAGCCGCCGTCGGTGGCCAAAGCCGGGTCGACCACGAGCAGCACGCAGACCGAGGCCGCCAGCGCGGGCACCGCGACCCGCGACCGACCCGACGCCAGTGCCAGCAGCGTGACCGCACCCATCGCCGCCGCCCGCACCACGCTGGGGCTGGGCCGGGCGAGCAGGACGAACCCGGCCAGGCCCAGGAGACCGACCACGGCCTGCCACCGGCGGTCGACGGCACGCCGGCGCAACGGCCACACCAGCAGGGCGAGCACGATCGCCACGTTGGCCCCCGACACCGCGGTGAGGTGCCCCAGCCCGGCCTGCCGGAAGTCGGCGGTGACCTCCGGGCGCATGGCCGTGGTGTCCCCCACGACCAGCCCCGGCAGCAGGCCGGCCGCCTCGGCGGGCAGGACCCGCGCCGCCGCGGCGGAGAGCCCGGCGCGCAGCTCCCCGGCCACCTCCTGGGCCGCGCCGGCGCCCGCGACCACCGTCGGCGGGCCGCGGGCCGAGAGCACCGCGACGACGACGTCCCCCGTGTCGGCCGGGCGCACGGTGGCCCTGACCAGCACCTGCGTGCCGGGCAGCACCCCGGTCCACTCCTCGGCCGGCGCGAACACCAGCACCGCCGCGGCACGCACCTCGACGCCGTCCAGGCCGGACACGGTCGCGTCCACCAGCACCCGCGCGGGGCCGGGCCCGCCGGCCAGCACCCGCGGGTCGTCCTCGACGGTGAGCTGCACCTGCGCGGTCGCCCCGTCCTGGGCCATCGCGACCAGCGGGGACGTCGTCCGCTCGGCCGAGCGCACGGTCCCCGTCGCCGCGGCCACCGCCACCCCGGCCAGCGCGGCGGCGACCACCCGCCGGCGCACCCCGGCCGTGGGGGCCCGGGGTCGAGGCGGGCGACGCCGGGTCCGGGTTCCCCGTCGTCGGGTCGCACCGAGCGCCAGGACGGCCACCGCGGCGGCCGCGGCGAGAGCTGCGGCGGCCGCCGTGGGCAGCCACGGCACGAGGACGGTCGTGGCCCACGTGCCCACGGCCGGGGGGACGAGGCGCAGGTCGGTCCACGACCACCGCTGGACCACTCGCCGCCGCTGCACCCGCACCCCGGTGACGCTAGGGACGGGGAAGGTCCGGGGCCCTCGGCCGACCACGGCTGTGGACAAGCACCGCCGATGGGGACGACGGCCAGCGGAACCGGGCCCGGGCGTGCTACCGGGTGGTGGAGCCCGCGGCCGGTGGCGGCTGGGCGTGGTCGGGTCCGGTCAGCTCGCCGGGCGCGCCCCACCGGTCGGCGTGCACGGCGTCGGCCAGCGACCGTCGGCGGCGCCATCCGTGCCGCTCCAGGTCGGGGACCTCCTGCAGACCGGCGACCGGGCCCACGCACAACCAGGCCACCGGACGGACGTGCTCGGGGATGCCCAGCAGCTCGCGCAGGAAGGGTTCGCGGTAGAACGACACCCACCCCACCCCCCACCCCTCGGCGGTGGCGGCGAGCCAGAGGTTCTGCACCGCCAGGCAGGTGGAGAACAACCCCGTGTCGGCGATCGCGTGCCGACCGAGCACCCCCGGGTCCCCCCGGGTCTGGTCGTGGGTGACCACGATGCCGAGGCTGGCCTGCAGCACCCCCTCGACGGAGATCCGGGCGAACACCTCGGAGCGGGCCGCGTCCAGGCTCGCCTCGAACACCGCCCGCTCCCCGACCACGTGCGCCCGGAAGCGGCGGCGCAGGTCCTCGTCGCGCACGAGCACGAAATCCCAGGGCTGGGTCATCCCCACGCTGGGGGCCGCGTGCGCGGCAGCCAGCACGCGCTGCAGGGCAGCGGTGTCGACCGGATCGCCGGTGAACTCGCGCCGGACGTCCCGCCGGCGGTGGATGGTCTCGTACAGGCCCGCGTCCATCTCGCCATCCCACACGAGGTGCGCTCAGACGGTCACCAGCGGGGCGAGCTGGGCGAACAGGGCCGGGCCGATGCCGCCGACGTCGTCGAGCTGCTCGACGGAGGTGAACCGGCCGTGCTCGGTCCGGTGGTCCACGATGCGCTGGGCCAGGACGGGACCGATGCCCGGCAACCCGTCGAGGTCGGCCGGGGTGGCGGTGTTGAGGTCGACCGGTCCGCCGGTGCCGCTCCCCCCTCCACCACCGCCACCGCCGCTGCCCGACCCACCCGTGCTCGACCCGCCGGCCCCGGGCACGCCCACGGCGACCTGCTGGCCGTCGGTGAGCACCGCGGCCGCGTTGATGCTGGCCGGGTCGGCCCCGGGCAGCAGTCCACCGGCTGCGGTGAGCGCGTCGGCCACCCGTGCCCCGGCGGGCAGGGTGACCAGCCCGGGGTCGACCACCTGGCCCACGACGTCGACCACGATCTGCGCCGCGGTCGGCACCGGGGACCGCGTCGGGGTCGCCCCCGGGCCGGTCGACCCCGTCGGGGACCCGGTGCTGGCCGCGGGCAGCGCCACGGAGTCGCCGACCGCGTCCACCGGCGACACCTCGGGCCGGGTCCACCAGCTCCACCCGGCGACCAGGACGGCGGCGGCGACGGCCACCACCCACAACGTGCGGGCGCCGTGCGGTCCGGGGTCGACCCGGGTGGCCGGACCGGCCGCCCGGTGCCGGCCACCGCCGTTCCCCGGGCCGCCCTCCGCACCCGGCGGCTCGGGGCGCTCGGGGCCGCCCGCCCCGACGGCGCGGCGGTCCACGACTGCGGGCCCGGGGTCCTCGAGGGTCCAGCTGTCGTCCTCGTCGTCCTCCCAGGGCTCGGTCCCGCCACCGGCTCGCGCGCCGGAGGGGTCCGGGTCGTCGTCGGGCAGCCAGCCGGACCGGCCGGCGCCCTCGGCGAGCAGCGCCCGCAGTCGGGCCCGGATCACGTCGGCGTCGTCGGCGCGGCGGGAGGAGAACAGCACGGCCGGAACGTAGGGCCGCAGAGGGTCGCGCGGGGCGGTGCCACCGGATCTGTGGACGACGGCCCCGGTTGTGGATGGCAGCATGCACGACCGTGCCGGTCCAGGAGAGCCTGCGCAGGTGCCCCCCTCCCGTGCCCCGGAGCGTGCGTCCGAGCGACGCCGCCGGCCGGGTGGCCGGAGGACCCGCGTCGCGGGCAGCCCTCCTCGCCGCCTGCGTCGGCGCAGTCGGTGGGGTGCTGGTCGAGCTGCTGCCCGTGGTCGGGGGCGACCTGGTCGCGCAGCGCTGGTGGCTGTCCTGGGCCGCCTCGGCGGGTGGGCAGCCGGTCGACCTGGCCTGGTACGCCGGCTCGCCCGCCTTCTCCTACAGCCTGCTCGCCCCCTGGGTGCTGCTCGGGCTGGGACCGGCGGTGGCGGGGGTGACCAGCACGACGGCGGGGGCCTGGGCGGTGACCACGCTGCTGACCCGGGCGGGTGCGGTCCGGCTGCGGGCGGTCGCGGTGGCGGCGGCGCTGGGGTTCCTGGCCAACCAGCTGACGGGGCGGACGACGTTCGCGATGGGCACGGCGGTGGCCCTGGTGGCGCTGGTGGCGGCGCGGACCCCACGTCTGGCGCCGGGGCCCCGCCGGACGGCGACGGTGGCGCTCGCCGCGGTGTCCGGGGCGCTGAGCCCGGTCAGCGCCGTGCTGCTCGGCCTCGCTGCCGCGGCGTGGTGGTGGGCCGCCGCACCGAGGTCACGGCCCGGGTGGGACACGCTGGCGCTGCTGCTGGGCGCGGCGCTGCCGTTGCTGACGATGGTGGTGCTGGGCGCGGCGGGCGGGCCGATGACGGGCACCGCGCACCAGATGGTGGCTGCGGTGCTGGCGACGCTCCTGGTGCTGGCCGTGGCCGGTCGGCGGCTCCCCGCGGTCTCCGTCGGGGCGACGCTGACCGTGCTGCTCCTGCTGGCGACCTGGGTGCTGCCGGACCCGATGGGCTCGAACACGACACGGATGGTGCTGCTGTTCGCAGCCCCGGTGCTGGTGGGCGTCCCGGGGCGGGACCCGGTGCTGGTGGGGTTGGCCGCGGCGATGGTGACCTGGTTGCTCCCACCCCTGATACCCGGGGACCTCGTGCCGAGGGACCCGACGGCGCAGGACGCGGCCGCCGCGCCGCTGCTGGCCGAGCTGGACCGCCGGGGGCCGGTGGGCCGGGTGGAGGTGGTGCCGCTGGCCGACCACTCGGACGCGGCGCTGGGCCAGCACGTACCCCTGGCCCGGGGCTGGACCCGGCAGCTGGACGTGGCCCGCAACCCGCTCTTCTACGACGGCACCCTGGACGCCGCCGCCTACCTCGACTGGTTGCGGGCGCGCGGGGTCTCCTACGTCGTCTCGTCGGTGCGGCGGCCCGACTGGGCCGCTCGCGCCGAGGCCGACCTGGTGGTCTCGGGGGTGCCCGGGCTGGACCCCGTGTGGTCCGACGGCACCTGGACCCTCTGGTCCGTCGACGGCCCCGGCGTGGTGCTGAGCGGGTCGGCGACGGTGCTGGCGAGCGACCGGCGGGAGCTGCACCTCGGCGTGGAGGCGCCCGGCGACGTCGTGCTGTCGCTGTTCTGGGACGCACGCCTGGTGCTCCACGGTGAGGGCTGCCTGGCGCCCGGGGCCTCCCCCGGCACCGTGGTGCTGCGTGCCGAGACGCCGGGCACCGTGACGGTGACCAGCGGCTGGCGCCCCTCCGGGCACTGCTGACGAGCCGGACGGCGCCCGTGGCACCCGAACCCCGCGGCGCACCGAGCCGGCGGCGCACCGGCCAGGACGACCCGGTCAGCGGCCGCCGGCCCCGGAGGGTTGCCCCGTCGGGTCCACGACCACCCCGACCGCGCCGGGGCCCACGTGCGCCCCGATGGCCGCGCCGAGCTCGCTCACGTGCAGCTCGTGCAGCGCCGGCACCCGGGCGCGAAGCTGGTCGGCCAGGGCCTCGGCCCGGCCGGCGGCCGCCAGGTGGTGCACCGCGAGCGAGACCGGGCCGTCCCCGCAGAGGTCGACCGCGCGCTGCACCAGCCGGGACACCGCCCGCGACGTGGTGCGGACCTTCTCGAGCAGCACGATCCGCCCGTCCTGCACGTGCAGCACCGGCCGCACCGACAGCGCGGTGCCCAGCACCGCCGCGGCCGACCCGATGCGCCCCCCGCGGCGCAGGTGCTCGAGGGTGTCGACGACGAACAGCGTGCTGCTGGCCTCCGCCGTCGACCGGGCGATCGCCGCGACCTCGTCGGCCCCGGCCCCCGCGGCGGCGGCCCGGGCCGCGGCGAGCACCGCGAACCCCGTGCCCATCGCCGCGGTGCGGCCGTCGACCACCGTGACGACGTGGTCGCCGACCTGGGAGGCCGCCGTGCGGGCCGCGTCCCACGTGCCCGACAGCTCGCCGGAGAGGTGGACCGACACGATGCGGTCGGCCCCGGCGGCCAGCCGGCGTCGGTAGGCGGCCACGAAGTCCCCCGGGGTGGGCCGCGACGTGGTCACCTGCTGCCCGCGCACGGCGAGGGTGCGGGCCACCTCCGCCGAGCCCACGTCCAGGCCTTCCCGGCCGGACCTCCCGGTGAGCACCACGTAGAGCGGGACCACCTCGATGTCGAGGTCGGTCACCAGGTCGGCGGGCAGGTAGGCCGTGGAGTCGGTGACCACGGCGACGGACATGGTGGCGAGGCTAACCGGCTGCCTCCGGCCCGCCGCCGGGAACCTGCTGCTCCGGACACCTGCACGCCCACGGGGTGCTCGCCGGGCTCAGAGCGCGGCGTCGGCGTCGGTCGGGGTGGTGGCCGCGGCCGGGGCTCCGTCGTCGGGGGTGGCGCCTGCGGGCAGCGGCTGGTCGCCGGGGACCGCCGGCGTGGCACCCGCACCGGCCGGACCGGCGGGGCCCGGACCGACCCCGGCTGCCTCAGCGACGTCCGGTCCGGTCTCTGCTCCCGACTGCCGCGGCAGGCCCGGTGAACCGCCACGGGCCGAGGCGTTGTGCCGGAGCACCCGCCAGCGGCTGCCTTGGTGCGCCAACTCGGTCCAGTGGCAGTTGCCCAGCGGGCCCAGGACCCGCCGGTGCTCGGGCCCCAGGCCCAGCAGCGCCTCGATCAGCCGGCCGCCCGTGCCGCCGTGGGTGACCACGACGACCACCGGCGCCGCCGGCAGATCGGCCAGGGCGGCCGTGGCGCGGCGCGCGACCTCGGCCGGGTCCTCGCCCCCGCGCCCGCGCACGGGCCGACCGGCGACCCAGTCGGCGTACTGCTCGGGCAGGTCGCGGGCCACCTCGTCCCGGGTCAGGCCTTCCCAGCTGCCCAACCCGTGCTCGCGCAGCCGCTCGTCGACCCGCAGCTGCGTGCCGAGCGCGTCGGCGAGCGCCTGGGCGGTGTCCCGGGCGCGGACGAGGTCGCTGCTGACCACCAGCGCACCGGCGGGGAGCTCGGCGGCGAGGGCCGCGGCCGCCTGCCGGGCCTGCGCCCGCCCGGTGTCGTCCAGGGGCGGGTCGAGCTGGCCCTGGAACCGTCCGCCGGCGTTCCAGGCGGTGCGCCCGTGCCGCCACACCAGGACCCGCTCGACGGTGGGGGTGCCGACCGGGGCCGGGGCGGCGCTCACCGGGGGGTGTCCGCCTGCGGTTCCTGCGCGGTGGCGGGGTCGAGCGCGGAGGGCGCGGTCTCCCCCTCGCCGGAGACCCCGCCGGGCACCTGGTTATCCGCAGCGTCGTCGTCGTCGGCGTCGTCGGCGTCAGGGTCACCGGGAGCGTCCGCGTCGTCCACGACGCGCGTGTCCCCGGCGCCCGGGGTGGGCGTGCCACCGGCAGCCGCCGGCAGCGCGGCGTCGGTGAACGGGATCGTGGGGCAGTCCTTCCAGAGCCGCTCGAGCGAGTAGTAGGCCCGCTCCTCGGCGTGCTGCACGTGCACCACGACGTCGACGAAGTCCAGCAGGACCCAGCGGGACTCGGCGACGCCCTCGCGGCGGACCGCCTTGATGCCGTGCGCGCGCAGCCGGTCCTCGACCTCGTCGACGATGGACTGCACCTGGCGCTCGTTGGGTGCCGAGGCCAGCACGAAGGCGTCGGTGATGGCCAGACGCTCGCTGACGTCGACGATCGACACGTCGGTGGCGAGCTTGTCGGCCGCGGCCTGGGCGGCCAGCAGTGCGGTCTCGCGGGCCTCCGTCGAGGCGGTCATCGGGGGATCTCCTGGAGCTCGGTGGTGCCGGGACCGTCGGTCGGTCGCGGCGGGGCGGTGTGCGGGTACGGGCTCGCCGACCGGGGCGGGGCGGCCTCGGGATCGCGACGGGGGTCGGAGCGGGGGCCGGAGCGGGGGCCGGTCGCGTTCGCCGGCAGCCGGATCCCGCTGCCCGGGAGCAGCTGACCCGGGGGGCTGGCCGGCAGGCCGTCCCGGTAGAGGCCGCGCTTCTCGATGTACTGCACGACGCCGTCGGGGACGAGGTACCAGACCGGCTGCCCGCGGCGTACCCGGTCGCGGCAGTCGGTGGAGCTGATCGCCAGGGCCGGGATCTCGACCAGGCTCACCGCGTCCTCGGGGAGACCGGCGGGCAGGTCGGCGGTGGCCAGCTGGTAGCCCGGACGGGTCACCCCCACGAAGTGCGCCAGGTCGAAGAGGTGCTCGGTGTCGCGCCAGCCCACGATCTGGGCCAGCGCGTCGGCCCCGGTGATGAAGAACAGGTCGGCATCGGGCCGTTGCCGGTGCAGGTCGGTGAGGGTGTCGATGGTGTAGGTCGTCGTGCCGCGGTCGACGTCGACCCGGCTGACCGAGAAGCGCGGGTTGGAGGCGGTGGCGATGACGGTCATCAGGTAGCGGTCCTCGGCGTGGCTGACCTGCCGGTCGGCCTTCTGCCAGGGTTCGCCGGTCGGGACGAAGACGACCTCGTCGAGGCCGAACAGGCTCGCGACCTCGCTGGCGGCCACCAGGTGGCCGTGGTGGACCGGGTCGAAGGTCCCACCCATCACGCCCAGTCGACTGCCCGCCACCGCACGACTGTAGCCCGGCCCCCGCAGGTCACCGCCCCGATCGTCGGACGTCGCCGGTGCGGGGCGCTCGAACGGGCCGGCCGTCCCCGGCATCCCCGTGGAGCACCGCGACGACCGGCCCGTCCGGCCGGCGCCCCCGTGTCGCCGGCCGGGACCAGGTCCCCCCGGCCCTCGAGCGGAGGCGGTGTGGCCGCCTCCGCCGTGTCCAACGGGACTGCCTCGACTCGGTTACGGGGTCGCGGACATTTTCTCGACGCGCTTTACAAGATCGCGTGCAATGCACTCAGAGGGTGGTGACGAAGTCCGCCAGCTGGGCGGCATTGCGCACCTCGATCATCGGGATCACCCGGCTGTACTTGTCCGCCGCCGAGTCCCCGCTCCCCCACAGTCGTGCCGGCTCGGGGTTGAGCCAGTACGCCGAGCGCGACCGGCGCACCAGGTCGGCCAGCACGGGCACCCCCGGCTGCCGGTAGTTCGTGCGGCCGTCGCCGAGCACCAGCAGCGACGTCTTCGGCCCCACCGCCGTGGCCCACTTCTCGGCGAACACCCCGAAGGCGTTGCCGTAGTCGCTGTGCCCGTCGAAGGTCACGACCTCGGCCTCGCGGCCGATCCGCTGCACCGCGTCGGCGACGTCGGCCCCGGGGGCGAAGAACCTGGTCACCTCGTCGGTGGAGTCGACGAAGGCGAACGCCCGCACCCCGGAGAAGTGCTCGCGCAACGCCTGGGTGAGCATGAGCGTGAAGTGGCTGAACCCGGCGACCGAGCCGCTGATGTCGCACAGCACCACCAGCTCGGGCTTGTGCACCGCACGCGGCTTGTGGTGGGTCACCACCGGCACCCCACCGGTGGCCAGCGACGCCCGCACCGTCTTGCGGAAGTCCAACCGGCCCTCCCGGCCCAGCCGTCGCTTGGCCGACAGCCGCGCGGCCAGGCGCCGGGCCAGCGGAGCGACCGACCGGCGCAGCTCGGCCAGGTCGGCGGACTGCGCGCGCAGGAAGTCCACCTGGTCGGCCAGCGGCTTGACCGCCGTGCGGGCGACCCGGTCGCGACCGCGCTCGGCGGCCGAGCGGCGCCGCACCTCGGCCTCCACCGCGGCGCGGAACGCGGCCAGCCGCTCGCGCACGGTCTGCCGGGCGACCTGCTCGGCCAGCCCGCCCCGGTCGGCCCCACCGAGCAGGCCGTCGAGCAGCTGGGAGACGAGGGTGTCCGGGGACAGCGCCCGCAGCACCCGGTAGGAGAAGAACGACTGCCCGGACGGCGAGGGCTGGCCCTGCCCGAGCTGGTCGACGGCCATCCGCGCGAACCGCCGCAGGGCCTCCTCGTCACCGTCGAGCAGCCGGCGCAGCAGCTCCTCCCGCAGCTCGGCGGCCAGGGCTGATTGCCGGTCGGCGTCCGGGATCCCGTCGTCGGCGGCCGGCGCGTCCTCGTCGACCTCGGCAGGGTCGGCCGGCCGGTCCGTGAGCGGCCACCACAGGTCGAACAGCACGTCGTAGGTCGGCCGCTGGGCCGCGCGCTGCAGCAGGACGGCGGCCAGCCCGTGCCGCAGCTGCTCGCGGTCGAGCAGGTCGACGGCGGTGAGCACCGAGGCGGCGTCGACGGCGGCGGAGATGCCCACCGGGATGCCGGCCTCGCGCACCGCGCGCACGAAGCCGTCGAGGTGGGCCGGGAGGCCGCCGTCGGTCATCAGTTCAGCCGCAGCTCGGCCGCGGCGCGGGTCTGGTCGCTGGCGTGCTTGAGCACGACGCCGAGGGTCTCGCGCACCTCGTCGTTGCCCAGGGTGTCCAGGCCCAGGGCCAGCAGCGTCTGCGCCCAGTCGAGGGTCTCGGAGATCGACGGCGACTTCTTCAGCTCCATGGCCCGCAGCGCCCGCACGGTGCGCACCAGCTGCTCGGCCAGCCCCGGCGCCAGCTCGGGCACCCGGGAGAGCACGATCTCCCGCTCGCGCTCGGCGCTGGGGTAGTCCAGCGCCAGGTACAGGCAGCGCCGCTTGAGGGCCTCGGACAGCTCACGGGTGGCGTTGGAGGTCAGCACCACCATCGGCCGACGGGTGGCCGTGATCGTGCCGATCTCGGGGATGGTCACCTGGAAGTCGCTGAGCACCTCGAGCAGCAGGCCCTCGACCTCGACGTCGGCCTTGTCGGTCTCGTCGATGAGCAGCACGGTGGGGTCGGTGCGCCGGATGGCGGTGAGCAGCGGGCGGGAGAGCAGGAACTCCTCGCCGAAGACGTCGTCGTGCAGGTCCCCCCAGTCGGCGCCGTCGGTGCCCTGGGAGGCCTGGATGCGCAGCAGCTGCTTCTTGTAGTTCCACTCGTACAGCGCCCGCGCCTCGTCGAGGCCCTCGTAGCACTGCAGCCGGATCAGGTCCGACGACGTGGCCGTGGCCAGGGCCTTGGCCAGCTCGGTCTTGCCGGTGCCGGCCGGACCCTCCACCAGCAACGGCTTGCCCAGCCGGTCGGCCAGGAAGACCGTCGTGGCGATCTGCGGGTCGGGCAGGTAGCCCGCCGCGGACAGCCGGGCGGTGACGTCGGCGACGTCGGCGAAGTGGTGGGGCTGCTGCGGGGGCACGGGGCTCCTAACGGGTGTGGCCGTTGCCGGTCACGACGTAGGTGGTGGAGGTGAGCTCCGGCAGGCCGAGCGGCCCCCGGGCATGTAGCTTCTGGGTGGAGATGCCGATCTCGGCGCCGAACCCGAACTCGCCGCCGTCGGTGAACCGGGTCGAGGCGTTCACCAGCACGGCCGCGGCGTCGACCCCGGCCACGAAGGCACCGATCGCGCTCGCGGAGTCGGCCACGATCGCCTCGCTGTGCCCGCTCCCCCACGCGGCGATGTGGTCCAGCGCCTGCGGCAGGTCGTCGACCACGCGCACGGCCATGTCCATCGACAGGTACTCGGTGGCCCAGTCCTCGTCCGTGGCCGGGACGACGGAGGACAGACCGGAGCGGGCGGCCGCATCGATCACGGCGGGGTCGCCGTGCAGGGTGACCCCGGCGTCGGCCAGCGCGGTGAGCAGCCGGCCCAGCAGCGGCGAGTCGCGGTGCACCAGCAGGGTCTCGGCGGAGTTGCAGACGCTGACCCGGTGGGTCTTGGCGTTGAGCACGATCGCCTCGGCCATGTCGGCGTCGGCGGAGGCGTCGACGTACACGTGGCAGTTGCCCACCCCGGTCTCGATCACCGGCACGGTCGACTCGCGCACGACCCGCTGGATCAGCTCGGCGCCGCCGCGCGGGATGACGACGTCCACGAGCCCGCGAGCGTTGAGCAGCTCGCCCACCGAGGCGCGCTCGGCGGGCAGCAGCTGCACGCTGTCGGCCGGCAGCCCGGCCTTCGCCGCGGCCTCGGCGAGCACCTGCACCAGGACGACGTTGGTGCGGTAGGCCGACGCCGACCCGCGCAGCAGTGCGGCGTTGCCGCTCTTCAGGCACAGGCCGGCGGCGTCGACGGTGACGTTGGGCCGGGCCTCGTAGACGATGCCGACGACGCCCAGCGGCACGCGCACCTGGCGCAGCTGCAGACCGTTCTCCAGCGTCGAGCCGCGGACGACGTCGCCGACCGGGTCGGGCAAAGCGACGAGCTGGCGCAACGCCTCGGCCACCCCGGCGACCCGGTCGGCGTCCAACCTGAGCCGGTCGAGCATCGCGTCGGGGGTGCCCCCGGCTCGCGCGGCCTCGACGTCGGCGGCGTTGGCGGTCAGCACGTCGTCGGCGTGCGCGACCAGCGCGTCGGCCATCGCCAGCAGCGCGGCGTCCTTGGTGGCGGTCGGCAGCGTGCGCAGCACCCGGGCAGCGGCGCGGGCGCGACGTGCGGCGTCGCCGATCAGGGGCAGCTCGACCTCGGGCACACGCCCGACAGTACCGAACCGTCAGCCCTGACCGTGGACGGAAACCAGGTGAGGACGACGGCCCCGGCGGCCTACGGTCCGGGCATGACCGATGTGCCCCGCCTGCAGGACGGCGACGTGCTGCTCCGCGCCCACACCGAGGCCGACCTGCCGGCGGTCGTGGAGCAGTGCCAGGACCCGGACATGCAGCGCTTCACGAGTGTCCCCGTCCCCTACGCGGCCAGCGACGCCGCCGCCTTCCTCGACCACGTGCGCGCAGGCTGGGCCGACGGCTCGACCGCGTCCTGGGCGATCGAGGTCGGGGGCCGGTTCGCGGGCACGGTGGACCTGCGCCTCGGCGAGGGCTGGGCCGGCATCGGCTACGGCCTGCACCCGTGGGCCCGCGGCCGCGGGGTGATGACCAGCGCGGTCGGCCTGGCGTTGCGGTGGGGCTGCAGCGAGGGCGGGCTGGTCGGCGTCCGGTGGGAGGCCTTCGTCGGCAACGAGGCGTCGCGCCGGGTGGCCGAGAAGTGCGGGTTCCGGATGGAGGGCACCGCTCGCGGGTTCAGCGTCGCCCGCGGCGTGCGGCACGACGCCCGGATCGGCAGCCTGCTGGCCCCCGAGTGGCAGGCGTCCGCCTGTTGATCATCGGCAGGTGGCCCTCGGCGCGCCGAGGCCGGCCGCCACCCGACGATGATCAACGACGGGAGGGGCGGGTGAGCCTCAGCCGCGGAGGGCCCGGAAGGCGGCCTTGCGGGCGTCGCCGGTCAGCCGGTCGAGGAAGACCGTGCCGTCGAGGTGGTCGACCTCGTGCTGCAGGCACCGGGCCATGAGCCCCTCCCCCTCCAGCCGCAGCGGCGCACCCTCGACGTCGAAGCCCTCGGCCGCGCACCACATCGCCCGCACGGTCGGGGCGTACAGGCCGGGCACGGAGAGGCAGCCCTCGTCGCCGTCCTGGGTCTCCTCGGATCGCTCGACGACCACCGGGTTGACCAGGTGGCCGATCCGCCCGTCGATGTTGTAGCTGAAGACCCGCAGCGAGACACCGATCTGGTTGGCTGCCAGGCCCGCGCGGCCGGGGTGGTCGACGGTCTCCTCGAGGTCGCGCACCAGCCCGGCCAGCTTCTCGTCGAAGGCGCGCACCGGGTCGCAGGGGGTGCGCAGCACCGGGTCACCGAGCTCACGGATGGGACGGACAGCCACGGTCGCCGATCCTCTCAGGTGCCCACGAGCACCAGCTCGTCGCGGTGCACGACCGGTCGCCGGTGGTCGGGCTCGAGGTCGCCGGTGGACCGCCCGAGCAGCGCCGGCAGCTCCCGCGCGTCGTAGGACACCAGTCCCCTAGCCACGACGGCGCCGTCGGGGCCCACCAGCTCCACGGGGTCGTCGGCCAGGAAGTCCCCGGTGCTCCCCACCACCCCGGCAGCCAGCAGGGACGCCCCGCGCTCGCGAACCGCGGCGACCGCCCCGGCGTCCAGCTGCACCTGCCCACGGGGCCGGGAGGCGTACCGCAGCCAGAACTGCCGGGCCGAGGGACGGCGCCCGTGCGCGGCGAACAGGGTGCCCACCGGCTCGCCGGCGAGCGCGGCCGCGGCCTGCGGGGTGGACGTCACGAGCACCGGCACCCCGGCCTGCGAGGCGATGAGGGCCGCCTCGACCTTGGTGGCCATGCCCCCGGTACCCACGCCGTTGCGGGCGGCGGAGCCCAGGACGACGGCGTCGAGGTCCGCGGCCGAGCGCACCGTGTCGATGCGGGAGGCAGCACCCACCCGCGGGTCGCCGTCGTAGACCGCGTCGATGTCGGAGAGCAGGACGAGCGCGTCGGCCACCGACAGGTGGGCCACCAGGGCGGCCAGCCGGTCGTTGTCGCCGAAGCGGATCTCCTCGGTGGCCACGGTGTCGTTCTCGTTGACGACGGGCAGGACGCCGAGGGCCAGCAGCCGCTCGACGGTCTGCCGGGCGTTGCGGTAGTGGCCGCGGCGGGTGAGGTCGTCGGCGGTGAGCAGCACCTGGCCGACGGTGACGTCGTGCTCGGCGAACGCGTCGGCATAGGCCCGCATGAGCAGCAGCTGGCCCACGCTGGCCGCCGCCTGCGCGGTGGCCAGGTCGCGCGGGCGACCGCCGATACCGAGCGGGGACAGCCCGGTGCCGATCGCCCCCGAGGACACGAGCACGACCTCGCGTCCGGCCGACCGCAGCGCGGCCAGCACGTCGACCAGGGCCCGCAGGCGCTCGACGTCCAGGCCGTCCTCGAGCGAGGTCAGGCTGGAGGAGCCCACCTTGACGACCACCCGGTGGGCGGCCGCCACGACCTGTCGGCTCACTCGTCGTCCCAGCTGGGGTCGTCGCCCTCCGGCTCCAGCAGCTCGTACGGGGTGCGGCGACGGCGCTTGGCGGCCAGCCGCTCGTCGGCCCGCGGGCGGCTGTTGGTCTCCAGCCGGACGTCGGTGCCGCGGCCACCCAGGCCCGCGGTCTCCTCGACGGTGAGCGTGCCGGCGGGCAGCGTCGGTTCCCAGTCGAAGGTGACGTCGCCGACGGTGATGGCGTCCCCGGGGACGGCGCCGGCCGTGGCCAGCTCGACCTCCACGCCCAACCGGTTGAGCCGGTCGGCCAGGTAGCCGACGGCCTCGTCGTTCGAGAAGTCGGTCTGGCGCACCCAGCGCTCGGGCTTGACGCCGAGCACCACCCACCCGTCGGTGCGCGGGTCGGGCTGCACGGTGAACCCGCTGTCGTCGACGGCCCGCGGGGTCAACGTGATGCGGGTGGCCTGCGGGGCGGGCAGCGACGCGCGGTGCGCCTGCACCTCGCGGGCCAGGGCGTAACCGAGCTCGGGCAGGCCCTCGCCGGTGACGGCACTGATCGGGAAGACCTCGAGGCCGCGGGCCTCGAGGGTCGCGCGGACCAGGTCGACCAGCTCGCGCCCGTCGGGGACGTCGACCTTGTTCAGGACGGCGATGCGCAGCCGCCCGACGAGGTCGAGCTCCTCGTCGTACTCCCGCAGCTCGTGCTCGAGCGCGACGATGTCGCTCTCGGGGTCACGGCCGGGCTCCATCGTCGCCATGTCGACCACGTGCACCAGGACAGCGCAGCGCTCGACGTGCCGGAGGAACTGCAGGCCGAGCCCCTTGCCGGTCGAGGCCCCGGGGATGAGGCCCGGGACGTCGGCCATCGTGTACGTGACGTCGCCGGAGCGGATGACCCCGAGGTTGGGCACCAGCGTGGTGAACGGGTAGTCGGCGATCTTCGGCTTCGCCGCGCTCATCGCGGCGACCAGCGACGACTTCCCGGCCGACGGGAAGCCGACCAGGCCGACGTCGGCGACGCTCTTGAGCTCCAGCACGGCGTCGACGGCCTCGCCCGGCTCGCCGAGCAGCGCGAAGCCCGGGGCCTTGCGGCGGGCGTTGGCCAACGCTGCGTTCCCCAGCCCGCCCTTGCCGCCGGCCGCCAGCACCAGGCGGGTGCCCACGCCCATCAGGTCGCCCAGCACCTCGCCGCCGACGGAGACCACGGTGCCCTCGGGTACGCGCAGGACGGCGTCCTCGCCGCGGGCACCGTTGCGGTGGCCACCGGCGCCGGGCTTGCCGTTGGGGGCCTTCTGGTGCGGGTGGTGGTGGAAGTCGAGCAGCGTGTGCACGCTGGCGTCGACCTCCAGGACGACGTCGCCGCCGTCGCCACCGTTGCCGCCGTCGGGGCCGCCGAGGGGCTTGAACTTCTCGCGGTGCACGGAGCTGACGCCGTGCCCGCCGTTGCCTGCGGATACGTGCACGGTCACGCGGTCGATGAAAGCGGCCACGGTCGCCGCCTCTCTGCGCTGTCGGCCGTTGCGGGTGGTGCCGGTCTCCCCGGCTTCAGAACAGGACCGGGCCCGGCGGGTGATCCCGCCGGGCCCGTGTCGCGCGACCCCGTACCGGGGTCCTTCGTCAGACGGCCGGCTCGAGAGCCGGCTCGACGAGCTGCACGTTGACGACACGACGGCCGCCACGACGACCGAACTCGACCGCACCCGGGGTGAGGGCGAAGAGGGTGTCGTCCTTGCCGCGGCCGACGCCCAGGCCGGGGTGGAAGTGGGTGCCGCGCTGGCGGACGATGATCTCGCCGGCCTTCACGACCTGGCCGCCGAAGCGCTTCACGCCCAGGCGCTGCGCGTTCGAGTCGCGACCGTTGCGGGACGACGATGCGCCCTTCTTGTGAGCCATGGCGGCGTCAGCCCTTCTTCTCGGAACCGATGGCGGTCACCACGACCTCGCTCAGCGGCTGACGGTGCCCCTGGCGCTTGTGGTAGCCGGTCTTGTTCTTGAACTTGTGGATCTTGATCTTCGGGCCCTTGCCGTGCTCGACGATCTCGCCGGTGGCGGTGACCTTCGCCAGCGCGTCGGCGTCGCTGGTGACGGTGTCGCCGTCGACCAGCAGCACGACGGGCAGGGTCACGGTGTCGCCGGCCGACCCCTCGAGACGGTTGACGGTGAACCGGTCACCGACAGCCACCTTGTGCTGCTTCCCACCGGCCTTGACGACTGCGTACACCACTGACTCCTCGATAGGTCTTCGTTGTCCTGGGCGCACCCCGGGGTGAGCCGGTGTGCGGGACGGGCTGCTCGCGCGGCCGGGGCCACCGACCTCCACGCACGGGGCGCGGGGCAGCAGCCACTCCGGACGGAGCAACCCGGCAAGCGTACCCGAGGCCCAGGCCCGGGGTCGAACCCTGTGCCCGACATCGCGTCCGGGCGCCGGCGCCGGGGGTGGACGGGCCTCCCCCGGCGCCGGCCCGGGTCACACCGCGGGCGGTCCGGCGGGCCGGCTCGCGGCCCGCCTGCGGCGCGGTCGGGCCGCCGGTGCGGCCGGCGGCTCCACGGGCGCCGCCGGGTCCGCCGACGCGTCGTCGTCGGGGTCCACCGTGGGCTCGGGGGCCGCGTCGCCCTCCGTGCTGCTGGCCGGGGTCTCCTCGGACACCGCGTCGGCGGCCTCGGGCAACGCCCGGGTCACGTCCTCGGGGGTCACCACCGGCTCGTCGCCGCCGTCGTGGCCGGCCGCGCCGTCCCGCTGGGTCGCCCCGACCGGGTCCAGCTCCTCCGCCGCGGCCTGGTCGACCGCGCCGGCCAGCTCGTCGGGCTCGACGACCCCGGCCTTCTCCTGCGGGCCGGCGTCCTCCTGCGGGCCGGCCTCGTCGTCGGTGACGTCGGGATCCGGGCTCGCCACCGGGGCGTCGGCGGCTGGTTCGGCCGCTGCCTCGGTGGGGGCATCGATGGGGGCCTCGGTGGGCGCGTCGGCGGAGACCTCGGTGGCGGCGTCCGCTGCCGCACCGTGGCTGGCGGCCAGGACGGCGGCGTCCTCGGCGACCTGCTCGTCGCCGTTGCGGCCGCGGTTGCGGCGACCCCGGTTGCGACGGCCCGAGCGACCCGAGGGCTCCCTCTCGGTCTCCTCCCCGGCGTCGGGTCCGGTCGCCGGCGCCACCGACTCGTCGGTGGCCGGCTCGGCACCGCGGTCCTGGCCCCGCCCGCCGTCGCGGTTGCGGCCACCACCGCTGCCCGAGCCACCGTTGCCCGAGCCACCGTGGTTCCCGTTGCCCGAGCCCCCGTTGGAGCCGCCGTGGCCGGAGCCACCGTTGCCGCCCGAGCGCTTCTTCTCGTCGACCGGGTCGAGGTGGACGACGACGCCGCGCCCGCGGCAGTGCTCGCAGTTCTCGCTGAACACCTCGAGCAGGCCCTGCCCGACCCGCTTGCGGGTCATCTGCACCAGGCCCAGCGAGGTGACCTCGGCGACCTGGTGCTTCGTGCGGTCGCGGCCCAGGCACTCGGTGAGCCGCCGCAGCACGAGGTCGCGGTTGCTCTCCAGCACCATGTCGATGAAGTCGATGACGATCATGCCGCCGATGTCGCGCAGCCGGAGCTGGCGCACGATCTCCTCGGCCGCCTCGATGTTGTTGCGGGTCACCGTCTGCTCGAGGTTGCCGCCGGAGCCGGTGAACTTGCCGGTGTTGACGTCGACGACGGTCATGGCCTCGGTGCGGTCGATGACCAGCGAGCCGCCCGAGGGCAGCCACACCTTGCGGTCGAGGGCCTTGAGCAGCTGCTCGTCGACGCGCAGGTCGCGGAAGACGTCGCCGTTGCCCACGTAGCGCTCCAGGCGCTCGGACAGCTCGGGCGAGACGTGCGCGACGTAGGCCTCGACGGTGTCCCACGCGTCGTCGCCCTGCACGACCAGCCGCTTGAAGTCCTCGTTGAAGACGTCGCGGATGACCCGGATGGCCAGGTCGGGCTCACCGTAGAGCAGGGTCGGCGCGTTGGTCACCGTCTGGGACTTGGTCTGGATGACCTCCCACTGCGCCTGCAGCCGGGCGACGTCGCGGGTCAGCTCCTCCTCCGAGGCGCCCTCGGCGGCGGTGCGGATGATGACGCCGGCGTCCTCGGGGACGATCTTCTTCAGGATGTCCTTGAGCCGCTGGCGCTCGACGTCGGGGAGCTTGCGGCTGATGCCGGTCATGGAGCCACCGGGCACGTAGACCAGGAAGCGTCCGGGCAGGTTGATCTGCTGGGTCAACCGGGCGCCCTTGTGGCCGATCGGGTCCTTGGTGACCTGCACCAGCACCTTGTCGCCGGACTTCAGCGCCTGCTCGATGGAGCGCGACTTGCCCGACAGGCCCGCGGTCTCCCAGTTGACCTCGCCGGCGTAGAGCACGGCGTTGCGGCCCTTGCCGATGTCGACGAACGCCGCCTCCATCGAGGGCAGCACGTTCTGCACGCGGCCGAGGTAGACGTTGCCGGCGAACGAGGTCGACTGGGCCTGGGTGACGTAGTGCTCGACGAGCACGTCGTCCTCGAGGACGGCGATCTGGGTGCGCTCACCCTGCTGGCGGATGACCATGGCCCGGTCGACGGCCTCGCGGCGGGCCAGGAACTCCGACTCGGACAGGATGGGCGCCCGGCGGCGTCCGGTGTCGCGCCCGTCCCGGCGGCGCTGGCGCTTGGCCTCCAGGCGGGTCGACCCGGAGACGCCCTTCACGGCGTCGTCGCTGGAGTCGCGTCCGTTGCGCCCGGCCCGCTCGGGGCGGTCGTCGTCGCTGCTGTCGTTGCTCTCCCCGGCGGACTCGCCCCCGCGACGCCGCCGACGCCGGCGTCGGCGCGTCCCCGACCCGGTGGCGTCGCCGTCGGTGTCCTCGGCGTCCTCGCCGGCGCCCTCGCCGTCGCCGTCGGCGGTGGCGGCGTCGTCGGTGCCGCCCTCGGACTCGTCGCGGTCGTCGTCGTCCTCGCCCGCCCGGCCCCGGCCCCGGCCGCGGCGGCCACGACGACGGCGGCGGCTGCCCGACCCACCGGCGTCGGCATCGCGGTCGTCGCCGTCGGTGTCGTCCGTGTCGTCCTCGGTGTCCTCGTCGGCGTCGGGCGCCGGCAGGACGACGGTCTCCTCGTCCTCGGCCGGGCGCTCCGCCTCGGGCGCCCGGCGGCGCGAGCGGCTGCGGCGCGGGCGACCGGACTGCTCATCCGCGCTGTCCTCGACGGCGCCCCGCTCCGCCCCCGGGTCGGCGGGCGCCTCGGTCGGTGCCTCGGCGGGGGTCTCCGCCTGGGTGCGGCGGCTGCGCCGGCGCGGCGCCGGGGGCGCCTGCTCGGCCTCGGCCGGAGGGGCGACGAAGGCGACGAACGCCGGCGCCGGGGGCAGCGCGGGAGCGGCCGGTTCCACCGAGTCCGGGTCGGCGGCGAGCGCGGGCCGGGTGGCGCGGCGGCGCGGACGCGCGGTGACGGTGCTGGTGTCGGCCGAGCTGAACTGGGCGCCGTACCGGGTGGTGGTCGGCTCGCCGACGACCCGGGACGGCGGGATGGCCGCGGCCTCGAGGGTCTCGGCGTCGGCCCGCAGCCGGAACTCCTCGACCGGCGGCTGCGACACCTCCTCGGCCGGGTCCTCGGTCACCGTGTCCTCGGTCACCGTGTCCTCGGTGGCCGGGTCCTCGGTGGCCGTGTCCTCGGTGGCCGGGTCGCCCGTCCCGGGGGCGTCCGGCGCCGGGGAGTCGTCGGGGCGGGGGTCGCCGGCGGCGGTGTCGGGCGGGGTGAGGTCCTGGTCCGGGCTGCCGGGCGCGGTGCCCTCGCTGGTCGGTTCGTTGCTGGTGTCGTCGGTGTCGGCCACGAAGGGCTCGCCTCCTGGTGCGCCCCCGGGCGCCGATCGTCGTCGACGACTGGCGGCCGCGCAGGGGCGCGGGTCGGGCGGGTCGGTACGCCGTGCGGCGCGCCGGGCCCGCGTGAAGTCTGTGCCGGGCCCCGGCCTCGTGGTCGGGCCCCGGTGGTGCAGGTGCAGTGCAGGTGCAGTGCTGGCTCGCGGGGTGGAGCGGTGCTGCCGGTGGTGCGGGTGCTGCTGGTGCAGAAGGCTGGGGTGCTCCGCGGCTGGCAGTTCGCGGCGCGGGCGTCGCCGTCGGCCGGCGGGGCGACCCTCCGGGTCAGACCGGCTGGGGCTCCCCCTGGCAGCGGGAACCGGCCTCGCGGTCCGGTCCGAGCGGGTCGGCCACCTCACCGCTGTCGTCGAGCCGGCCCTGCGCCTCACGCACGGCCCGGGGGGGCAACGGCGGGTGCAGGTCGGCGACGGCAGCCAGTGCGGCCAACACGTCGTCCGGTCGTACGGTCGGCGTCACCTGCCGTACGACCACGTGCAGTATGGCACGACCGGGCTCCTCGGACACCGCAGCCGAGACGACGGCGGCTCGGGCGTCGACGTCCTTGAGGCCGTTCTTGGTGCGCTTGGCGATGGTCACGACGTCGGCTGCGAGCAGCTGCTCGACGGCCGCGGCGAGCTCGGCCGGGTCGACCTCGGCCAGGTCGATGCGCCAGCGGGTGGCGTCGAGCCGCTCGGCGAGACCGCCGGCGCCCTCGGCCGCCTCGACGCACTCCACGACGTCGATGCCCGGGGGCAGGGACGCGTCCAGGGCCAGCCGCACCGCCTCGGGGTCGCAGCGGGCCGCCAGCCCGATCTCGACGTACTCGGCCTCCGACGCCGCACCGGTCGGCGCCGCGCCCATGTAGCTGATCTTGGGGTGCGGGCTGAACCCCGCCGAGAACGCCATCGGCACCTGCGCCCGGCGCAGGGCACGCTCCAGCGCCCGCGCGAGGTCGCGATGGCTGGCGAACCGCAGCGGGCCGCGCTTGGTGTAGCGCAGCCGCAGCTTCTGCACGGTGGGCGGCGGCGGGGGGCCGTCGGGCTGGCGGGCCATCAGTGCGTGTGCACCGGGTCGGGCACGGCACCCTCGACGTCGACGTCGACCTGGGCACGCACCTGCGGCCGCGGGCCGGCCCCGACCGGGGTCAGCGGGATGAGCGAGCGGCCGGTGGGGCCGATCTGGATCTCGGTGCCCATGGTCGGGCAGACGCCGCAGTCGTAGCAGGGGGTCCACCGGCAGTCGGCGACCTCGTCCTCGTTCAGCGCCTCCTGCCAGTCGTCCCAGAGCCACTCCTTGTCCAGGCCCGACTCGAGGTGGTCCCAGGGCAGCACCTCGTGCTCGCCCCGCTCGCGGACGGTGTACCAGTCGAGGTCGACGCCGAAGGGGGCCAGCTCCTCGGCGGCGGCGGTGACCCAGCGGTCGTAGGAGAAGTGCTCGCTCCAGCCGTCGAAGTGCCCGCCGTCGCGCCACACCCGCTCGATGACCCGGCCGACGCGGCGGTCGCCGCGGGACAGCAGGCCCTCGACGACGCCGGGCTTGCCGTCGTGGTAGCGGATCCCGATGGAGCGGCCGATGCGCCGGTCGGCATTGATGGCCTCGCGCAGCACGCGCAGCCGGTGGTCGATGGTCTCGGCCGAGGCCTGGGCCGCCCACTGGAACGGGGTGTGCGGCTTGGGCACGAAGCCGCCGATCGACACGGTGCAGCGGATGTCCTTGGACCCGCTCGCCTCGCGCCCGGCCCGGATCACCTCGACCGCCAGCTCGGCGATCTCCAGGACGTCCTCGTCGGTCTCGGTGGGCAGACCGCACATGAAGTAGAGCTTCACCTGCCGCCAGCCGTTGGCGTAGGCGGTGGTGACGGTGCGGACGAGGTCGTCCTTGGAGACGGTCTTGTTGATGACCCGGCGGATGCGCTCGCTGCCGCCCTCGGGGGCGAAGGTGAGGCCCGAGCGGCGGCCGTTGCGGGACAGCTCGTTGGCCAGCGTCACGTTGAACGCGTCCACCCGGGTGGAGGGGAGCGACAGCCCGGTGTTGGTGCCCTCGTACCGGTCGGCGAGCTCCTTGGCCAGCTGCCCGATCTCGGAGTGGTCGGCGCTGGAGAGGGAGAGCAGGCCCACCTCCTGGTACCCGGTGGCCTTCAGCCCGGTGTCGACCATCGACCCGATGCCGGTGATGGTGCGCTCGCGCACCGGACGGGTGATCATGCCGGCCTGGCAGAAGCGGCAACCGCGGGTGCAGCCGCGGAAGATCTCCACGCTCATGCGCTCGTGCACGCTCTCGGCCAGCGGCACCAGGGGCTGCTTGGGGTAGGGCCACTCGTCGAGGTCCATGACGGTGCGCTTGGTGATCGTCGCGGGCACGTCGTCGCGGGTGCGGTCGAGCGAGGCGATCGTGCCGTCGGGGGCGTAGGCCACGGCGTAGAACTGCGGCACGTAGACGCCCTCGACGCGGGCCAGCCGGGCCAGCAGCTCGGCGCGGCCGCCGGGCCGGCCGGCCGCCGTCCAGGCGCTGTGCACGTCGGTCATGTCACCGACGACCTGCTCGCCGTCCCCGAGGACGGCGCAGTCGACGAAGTCGGCGACCGGCTCGGGGTTGAAGGCGGCGTGCCCGCCGGCGACCACGACCGGGTGGGTCTCGTCGCGGTCGACCGCGTGCAGCGGCACCCCGGCGAGGTCGAGGGCCTCGAGCAGGTTGGTGTAGCCCAGCTCGGTGGCGAAGCTGACGCCGAGGAAGTCGAAGGCGCGCACCGGACGGTGGTTCTCGAGCGTGAACTGGCCGACGCCGTGCTCGCGCATGAGGGCGGCGAGGTCGGGCCAGACGGCGTAGGTGCGCTCGGCCAGGGCGTCGGCGCGCTCGTTGAGCACCTCGTACAGGATCATCAGACCCTGGTTGGGCAGCCCCACCTCGTAGGCGTCGGGGTACATCAGCGCCCAGTGGACGGCGACGTCCTCCCACGGCTTGGTCTGGGCGTTCAGCTCGCCGCCGACGTACTGGATCGGCTTCTGGACCTGCGCCAGCAGCGGCTCGAGTCGGGGGTACAGGCTCTCGACAGTCATAGCGGCACCCAGGGTAGACGGGCGCGGGGGCCCGCAAGGCCCCCTCGCACGGTCCCGCCGCGAGCGTGCCCGCGGTGGGGGGCGAGGGGGTCCTCGTTCAGAGCGAGGGGAAGAACAGGCCGATCTCGCGCTGGGCCGACTCGGGGCTGTCCGAGCCGTGGACGATGTTGTTCTGCACCTCGAGGGCGAAGTCGCCGCGGATCGTGCCGGGGGCGGCCTTCACCGGGTCGGTGGCACCGGCCAGGGCCCGGAAGGCCTCGATGGCGCGAGGGCCCTCGGCGACCAGGGCCAACAGCGGGCCACCGGTGATGAAGTCGACCAGCGAGCCGAAGAACGGCTTCTCGCTGTGCTCGGCGTAGTGCTGCTCGGCGGTCTCGCGGGGCAGGGTGCGCAGCTCGGCGGCCACCAGGCGCAGGCCCTTGGCCTCCAGCCGCGAGACGACCTCGCCGACGAGGCCGCGGGCGACGCCGTCGGGCTTGACCAGGATCAGGGTGCGCTCAGTCACGAGGCCGCAGCCTACGGAACGACGGTGACCGTTCCGCTGCCGGTGGGCACGAGCTCCACCCAGGTGGTGCCCGGCGCCAGCAGCACCGGGCTGCCGTCGGGGGCGGTGAGGGCGATCGCGTCGCCCTCGGCACCCTTGGTCCACGTGATCGGCACGGTCCGTCCCGCGGTGGCGACCAGGCCCTCGCCGCCACGACCGGCCAGCAGGGTCTCGGGCACCGGGTTGCCGGCCGGGTCGACCGCGTCGGTCTCCACGACCTCGACCCGCAGGACGACGACGTTCGTGGCCGACACCTGGACGCCGTCGGCGGCCGTGGCCGGGGTGCCGGCCTCGGCGCGGGCCCAGGTGCGCGCCACCGGGTCCCAGCGCCACGACGGCGTGGCGGCCGCCGCCAGCTCCAAGTCCAGCCCGGTCGCCGCGCTCCCCTGGGCGATGGTCGTCTGCGTGCCGGCGGTCGGGGCGTAGCCGAACTGGGCGGCCGGCGGCGCCTGGTGCTCGGCGTCGGCGGCGGCGTAGAGGGCAGTGGGGTCGAGGTAGACGTTGTGCGGCGCCTGCCGCGGGCCCTGCCGGGCGAAGCCGTCGTCCCCGGCGTCGAAGCTGAACAGCTGCAGGCCGGCGGCCGACACGGCCGACAGGTACTGCCCCTGCCCGCCCGAGGTGGCGAAGAGCCCGTGCAGCGGGGCCGCGATCGCGGGGTCCATCGGACGGGTCGAGCGCACCGGGCCGATCGAGGCGGGCAGCTGCGACTGGTAGACCACCACGAACCGGCTGGTCCCGCCCTCGACGACCTGCTCCCAGACGATGTCGGCCTCGGTCAGCCCTGCCTGGGGTCGGGCGATCGGCGGGTTCTCGACCTTCACGGCCAGCGCCGCCCGGGGTGCCACGGCGTCCACCGGCAGCCCGGTGAGCGGCGCCACCGGCTGCGGGGCGGGGGTCGTGACCGGCGCCGCGGGCGGCGGCGTCGGTGCGGTGGTGCTGGGGGCCGCGGCGGGGGCCGGGTCCTCGCCCCCGCAGCCGGCCAGCAGCGTGAGGGCCAGCACCGCTGGCACCACCCGTCGGCGGATCCTCGTCGGGCGCACCGTCACTCCCCTGCTCACCGGACCGTCCTGCTCCCTATCGGCGGGGATCGTCGTCGACCGGCGCCGGGGCGTCCGGCGGCGGGCCGAACGGGGAGCCGACGAGGTCCTTGCGGATCTGCAACAGGTACAGCCAGACCAGCACGAAGACACCGCCCACGAACCACATCGCGTTCGAGTAGAGCCCGGTGAGCAGCAGGGGCACCTGCAGCACCGTGCCGACGAGCAGGCCCCGCGGACGGCGCTGCAGCCCGCTGGCCAGGACCAGCACCACCGCGAGCACGAGCAGGACGGTGAGCCGCACCCAGCCGAGCCCGTCGGACTGCACGATCCCCCGCGGCACGAACAGCACCGCGATGCCCTCCAGCAGCAGCACGGCCGCAGCTGCGCCCGACAGCGCCTTGGCCGCCCGCGCGGGGTCGGCCGCGCGCGGCGCGCTCATTTCCCCTTCCCGCCCATCAGCGTGCGGGCCTCCCCCGCCGTCACAACACTGCCGGTGACCAGGACACCGGACCCGCCCAGGGCGTGGTCGCGGCCGGCCTCGGCCAGCTCGATGGCCGACTCGAGGGCGTCGAACAGCTGCGGGTGCACGCTGACCCGGTCGGCCCCGAAGACGTCCACGGCCAGCGCGCCCAGTTCGTCGGCCGGCATCGCCCGCGGCGAGCTGTTCTGGGTCACGACCAGCTCGGCGCACAGCGGTTCGAGCTCGGCCAGCATGCCGGCGACGTCCTTGCCGCGCACGCAGCCCACGACCCCGACCAGCCGGGTGAAGTCGAACGACTCCCGCACCGCCGCCACCGTGGCCGCCATGCCCGCCGGGTTGTGCGCGGCGTCGACCAGCACGGACGGCGAGCTGCGCACCCGCTCGAGCCGACCGGGCGACCGGACGGCGGCGAAGGCGGCCCGCACGACCTCGGGGTCGACCGGCCCGCTCGCCGAGCCGGCGCCGAGGAATGCCTCGACGGCGGCGAGGGCCACGACGGCGTTCTGCGCCTGGTGCGCCCCGAACAGCGGCAGGTACACCTCGGGGTACTCCCCGCCCAGGCCCTGGATGCGCAGCTGCTGACCGCCGACGGCGACCTTCCGCTCCAGCAGGCCGAACTCCGTGCCCTCCCGGGCCACGACCGCCTCCACCTCGACCGCGCGGCGGACCAGGGACTCCAGCGCTCCGGGGGGCTGGTGGGCCAGCACCGCGACGACGTCGGGGCCGGGCACGCCCTCGTCGGTGGGCGGGGCGGGCTTGATGATGCCGGCCTTCTCGGTGGCGATCGTGGCGACGTCGGGGCCCAGGTACTCGGCGTGGTCCATCGAGACCGGGGTGACGACGGCGACCCGGGCGTCGACCACGTTGGTGGCGTCCCAGGTACCGCCCATGCCCACCTCGACCACGGCGACGTCGACCGGGGTCTCGGCGAAGGCGGCGTAGGCCATGGCGACCATGACCTCGAAGAAGGACATCGGGACGTCGGAGGACCCGTCGACCATCTGCACGTAGGGCGCGACGTCGTCGTGCACCTCGACGAACCGCTCGGCGCTGATGGGTCGCCCGTCGACCACGATGCGCTCGCGGATCGACTCCAGGTGCGGGCTGGTGAACCGCCCGACGCGCAGCCCGAAACCGCGCAGCAGCTCGTCGACCATCCGCGCGGTCGAGGTCTTGCCGTTGGTGCCGGTGACCTGCACGACCGGGAAGGCGCGGTGCGGGGAGCCGAGGAGGTCGAGCACGGCCGAGATGCGGGTGAGGCTGGGCTCGAGCCGGCTCTCGGGCCAGCGGGCCAGCAGCTCGGCCTCGACCCGGGCCTCGTCACGGGAGGTGGTCACTCCGCCCAGGATGCCAGTCGCGGCCCTTCCTAGGATGAGGGCATGTCCACCGACGTCACCGCCCCGGGCACCGTGCCCGACAAGCCCACCCTCGACGGCCTCGAGGCCAAGTGGGTAGCCGCGTGGGCCCGCGACGACGTCTACGGCTTCGACCGGTCCGCCGCCCTCGCCGCGCCGCGGTCGCAGACCTACGCCATCGACACCCCGCCGCCCACCGCCAGCGGGTCGCTGCACGTGGGTCACGTGTTCAGCTACACCCACACCGACATCGTCGCCCGCTACCACCGCATGACCGGCAAGCACGTCTTCTACCCGATGGGCTGGGACGACAACGGTCTGCCGACCGAGCGCCGGGTGCAGAACTACTACGGCGTGCGCTGCGACCCGTCGCTCCCCTACGACGCCGACTTCACCCCGCCGGAGAAGCCGGGCAAGGAGCAGGTGCCCATCAGCCGGCGCAACTTCGTCGAGCTGTGCGAGCAGCTCACCGCCGTCGACGAGGCCGAGTTCGAGAAGCTGTGGCGCCAGGTCGGTCTGTCGGTCGACTGGGGCAACGTCTACCGCACCATCTCCGAGACCTCCCGCGCGACCGCGCAGCGGGCGTTCCTGCACAACCTGGCCCGCGGCGAGGCCTACGCGCAGGAGGCCCCCACCTTGTGGGACGTCACCTTCCGCACGGCGGTCGCCCAGGCCGAGCTCGAGGACCGCGAGCGACCCGGCGCCTACCACCGGGTGGCCTTCGCCGGTCCCGACGGCCCGGTGCACATCGAGACCACCCGCCCCGAGCTGCTGCCGGCATGCGTCGCGCTGGTGGCCCACCCCGACGACGAGCGCTACCAGCCGCTGTTCGGCCAGACCGTGCGCACGCCGCTGTTCGGCGTCGAGGTCCCCGTCGTCGCGCACCGGCTGGCCGAGAAGGACAAGGGCTCGGGCATCGCCATGATCTGCACGTTCGGCGACCTCACCGACGTCACCTGGTGGCGCGAGCTCCAGCTGCCCACGCGGGCGATCATCGGCTGGGACGGCCGGCTGCTGGCCGACGCCCCCGACGGCGTCCCCGCCGAGGTGTACGCCGAGCTCGCCGGCAAGACGGTGTTCAGCGCCCAGCAGCGCGTGGTCGAGATGCTGCGCGAGTCCGGCGACCTCGAGGGCGACCCGCGGCCGATCACCCACCCGGTCAAGTTCTTCGAGAAGGGCGAGCGCCCCCTGGAGATCGTCACCACCCGGCAGTGGTACATCCGCAACGGCGGCCGCGACGCCGACCTGCGCGCGGCCCTGGTGGCCCGGGGCAAGGAGATCCAGTGGGTGCCCGAGCACATGCGGCACCGCTACGAGAACTGGGTCGAGGGCCTCAACGGTGACTGGCTGATCAGCCGCCAGCGGTTCTTCGGGGTGCCGTTCCCGGTGTGGTACCGCCTCGACGACGCCGGCGAGCCGGTGTTCGACCAGCCGTTGCTGGCCCCGGAGTCGGCGCTGCCGGTCGACCCGTCCTCCGAGGTGCCCGAGGGGTACACCGAGGACCAGCGCGGCGTGCCCGGCGGGTTCATGGCCGACCCCGACGTCATGGACACCTGGGCGACCTCGTCGCTGTCCCCGCAGGTCGCCTCGGGCTGGGACACCGACCCCGAGCTGTTCGCGCACGTGTTCCCGATGGACCTGCGGCCCCAGGCGCACGACATCATCCGCACCTGGCTGTTCTCCACCGTCGTGCGCGCGCACTACGAGCAGGACCAGGTGCCGTGGACGCACGCCGCCATCTCCGGCTTCGTGGTCGACCCCGACCGCAAGAAGATGAGCAAGTCCAAGGGCAACGCCACCACGCCGATCGACGTGCTGGAGAAGTACGGCACCGACGCCGTGCGCTGGCGAGCCGCCGGCGCCCGCCCCGGTGCGGACTCGCCCTTCGACGAGGTGCAGATGAAGGTCGGCCGCCGGCTGGCCATCAAGCTGCTCAACGTCGGCAAGTTCGTCCTGGGCAGCCTGGGGGCCACCGCCGACCTGGTGGGCGCCGAGGTCACCGAGCCGGTCGACGCCGCCCTGCTGGCCCGGCTGCGCGCCGTGGTCGAGGAGGCCACCGCCGCGATGGAGGCCTACAACTACACCCGCGCGCTGGAGGTCACCGAGACCTTCTTCTGGCAGTTCTGCGACGACCACGTGGAGCTGGTGAAGACCCGGGCCTACGGCGAGGACGGCGGCCCCGTCGAGGGCGCCACCTCCGCGAAGGCAGGCCTCGCGACCGCGCTGTCGGTGCTGGGCCGGCTGCTCGCCCCGGTGCTGCCCTTCGCCGCCGAGGAGGTCTGGTCGTGGTGGCAGACGGGGTCGGTGCACCGCGCCGCGTGGCCGACCGTCGACGAGCTGCCCGCCGGTGGTGACCCAGCGCTGGTGGGGCTGGCCGCCGAGGCGCTGGCCGCGGTGCGCAAGGCCAAGAGCGAGGCCAAGGTGTCGATGCGGGCGCCGGTCGAGTCCGCCGTGGTGCACGCCCCGGAGGCCGCGGTCGGGCTGGTCGAGGCGGTGCGCCGCGACCTCGTGGCCGCCGGCATCATCTCGACCCTGACCGTCGAGCCCGGCCAGGGCCCGCTGAGCGTCGACGTGGTGCTCGCCGAAGTCCCCGCTGCCGAGTAGTCGCCGCGGGGCGCCAGCCCGCGCGCCCTGTGGCGCTACAGGGATCCTGCGGCGCTGCAGGGGCACAGGATCCCTGGAGCGCCGCAGCCTGCGGGAGCCCACGGGTCCAGAGGGCGGCGCGCCCGGAACGCGAAAGGCCCAGGACCCCACAGGGTCCTGGGCCTCACGGCGTCAGCGGCGGGTCAGGCGGACTTCTCGCGGCGCTCGCGGACGGGCTTGCGCGGGACGATGGTCGGGTTCACGCGCTCCAGCACGACCTCGCCGGTGATGACGACAGTGGCCACGTCGTCGCGGCTGGGGATGTCGTACATGACCGACTGCAGCACCTCCTCGAGGATGGCCCGCAGCCCACGCGCGCCGGTGCCGCGCAGCAACGCCTGGTCGGCGATGGCCTCGAGGGCGTCGTCGGTGAACTCCAGCTCCACCCCGTCGAGCTCGAACAGCTTCCGGTACTGGCGCACCAGCGCGTTCTTCGGCTCGGTCAGGATGTTGATCAGCGCGGTGCGGTCGAGCTTCTGCACCGTGGTGATGACCGGCAGGCGGCCGATGAACTCGGGGATCATGCCGAACTTGAGCAGGTCCTCGGGCAGCACCTGGGCGATGGCGTTGGCCTCCTCGATCTCGGCCTTGCCGCGCACCGTCGACCCGAAGCCGATGCCCTGCTTGCCGGTGCGGGCCTCGATGACCTCCTCGAGCCCGGCGAAGGCACCACCCACGATGAACAGCACGTTCGTCGTGTCGATCTGGATGAACTCCTGGTGCGGGTGCTTGCGCCCACCCTGCGGCGGCACCGACGCCGTGGTGCCCTCCAGGATCTTCAGCAACGCCTGCTGCACACCCTCTCCGGACACGTCACGGGTGATCGACGGGTTCTCGCTCTTGCGGGCGATTTTGTCGACCTCGTCGATGTAGATGATGCCGGTCTCGGCGCGCTTGACGTCGTAGTCGGCGGCCTGGATCAGCTTGAGCAAGATGTTCTCGACGTCCTCGCCGACGTACCCGGCCTCGGTGAGCGCGGTGGCGTCGGCGATGGCGAAGGGCACGTTGAGCATGCGGGCCAGCGTCTGCGCCAGGTGGGTCTTGCCGCACCCGGTCGGGCCCATGAGCAGGATGTTGGACTTGGCCAGCTCGACGCTCTCGTCGCGGGAGGAGCGCTCACCGCCGGCCTGCACCCGCTTGTAGTGGTTGTAGACCGCGACCGCGAGCGTGCGCTTGGCCTTGTCCTGGCCGATGACGTACTGCTCGAGGAAGTCGTGGATCTCCTTGGGCTTGGGCAGCTCGTCGAACTTGAGGTCCGTGGACTCGCTGAGCTCCTCCTCGATGATCTCGTTGCAGAGCTCGATGCACTCGTCGCAGATGTAGACCCCGGGGCCAGCGATGAGCTTCTTGACCTGCTTCTGGCTCTTCCCGCAGAACGAGCACTTGAGCAGGTCGCCGCTCTCACCGATACGTGCCACCTGGCTGACCTCCGTGTCACAACGGGCCTGCTGGGAAGTGCAGGTCCCTCGTTCGTCGTCCCTGATCACCCCGCCGGCGGCGGGCCTCGTGCACGAGCCGGTGGTCACCGGGGATCGGGCGCTCGCCGACCGTACCGGCCATCTCCGACGTTCTCGGGCAGTGACGCACCCGGTGTTCTGCTGTCGTTCACCCCGAGTCGCACGAGCCCCGGGGACCCCCGGTGCACGCCTGCGACCGTAGGGCTCCGGAGCCTCAGGAGCGAGACCCCGGAGCCCACCGGGTCAGGCCGGGAGGGCGTTGAGCTTGCGGCTCTTGATGACCTCGTCGACGATCCCGTACTCCTTGGCCTCGTCGGCCGTCAGGATCTTGTCGCGGTCGATGTCCTTGCGGACCTGCTCCTGGGACCGGCCGGTGTGCCGGGCCAGGATCTGCTCCATCTGGGTGCGCACGCGCTCGATCTCGGCGGCGTGGATCTCCAGGTCGGTGACCTGGCCACCGGCCTCGCCCGAGGGCTGGTGGATGAGCACCCGCGAGTAGGGCAGCGCGAGCCGCTTGCCCTTGGTCCCGGCCGCGAGCAGGACGGCGGCGGCGGAGGCCGCCTGGCCCATGCAGACGGTCTGGATGTCGGGCCGGACGAACTGCATCGTGTCGTAGATGGCCATCAGCGCGGTGAAGGAGCCACCGGGCGAGTTGATGTACATCGTGATGTCGCGGTCGGGGTCGGTGGACTCCAGCGTGATCAGCTGGGCCATGACGTCGTTGGCGCTGGCGTCGTCGACCTGCACCCCGAGGAAGATGATGCGCTCCTCGAAGAGCTTGTTGTAGGGGTTCGACTCCTTCATGCCGTAGCTGGTGCGCTCGGTGAAGGAGGGCAGGATGTAGCGGCTGCTCGGCAGCTGGAAGCTCATGTCAGGTCCTCCGACCGTCAGTTCTCGGTGACCGGGTTGTCGGTCTCGGTCGTCGCGGAGGCCCGGGTGACCACGTGGTCGACGAATCCGTACTCCAACGCCTCCTGGGCGGTGAACCAGCGGTCGCGGTCGGAGTCCTCGTTGATGCGCTCGACGGTCTGCCCGGTGTGCAGCGACTGCAGCTCGTTGAGCTCGCGCTTGGTGCGCCGGAACAGGTCGGCCTGGATGGCGATGTCGGCCGCGGTGCCGCCGACGCCGGCCGAGGGCTGGTGCATCATGATCCGCGCGTGCGGCAGGGCGTAGCGCTTGCCCTTGGTGCCGGCGGTGAGCAGGAACTGCCCCATGGAGGCGGCCAGCCCCATGCCGTAGGTGGCGACGTCGCAGTCGATGAACTGCATCGTGTCGTAGATCGCCATGCCGGCGCTGACCGAGCCGCCGGGCGAGTTGATGTACAGGTGGATGTCGCGCTTGGGGTCCTCGGCGGACAGCAGCAGCATCTGCGCGGCCAACTGGTTGGCGATCGTGTCGTCGACCTGGGTGCCCAGGAAGATGATGCGCTCGCGCAGCAGGCGCTCGTAGACCGAGTCGCCGAGGTTCATCATGGTCCCGGCGCCGCGCATCACCGGCGCGGTCGGGTGTGTGGTGCTCACGTGTGCGGTGACCTCCGTAGGACTGTCGAGCAGGCGGTCTCGTGGGTGGTGGTGCGGTGGTGCTGTGGGCCGCCGGGGGCGGGTCGCGCCCGGTGCGGGCGGGCCCCTTCTCGGTGTCACGTCGACCCTAACGCGCACGTCCGACAGCCCACTCCCGCCACGGCCGGTGTTCGCCGAGGGCGCACACCCGCACAACGCCGACGCCCGCCCCACCGCGGTGCGGTGGGGCGGGCGTCGGCCGGCGTGGATCAGGACTCGGCGGAGGCCTCGTCCTGCGCCGCGGCCTTCTTCGGCGCGGCCTTCTTGGCGGGGGCCTTCTTGGCGGGGGCCTTCTTCGCCGCCGCCTTCTTCTTCGGGGCCTCGGCGGCGGCGTCGGCGGCGGACTCGTCGCCGTCGGCACCCGGGGCGTCCTCGGCCTCGTCCGCGGCCTTCTTCGCCGCGGCCTTCTTCGCGGGGGCCTTCTTCGCCGCCTTCTTCTTCGGCGCCTCGGCGCCCTCGGCGTCCTCGCCACCGTCGCCGGCCGTGGTCGTCCGGGGGCGCAGGGCCTCCAGGTCGACCTCGTTGCCCGAGGCGTCGGTGATGGTCGTGGACTCCAGCAGCTGGGCCAGGGCCTTGGTGCGGCGGACGTCGGCGACGAAGTCGGCGATGTTGTTGCCCTGCTGCAGCTGCTGCGCGTACTGCTCCGGGCTCATCCGGTTGCGCTGCGCCTGGGCCATGATCTGCGCGGACAGGTCGTCGTTGTCGACGGTGACCTCGCGGGCGTCGGCGATGGCGTCGAGCACGAACTGGGTGCGCACGGCGTTCTCGACGTTCTCGCGCATCTCGGCGTCGTAGGCCTCGCGGCCCTCGATGCCGGCCATCTCGAAGTAGGCGTCCCAGTCCATGCCGGCCTGCTGGAGCTCGCGCTCCATGGACTGGCTGCGCCACTGCAGCTCGCGCTCGACGAGGGTCTCGGGCACCGGGACCTCGATGACCTCGAGCAGGTGCTCGACCAGCTTGTCGCGGGCCTGGCTGCCCTGCTGCATGACCTTGACGCGGCCCAGCCGGATGCGGACGTCGTCGCGGAGCTCGTCGAGGGTGTCGAACTCGCTGGCGGTGGAGGCGAAGTCGTCGTCGAGCTCGGGGAGCTCCTTGGCCTTGACCGAGCGGACGGTGACGGTGACCTGGGCCTCGCGCCCGGCGGACTCGCCCGACAGCAGCGCGGTGGTGAAGGTGGCCGACTCGTCGACCGACAGACCGCGCACGGCCTCGTCGAGGCCCTCCATCAACGAGCCGGTGCCGACCTCGTAGGACATCCCGCTGGTGGTGCCGTCCTCCAGCACCTCGCCGTCGAGCGTGGCCTCCAGGTCGATGGACACGTAGTCGCCGTCGGCGGCGGCCCGGTCGACACCGGTGAGCACGGCGAACCGCTCGCGCATGGTGGTGACCTGGCCGTCGATCTCCTCGTCGGTGACCTCGACGTCGTCGACGGTCACGGCCAGGGCGTCGAGCTCGGGCAGCTCGAGGGTGGGGGCGACGTCGACCTCGGCGGTGAAGGCCAGGGTGTCGCCGTCGTCGAGGCGGGTGACCTCGACGTCGGGCTGGGTCAGCACCCGCACCTGGTTCTCGCGGACCGCCTCGGAGTAGACCTCGGGCACCGCGTGCTGCACGACCTGCTCGAGGACGGCGGCCCGGCCGATGCGCTGGTCGAGGATCCGGTTGGGGACCTTGCCCGGCCGGAAGCCGGGGACGCGGACCTGACGGCCGAGCTCCTTGTAGACCTCGCCGAAGGCGTGGTCCAGGTCGCCCCACGGCACCTCGATGGCGAGCCGGACCCGGGTCGGGCCCAGGTTCTCGATGGTGCTCTTCACAGTGCAGTGCTCCTCGGTGCAGACAGCAGGGGGTACGGCGAGACCACACATCACGCCGGGATGCCCGCCAGTCTCCCAGAGACCGGTGGGCGTCGTGTCGGGGTGACAGGATTTGAACCTGCGGCCCCCTGCTCCCAAAGCAGGTGCGCTACCAAGCTGCGCCACACCCCGTGGCGAGGGCCGAGTCTAGGCGCGACCACCTCGGCCGGACCTACCGCTACCCTGGGCGGCAACCTCTCGCGGGTGCAGCTCGATGGTAGAGCCCCGAGCCTTCCACGCGGGCCATGCCGGTTCGATCCGGTCACCCGCTGTTCACCCTGACCGGGGTGACTGCCTCCCCCACCGCCTCCCCCACCCAGTCGCTCCCGGCGGGACGCCTGGGATGCTCCTATGGATCGTCAAGTGGTTGCAGCGACCGATGTCGGGTTGATGATCAGGTAGTAGAGCTCGCGGGCGATCAGACGCTTGAGGCAGCGGATGATCTCCTTGGTCGACAGGCCTTCTTC